>DASZJQ010000096.1:0-19083 GCA_035947875.1 Acidimicrobiales bacterium
GACCGTCCCGACCTCCACGAGGACACCTGGACCCCGATGACGCCGCCCGGCCTGGCCACGGCGGCCCACGAACCGACCGAGTTCTTCGCCATGCTGCGCGAGCGAGATGTTCTGGTGCACCACCCCTACGACTCGTTCGCCACCTCGGTGGAGGCCTTCATCACCCAGGCGGCCGAGGACCCGGCGGTGCTCGGGATCAAGCAGACGCTCTACCGCACCTCGGGCGACAGCCCCATTGTGGCTTCGCTCATCCGGGCCGCCGAGAACGGAAAGCAGGTGGCGGCCATCGTCGAGCTCAAGGCCCGCTTCGACGAGGAGGCCAACATCGGCTGGGCCCGGGCGCTGGAAGAAGCCGGCGTCCATGTGGTCTACGGCATCGTGGGACTGAAGACGCACTCCAAGACCGCCCTGGTCCTGCGTCGCGAGGAAGACGGCGTGCGGCACTACTGCCATGTGGGCACCGGGAATTACAACTCCAAGACCGCCCGCATTTACGAGGACCTCGGGCTGCTGACCGCCGCCGAAGACATCGGCGCCGACGTCGGGGAATTGTTCAATTACCTCACCGGGTTCTCCCGGCACGCCGACTATCGCCAAATTCTGGTGTCACCGGTCACCGTGCGCAAGCGGATCATGGAGATGATCGAAGAGCAGGCCGACGCCGGGCCACAGGGTCGCATCGTTTTCAAGCTCAACGGATTGACCGACGCCAACATGATCGATGCGCTCTACCGCGCCTCGGGGGCGGGCGTTCCCATCGATCTGGCCATCCGCGGCCTGTGCCGCCTGCGCCCGGGCATCCCTGAGCTCTCGGAGACCATCCGTGTGCGGTCCATCGTGGGCAGCTTCCTGGAGCACTCCAGGATCTACCGCTTCGGCGGGGCACCAGTCGACCCGGCGGACGGACCCGGCTTGCCGCTCAAGCTCTACATCGGCTCGGCCGACCTGATGGGGCGCAACCTGGACCGGCGGGTCGAGGTGCTGGTGCCGGTACGCGACCCCGAATTGCAGGCCCGGCTCTTCGAGGTGCTGGATCTCGTGCTCACCGACGAGACGAACTCGTGGGAGCTCGGCTCGGACCGGCGCTGGCGCCGCGTCGAGAACGTGCATGGGCGGAGTGCCCAGGGCCGCCTGAAGGAGTTGGCCATCGCCAGGGCCCGCCGACGGCGGGAAAGTGACCTGCGGGTGGGAGAGGCGGGCCACGAGGGATCCGAGTCCTAGGCCCTTGTCGGTCGAAGCGGCCGGATGGACTGATCCGGGTCAGGTCGAGTGGTACCTCGACCGAGTGGGCCGCCTGGCGCCGCGGCTCGCCGCCGAAGAATTGCTCCGGACCATCCTCCCGTCCGAGCCGCGGCGCCTGCTCGACCTCGGATGCGGTGATGGTCGGCTCGCCGCCCTGGCCCTGGACGCTCGGCCCTCACTCGACCATGTGGTCGCGCTCGACCGGTCAGCTCCCATGCTGGACGGTGCCCGGGCGCGCTTCGACGGCGATCCCCGGGTCTCCGTGCGCGCCTGGGACATGGCCGACTCCATCGCATCGTTCGGGGATTTCGACGTCATCGTGTCGGGCCTGGCCATCCACCATTTGGAGGATGAGCGCAAACAGAGCCTGTTGACCGAAATAGCCCAAGCGCTCCTTTCGGGCGGGCTCTACGCCAACCTCGAGGTGGTGACATCGGCCACCCCCGAACTCCACGCTGAGTTCCTGGCGGCCATCGGGAGGACGGCCGACGACCCAGAGGACAAATTGGTGGGCGTCGAGACGCAACTGTCCTGGATGCGGGCCGCCGGTCTGACCCAGGTCGACTGTCTCTGGCGCTGGCGGGGATTCGCTTTGTTGGTGGGCCAGGTCGCATAGTCCAGTCACCCAGTCCAGGGGACGTCGCCCGAGAACACCCGAGAACAAGAAAGAGTGCACCATGAGCTTCACGCCGTATGACCGTCCGATCCGGTCCGCCTTCGTCGGTCTCGGCCGCATCTACGACCTGAACATGCGGGCCTACATCGACAACCCCGACGTCGAGGTCGTCGCCCTGGTCGACCCCGACGAGGCCCGCCGGGCCCAGCGCCAGGCTGACTGGCCCGAAGCCCGCACCTTCGCCACCGCCGCCGAGATGGCCGCTAGTGGCCTCGAGGTCGATGCCGTCGAAGCGCTGCTGCCGATCCCCCTCCACGTCGACGGCGTGGTCGAGCTGCTCGGCTACGGCTGGCACGTCAACTTGCAAAAGCCAATGTGCAATGACCTGGCGAGCGCGCAGACCATGCTCGACGCCGCTCGAGACAACGACCGGATACTGCGCGTGATGGAGAACTACATCTTCTACGAGCCTCTGCGAAGGTTGAAGGAAACGGTCGAGTCGGGTGATCTCGGCCAGGTGAGTGGCTACACCATGAAGATGGTGGGGAGTGGGCAAGGCGGGTGGGACGTGCCCCAGAGCAGTTACCGATGGCAGCTCCAGCAGATGAAGAACGGGCGCGGGATCCTGGTCTTCGACGACGGGTGGCACAAGTTGGCCACCGCGCTCTGGCTCTTCGGCCCGATCAAAGAGGTGCGGGCCTGGGTGGGGAGCACCGAGGTGTTCTCGACGATCTTCATTGACGCCCCGACCACGATCGCCTGGGAGCACGAGAACGGCGTCCGCGGCGTGTGGGACATCACCTTGGCGCCCGACATGTACCTGCGTTCCGACTACTACACCAATGACGAGCGCTGGGAGGTCACGGGGCACAAAGGGTTTGGCCGGGTGAATCGATGTACGGGCCGGGGGATTCAGCAGCCGAGCCTCGAGGTCTACGTCGACGGCGAGATGCGCTCCTACCACGCCCTCGACGATGACTGGGGCAGCAGTTTCCGCGACTCGGGGCGTCACTGGCTGCGCTGGCTCCACACCGGCGAGGGCCCGCTCATGTGGGGCGGTGACGATGCCATCGACGTCCTGCGCTTCGCCCTCGCCGTCTACGCCAGCAGCGCCGCCGGCGGTATCGGCATCGACCCCACCGCCGTCGAGGCGATGGAACCCGCATGAAGCCCGCCTGATCGGAGCCGGGCCGGGGCGGCCGAGGCGCGCGCGGAGGTTTTCAGCCCGCAGGCGCGGTGGCCGCTGCCGCGGCCGCTTTTCGGCGCAGCGGCGGGAGGGACGGCGGCGGTTGTTGCCGTGGCGGGAGCGTGGCCAGAAGCTCGGTCGTGGCTTTGGTCACCTGGCGCACGGCCCGTTCGAAGGCGGCCTCCGTGCGCTCCGATGTCGTTTGCACGCCGCTGACCTTCCGGACGTACTGGCGGGCCGCCGCCTGTATCTCTTCGGCGGTGGCGACGGGCTCGAGGCCCCTGAGGGTGGTGATATTGCGGCACATGCCACCCAGATTAGGGCGCTAGCGCTCCAACACCCCCGCCGCCAGGAGGGCCTGCCTGGCCTCGCCGAGCCCCCGCACGCGCCGGGCGGTGAATCCGGCCGCCGCGGCGGCCTCGACGTTCATGGTGTTGTCGTCCAGGAAGAGGACGCGGTCGGGTGACACGGGCAAGCTCTCGTCGATGCGATCGAAGAGTTCGCGATCGGGTTTGACCATGCCGAGCTCGAACGACAAAAAGCGATAGGTGAAGGTGTCGAACACGGCCGACTGGGCGGAGATGAAGTCCCAGTGAAGAGCGTTCATATTGCTCAGGCACCCGATGGGGACGCGGCGCTGGACCTCGGCGAGGAGCTCGGACGCACCGGGTACGGGCCCGCTCATCCAGCTGCGAAAGCTCTCGAGGAAGGCGTCCGCGGCCAGGCCCAGCTCCCACTCGACCACGATGCCCGCCGCGAACTCTTCGGCCGAGCACTGTCCCCGCTCGAACCGGCGGACCCAGGGGCAGGCGAGCCAGCGCTGCCACAGCTCCTCATCGCTGTCCATCTTGGCCAGGCTGCGCATCGGGTCAACGCCCCCTACCTCGATGAGTACCCCACCGAGGTCGAACAGGACGATGCCGATCTGCCCCGGATCCATCCGGCGAGCGTAGCGACGGGTCGCCTCCAGCAGGGGATGGGAAACTGGCGCGGCATGCACCGATATCGAGGGGCCCTCGTGGCCGCGCTCTTTCTGGTCGTCGTGATCGGACTGGCCGTCGCCGTGTGGCCGTCACCGTCACCGACGGGGCGATCCGGGGGCGCCCACGGCCTGACCGATCCGGCCCCCGGGTCGGCCCGGTCCCGGTCCACAACCACGACGACCACGCAACCGGCGCCCCAAGCCCCCTTCGCCGTCGAGGACGAGACCGAGACGTTCACCGATCCGAGCCGGCCCACACCGGACCGTGGCGATGTCCCGGGGCATCCAGGGCGGACCCTGGTGACGGTCATCCGTCGTCCGATGGGGTTGCCCGGGCCGCTCCCGCGGGTCGTGTTTGCCCACGGGTGGAACTCGAATCCCGGCGTGTATGAGACCTTGCTCGATACGTGGGCGGCCGCCGGGTACCTGGTGGCGGCGCCGACCTTCCCCGACTCGGCCAGCACGTTGCCGGGAGAACCGATCAGCGACTATCCCCAACAAGCCCTCGATCTCTCGTTTGTCATCACCCAACTCCTAGGCGGTATCGCCGGACCGGTCAATCCGGCCAAGATCGCGGTGGCCGGCCATTCCGACGGGGGGACCGACATCGCGCTGCTGGCACTGAACCCGATGTATGCCGACCACCGGATCCGGGCCTACCTCTCGCTGTCCGGCGAGATCCCGGCCGGGGTGGCGGGCACGTGGAATGCTGCCACCCCGGGTGCGCTTTTTGTCGCGGTCGGCACCGACGACGAGTACGGCCTCTACCCTCAAGCCCAACAGGTCTTCGCCTCGGCCGACATGCCCAAGGCCTTCGTCACCCTCGATGGTGGCGACCATCTCCAGACCTTCATCGGCGACACGCCGGGCGGGGCGGCCATGCGGGCCGAGACGGTCACGTTCCTCAATACCGTTTTCGCCTCGAAGAGTGTCACGTCGGCCCAGATGGCCAGCGCACTGGAACCTCCCACCGGCGCCACTACAAGTGCCAGCGCGGGCCTTACCGTCACGGTCGAACCGGCGACCGGCGCCACCCCGGCCGCGTGACGGCCTCACACGCATCAGGTCGTGCTGATCTCTCCTGTCACCTGACGTTGCGCTGGAGTGAGCCGGTGGCCCAGTTTGAGGGAGAGAAACGAAAGGCCCCCGAAGGGGATGGGGAGCCAGAAATTGACCAGGCGCCAGCTGAGCACGCCTGCCGTGGCCGTCCCTGCGTGTACCCCGAAGCCGGTGAGCACGGTGACCAGCGTCAGCTCGATCACGCCGAGGCCACCGGGGGTGAAGGGAAGCACGGCCAACACGTTGGCCAACCCGTAGGCCACCAAGAGGTCGATGGGCGAGACATGGGCGCCGAAGGCGAACAAGAAGACCCATAAGGAGGCGGCATCGAGGAGCCAGTTGGCCGCGGCCCAGAGCCCGGCCCGGGAGACGAACTCCGGGCTCTTGGACAGTTCCTTCATGCGGAACGCGACCTTGTTGATGAGCGATATCACCGTGGCGGGCTTGGTGAACGGCACATGATGGGCCACCTTGTTGACGAAGGCGCCGGCCTGCTGCTCGCCGCGGGTGAGGAAGAAGACCAACCCGCCGAAGACCGCAAGCAGCACGACACCAAGGATGGCGGCGAACCCGTAGAGCGGGTTGTAGCCGTTGAGCGGGATGGAAATGAGCAGGGCAAGCCAGAAGATGATGTTGAGGACCACGGCCGAGCCGATGCCCTGGGTGGCCAGCCCGAAGCCCGCCGTGCTCCCTGGGACCTCGGCGTCGGTCAGGAGCTTGTAGCTGGCCGCCGTTCCCGGCACGGTGCCACCGGGCAGCGTGTGGCTTATCGCCAGGGCCCACATGTTGATCCGGAAGATGCGGAAGCGGCTGGGGGCACCTGGGGAGAGCACTGAGTGGGTCAACTGCGCATACGCGGCGAGCGAGGCGAACTCCAACATGGCCCCGAGGATCAGCCAGAGAAAATTGAGATGGCTCAGCTGGTGGAACTCTTTGCGCGCGCTGGCCAGTTCGGGCAAGAGGATGTACTCGCCCACAAAGAACAAGATCACGACCATCAGGGTGATCTTCACGTTGCGGGGAATCCAGCGGCGTTTGGCCGGGGGCGCTTCCTCGGGGCCTGCCACGTCCATTGACCTCATGCTTGCACGTGAAGCTGCCATGCTGGTTGTATGGCCGAGGAGGGGGGGGACACCTGGCGTTCGAGGCTGTCCGGCAGTGCCGATCGACGCGGTGTCCAATTGGCCCCCGTCGTGCTGGGCACCCTGGTGGTGATCGGTCTCCTCGATCTCAACGCCGGCTTGTTGGTCGGTATCTGGGTGCTCCGGAAAATCCTCCTCTATGTCGTGGTGGCTTTCTTCTTCGCCCTGCTGCTCACCCCCGCCACGCGGTTCCTCAAGCGTCGTGGGATGTCGCACGGAGGCGCCACCACGATGGTCTTCCTGATCGGCCTCGTCGCCTTCGGCGGCTTGGTCTATCTCTTCGCTTCCCCGTTGGTCACGGCCGCCGTCCACTTCGGCCACCAGATCCCCGATCTCGTCAAAAACGCCCGGAAGGGTCGGGGGCCGCTCGGGCGGCTGGTGTTCCGGCTCCATCTGCAGAAGTACCTCTCCGAAGGATCATCGCAGATCACCAAGCAGGTGACCAAGGTGCTCAAGCCGGCCACCGCCTTCTCGGTCGGGGCGGCCGCCCTGTCCTCCCTCGTCACGGTGGCCACTATCGCCGTGCTGACGCTTTTCGCCATGCTCGAAGCGCCCCGCTTGTGGCGAGGGCTGCTCAACCTCTTCAGCCCGGCCACGTCGTTGCGCCTCGAGCGGGTCATCAATGAGTCCATTCGCTCGGTCACCGGCTACATGCTGGGGAATTTCCTGACCTCGGTGATTGCCGGCATCGTGGTGGGGGTCACTCTGGCCATCCTCGGCGTTCCCTTCGCCCTCCTCCTGGGCGTCTTCGTGGCCCTGGTCGACCTGCTGCCTCTGGTCGGCGGCCTCCTTGCTGGGGTGCCCGTCGTGATTATCGCGGCGATCCATTCGGTTCCGGCCGGCATCGTGATGCTGGTGGTGTTCCTGGCCTACCAGCAGGTCGAGAACCATATTCTCAACCCGATCATCATGAGCAAGACGGTCCGCCTGAACCCCTTCTGGGTCCTCCTGGCCGTCTTGATCGGCGCCACACTGGGGGGCCGCGTGGCTGCTGGGTTGGGGACCTTCGTCGGCGCGCTCATCGGAATACCCCTCGGTGGCGCCATCCAGGTGGTGGTGCGGGAGGTTCGTCGTGGGCCGGACCCGACCGAGGTCGTCCCAACGGGCGAGTTCTCCTGAGCAGGCCCATCTCCTAGAATGCCCAGCGTGCGCCCCCTGGTTGTCATTCCGACCTATAACGAGTCGGAGAACATCGTGCGGATGCTGCGTCGAGCGCTCGAGTCCCTACCCGGAGCTGGACTCCTGGTGGTCGACGACGGCAGTCCCGACGGGACGGGCGATCTGGTCCGGGCCGTGGCCGCCGAGCGACCCGACGTACACCTCTTGGCCCGGCCGGCCAAAGCCGGATTGGGGAGCGCCTATCGGGCTGGATTCGCCTGGGGCCTCGAGCGGGGTTACGACGCCTTCGTGGAGATGGACGCCGACTTCTCCCACGACCCGGGTGCGTTGCGTTCCATCGTCGCGCCCCTCGACCACGGCTTCGATGTGTCGATCGGGTCGCGCTATGTCGCCGGTGGCTCCATTCCGAAATGGGCCTGGCATCGCGAGCTGCTCTCGCGCGGCGGCAACCGCTATGCGACGCGAGTCCTCGGGCTGGGAGTGGCCGACGCCACGGCCGGTTTCCGCGCCTACTCGGCCCGCATCCTTCGCCTCCTCGACCTCGATACCGTCCGGGCCGAGGGCTACGGGTTCCAGATTGAGATGACCTACCGCGCCAAGCAGCATGGCGCGTCGATCACCGAAGTGCCGATCAGCTTCATCGACCGCGCGGCGGGCGAATCGAAGATGTCCTCATTCATTGTCTTCGAAGCCTTCGGTCTGGTGACCTGGTGGGCCATCAAGCGGGCCTGGCGGGGGCTTCGCCGCGGGCGATCCCATCCGGTCCCGACCACCTCGGGGGAGATGGGCGGCGGGTCCGATTCGGAGCCCGAACCAGCAGAGCCGGTCCGCCCGTGGTGACCACCGAACTCCCGACGGCTCGGATCCTGGTGGTGGATGATGAGCCCAACATCGCAGATCTCCTGTCGGCCGCCCTCACCTTTGAGGGCTATGACGTCGGGGTGGCCGCTACGGGTGCGGAAGCACTGGAGATGGTGCGCACGTACCGGCCGAATCTGGTCATGCTCGATGTGATGCTCCCCGACTTGGACGGCAACGAGGTGTGCCGGCGCCTGCGCCAGCAGGGTGAGCAGATGCCGATCGTCTTCCTGACGGCGCGCGACACCACCGAGGACAAGGTGGAGGGGCTGGCGATGGGGGACGACTACGTCACCAAGCCCTTCAGCATCGATGAACTGATGGCCCGGGTGGGCGCCGTCTTGCGACGGGCCCGAGAAGTGTTGGCCGCCGACTCGTCCATCCTCACCTTCGCCGACCTGACCATGCACATCGACACGCACGAGGTGTGGCGCCGGGAACGCCCCATCGAGTTGACCGCCACCGAGTTCAACCTCTTGCGGTACTTGCTCGAGAACGCCCGCCGCGTGATGTCCAAATCCGAGATTCTCGACAACGTGTGGGACTACGGCTTCAATGGTGACGCCAACATCGTCGAGACCTACATCAGTTACCTGCGCAAGAAGGTCGACGAAAACGAAGCACCGCTCATCCACACCATCCGGCGTGTGGGCTACACCCTCCGTCTGCCCCGAGAGCCGTGAACCTGCACCGGCGGCTGGTGGCGGTCATGGCCATCCTGCTGGTCGTCGGTCTCGGAGTGGCCGACTTCGTCACGTACGCCTCGGTCAGGTCCTTCCTCTACGGTCGGGCGGACGCCGAACTTTCCTCATCCGAATTGGTGGCGGCTGACTACTTGAGTGATGCCGCCGCCCACCACAAACCGGTGACGGCGTCGTATCTTTCGCACCGGGTCTCACCGGATCTCTACCTCCTGGTCGTCGATGCGCGGGGGCGGACGATCTTGAGCCGCCCTTCGGGCTCGCCCGACCGACCCGATCCCAAGCCAACGCTGTTGTCCACCATCCCGGTGGAAGGGCCCGTCCCGCTCACCAACCCGCATTTCGGCCGCCACGCCGGCACGTACAGACCCGACCCCGCCGCCGTCGTCGTCGGCGGCCAGGGCGATCCGGACGGGCAGTACCGAGCGGTGGCCGAGGCGGTGCCCCAGGGCACCTTGATCGCAGCCCTGTCCCTGAACCCGACCAACGACACCCTCGGATCGCTGCGCCGCATCGAGTTGCTGGCCAGCCTGGCCGTGGTGGTGTCGATGGGCGTGCTCGCCCTCTGGCTGGTGCGCCGAGGCCTGCGCCCGCTGGCCGACATGGCCCAGACGGCCGACGCCATCGCCTCGGGGGACCTGGCCCGCCGGGTGCCCGAGGGGTCGACCGACACCGAAGTGGGTCGCCTCGGTGTGGCCCTCAACGAGATGCTGACGCAGATCGAGGGTGCGTTCGACGTCAAGTCGGCTTCCGAGGAGAGGCTCCGCCAATTCGTGGCCGACGCCTCGCATGAACTTCGTACGCCGCTGACGTCGATCCGGGGCTACGCCGAGTTGCTCCGACGCGGTGGCTTCTCGGACGAAGCCAGTCGAGGTAGGGCGCTGCTGCGGATCGAGGACGAGGCCACCCGGATGGGAGGTCTGGTCGAAGACCTCCTTTTGTTGGCCGAGCTTGACCGGGGCCGGCCGCTCCGGGCGGAGCCGGTCGATCTGGGGCGTCTCTGCGCCGACGTCGTCGAAGACACCGACGCGCTCGTTCACGACCACCTGCTCTCGCTCGACCTCGGGGCTGCACCGGTGATGGTCCTGGGAGATCCCGAACGCCTGGCCCAGGTCGCCCACAATCTGGTGCGCAACGCGTTGGCCCACACGCCCGCCGGCACCACCGTGACGGTCTCGGTCGGGGTCGAGGGCAAGGCCGGCGACGCCATGGGTTTCCTCCGGGTCAGCGATTCCGGACCGGGCATCGACTCGCTGCAAGCCGCCAGGATCTTCGATCGCTTCTACCGGGGCGATCCGGCGCGCGCCGGCGCCGGTACGGGCCTCGGCCTGGCCATCGTGCGAGCCATCGCCGAGGCCTTGGACGGTTCGGCCCGGGTCGAGCCCTCACCCGCCGGCGGGGCGTCGTTCGTGGTCGCGTTGCCGCTCAGCCCGACGCCGGCGTCCTCCGGACCCGCGGCACCCACCTCGACCACGCCCGCCCAACGGGTCCGCCTACCGCAGGCACACTGAGCCACCGGGCACCACCGATTCGAGGACGGACCCCAGCTTGACGTTGACCTCGTCCGCTTCGGCGTCGGGGTCTGAGTCCGCCAACACCCCCGATCCCGCGTGCAGCGTGACGGTGGCCCCGTCGGGGTGCAGTCGGGCACTGCGGATGCCGATCATCCATTCACCGTCACCGTGGGCGTCGGCCCAGCCGATCGGTCCGGCCCAGTGTCCGCGCGGCACCGGCTCGAGCGCGGCCATGGTGCGCAAGGCCAGATCCCGTGGCGTGCCACCCACCGCCGGGGTCGGATGCAGCCGGTGGAGGAGCTCGAGGATGGCCGGGGCGGGTTCGCTGAGCTCTCCCTCGATGCGGGTGCCCAAATGGGCCACGTCGCGAAAGGTCACCAGCGTGGGCGACGTCGGAACGGCCAGGGAGTCGCAGAGCGGCCGCAGAGTCTCGGCGATGCCGTCGACGACGTATCGATGCTCGGCCTGATCTTTGGGTGACGCCGCCAATCGTCCCTGGGCGTCAGCATCGGACCGGGCGGTGTCACCGCGGGCGATGGTGCCGGCCAGCGGGTGACAGCTGATGTGGCGCCCGGATCGGGCGATCAGGAGCTCGGGCGAGGCGCCGAAGAAGGTGCCCTCGGGTACCGGGAGGGAGAAGATCGTGCAGTTGGGCTCGTGGGACCGCAGTCGGCGCAACACCGAGGAGAGGGGAAGCGGTCCGTCGAGATGGGCCGTGACGGTTCGGGACAGGACGACCTTTCGCAACTCTGCTCCGGGCGCCCGCATGATGTCTGCCGCTCGTTGGACCATGGCGGCGTGGTCGGCGGTCGGCAGCGGGGTCTCCAAGGCGCTGATGTGCACATCGGCCAGCTGACTCCCGTCGGGCGAGGTGCCGTACTGCCAGATCACCGAGTCGAAGAGTTCGTCGGTGGTGGGCAGCGGCTGGTCGGTCGGGCCGATCGCGGTGGCCCAGCGGTGAGTCTCCCCGTCGGCATCCCGACCGATACCCATCGTGAAGCGGGGGATGATCAAGTGGCCTTCCAACATCCGGTCGAAGGGGAGTGCCCCGAGAGCCACCACGCCCGACCCGGTCCGGGACACGGCATCGTCGCAAGGAATGGCGGCCAGCAACGCCGTCGCCTCGTGCGTTCGGACCAGGGCTGCGGTTCCCCAGCCGACCAACGTCAAACCGGGCCGATCGAACAGGACGGTCGGGCTCCCGTCGAACTGCAGGGCATCGGGACCGTACTCCAGGGGCACCGTCCGCGCGTGAAGGTCCGGAGCGGCGGTCATCCGACCGGCAGTCCGCGGCGGGTGGCGATCAGGAGCTGGCTCAGGCCTCCGGCCAATGGGCGGATGCCGACGGCCGAATAGCCCGCCCCGATGAGCAGGTGACGCAGCTCGTGTGCAGCTGGCAGGTACGCCGTCGAGCGCGGGAGGTACTCGTAGGCCTGGCGATCCGACAACGCGCCTCCGAGGACCGGAACGACTTTTTCGAACCAGACGTGATAGCCCGCCCGCAACACGGGCGAGGCCGGCTTATCGATTTCGAGCATGGCCACCCGTCCCCCGGGTCGGAGGACCCGCGCCGTTTCGGCCAGGGCGCCCGCCAGATCGGAGAAGTTGCGCAGCGCGTAGCCGCATACCAACCCGTCGAACGTGCTGTCGGGAAACGGGAGTTGGCTGCAGTCGGCCTGGACCAGGGGAGCACCCGTACCGTTGGCGGCCAGCATGCCAGCGCTGAGGTCGACCCCGATGACCCGGTGGCCCTGGCTCATGGCCAGCCTGGTCAGGTCACCCGTGCCGCACGCCACGTCCAGCACGAGGGAGTTGGCCGGCAGGCCCAGTGCACCGACGGTGGTCCGCCGCCACGACCGGTCGAGCCCGAACGTCATCAGGCGATTGACCAGGTCGTAGCGAGGGGCGATGGCGTCGAACATGGAGCGGACGCGGGCCGTCTTTTCCTCGCCCTGGGGCAAGGGCGTCGCCGTCACGCTCAGCGGTAGTAGCGATAGACCACTTGGGCCACGCAGGCCGGCTTGGGCGCGTCACGGACCTCCATGACCAGATCGAAGGTCACCTGCACGCCGCCCTCGACGTCGTCGACCCCGCCCACGGTGACACCCATGCGGAGGTCGCTGCCGACCGGGACGGGCGAGGGGAAGCGGACCTTGTTGGCGCCGTAGTTGACACCGAACTTCATGTTGTCGACCCGGATGACCTTGTTCAACAGCACTGGCGCCAGGGACAGGGTCAGGTAGCCGTGGGCGATGGCAACGCCGAACGGCCCGCTCTTGGCCCGTTCGGGGTCCACATGGATCCACTGATGGTCGTCGGTCGCGTCGGCGAACAGGTTCACCCGCTCCTGAGTCACGGTCTGCCACTCCGTATAGCCGAGCTGTTGCCCGACCAGGTCGTGGAAGGCGTCGACCCCGTCGACAATGGTGCTCATGGTGCGCTCCTCGCTGGGTAAAGGGGGGATATCCGGGCCATCGCACCCTACCGTTGCTGAAAAGGCTGGCCCTCATCCGCCCTGTGTGCGGCCCAGCCAGGCCTTGATCAATTCTGCAAGGGTTTGTTTCGTCTCGCCCGGGCCTTGGCTTTCTCCGACGCCAACCTTCGTTCCCGGTCCAGCCGGCCCTTACTCGGGGGTTTGAGTGGCGGGTCCCACGTCCATCGTCCCGGGCCACCGCCGAGCATCCAGCCGCCGTTGGTCTTCATGTCGTGGTGCGGGGCACACAAACGGGCCAGATTGGCCAGTTCGGTCGGGCCCTCTTTGACGAAGTCGATCATGAAATGGTCCCGCTCGATGCCGAATCGCTTGCCACACCCCGGCACGACGCAGGCGCGGTCTCGCACCAAGAGAGCGGTGTTGATCCGGTCACGAACCGCTCGCGTCGTTCCGGTGACCGTGGCAATGTCGACCCCGTCCTTGACGACGAACTGCAGGCCGGCGTCGCTGATGAGCTCGGTGGCTGCTTCGACGCTAACCGGCCCGATGCCCTCTATCTCACACAGCTCGCCTCTTATGGCGGTGCCTCGCTTGAGTGCCTCGGCGTCAATGATGACGACAGCCCGGTCCCGAGCGCCCGTACGATCCGGCCCGGGCCGTGTCCCGGCCATCAGGTCAATGAAGGCGTCGAGACGATGGGTATCGAAGGACTCGCCACCGGCGGCCCCAGCGGCCTTCCAGCGCGCTTTGGCGTCAGCTTCGAGGCGGGGGCACACCCTGGCCCACGCCACCTCATCACACAGGAATTCGCCCCGGATGCCACCGTTCTCGTCCTGATGCCAGCGGAAGTGCCGACCGGCGTGAACTCGGACCCGCCGCGCCCGATCGCACTCGGCAGAGCGTGCCTCGGCGCGCTGGCGGGAGGCCGCGGCGCTGAGCTCCCGGTGGCTGGCCCCTCCCTTGATCAGGGGGAGCAATGTGGCTGCCGCCTGCGGAGCCACCGCCGCGGCGTCGGTCACGATCTTGAGCTGGGCGGCTGAGAGATCACCGCTTCGCACCGCTTCCGCCAACTCGGGCGACTCCGCCGCTCGCTCGGCCGCGACCAGGCGGCCTTTAGCCGCACCGGCGGGTGAGCCCGAGACTGCACCCAGCCAGTCCGGCGCCGTCGCATATCCCCGCTTGGTGAAGGAACCGGTGTTGATGACCCGGGGAGCGAAGAGCGCAATTCCAGAATCGACCGCCCGCTCGGCTTCGCCCAGCAGGGCGACCAACGAGAGGGCTTCGTCACCCGAGACCGACGACGGCACCGTCGAACGCACCACCCGCTGAATGGTGCGGACTGCCCCTTCGAGTTCGTGGTGCATTGAGGCTGCCGGCACGATGCCAACGCTACGCCGGGGCTGTGACAGCACTGGGGGCTCGGGACCCGGATTCGGGACTCGCACTCAGGTCCCGGACTCGGGCGGGAGGCGCATCCAGCAACCGGAATCCGGAGTCCAAGAGTCGACCTCGAATGCGACGCTGACCCAGCGCGCTGGGACCTTCACTACGCTGATCCGAGTGGAAGACGATCCCCTCCATCAGCACCGGGACATACGGGGTGGCGGTGCTCGCGCCGCCATCTTCGGGGTCAGCGACGGGCTGGTCACCAACGTGTCGCTGGTCCTGGGCATCGCCGGAGCCAGTCCGGGCCCCGGGATCGTCCGCCTGGCCGGCGTGGCCGGGCTGGTGGCTGGATCCTTCTCCATGGCGGCGGGGGAGTACCTCTCCATGAGTGCCCAACGCGAGTTGCTCGAGCGAGAGATCGACGTGGAGCGCAAGGCGCTGAAGAAGAGCCCCGAAGGGGAGACCAAAGAATTGCGCGGGATGTATGTGAAACGGGGCATCGACCCGACCGTGGCCTCCGACATGGCGAACGAGGTCATGGCGGACCCGCAGCTGGCGCTCGAGACCCACGCCCGCGAGGAGTTGGGTATCGACCCCGAGCAGTTGGGCTCGCCGATCCAGGCGGCGCTGGCTTCGTTCTTCACCTTCGCCCTGGGCGCATTCATCCCACTGCTGCCCTGGCTCATCACCAGTGGCACCGCCGCCATCGTCGGCTCGATCGTGCTGGGGGCCTTGGCCTCCATTGCCGTGGGCGCGGTGTTGGCGGCCTATACCGAACGTTCCTACGTGCGATCCGCCCTCCGGCAACTCGTCATCACGGCGGTGGCTTCCGGCGTCACCTTTGGGGTGGGCCGGGCTATCGGGACCGGTATCGGGACCGCCTGATCGGCACGACGATCAGCTGGCGATTCGGAGGTATGACCGGTCAATGTGATCGACGGTGAAGCCCAACGATCGGTAGAGGGCCACGGCCGTCGTGTTGGATGCGTCCGTGTAGAGCATGCCGACCGACAGCCCCTGCCCCGAGAGCCACTGCAGGCCGGCGACGGTCAGCGCTCGCCCCCAGCCTTGGCCGTGCCGGGCGGGGTCCACCGAGATGACGTAGATCTCTCCGAGGACCGGAGTGTGATGCCGGTGGACTTTGGTCCAGCACGAGCCGATGAGTCCCCGCCCTTCGGTGTTCGGGTCCGGGGCCAGCAAGAACCCGTGGGGATCGAACCACTCCAATTGTTCCCGGTCGCGCAGTTTCTCCAGCGTCCAGTTGCCCTGCTCGGGATGACCGGCGAAGGCGCGGTTGTTGACCGAGAGCCACATCTCGTCGTCCTGGCCGACCACGAAGGATCGCGTCTCGACCGGCCGGGTGGCGGCCACGATGTCGACAGCCAACGGCAGGGGGACCCGCATCTGGAGTACGTCGCGCTCGGGTCGGAACCCGAGCGGGGCCACGTCTTCGTCGTCGTCGCGGCTGGCCAGCATGATCCAGAGGCGGACCGGTGCCGATGTCAGCGCCAGTGCTTTGGCGATGAGGGTGGTGCGGAGATCGCCGTCCCGGTCGGCGGGGTCGATGGCGAGATGCAGCGACGTCAGGCCATCGGCACCAGGAGTGAGCGTGGCGCAGCCGGCAAATTCGACCTGGCCCACGCCGCCCGGTTCACCCGGTCCGTCCGACCCAGCCGACTCGCCCTTCACAGCCAACACGGCCCGGGCCCCGTGGTGAATCAGGTCGATCCGTCCGGCCGGATCACGCAGGTCCTCGGACAGGGCGGGGTGCTGGTCGACCTCCTCGCAGCGGGCGATCAGGGCCGCCAGAGCGGACTGCTGGGCAGAGTCAAGGCGGTCCAGCACCAGCAGATTCACGGCCGCACGTTAACCCGCTACGTGGTGCGAACCCGCTACCTTGGCCGGGTGGGACGCCCCCGCACACCGAAAGGCCGAGCCCGTGTGGTGTCGACGCGATTGGCCGAGGAATACCCGGGCACCGCGGCCGAGTTGTGTGCGCTCGACTTCGACACCCCGTTCCAGCTCCTAGCCGCCACCATCTTGTCGGCCCAGTCCACCGATACTCGGGTCAACTTGGTGACGCCGGCTCTGTTCGCCGCGTATCCCGACGCGGCGGCGCTGGCCCGTGCCGACCCCGAGCACGTGGAGGAGCTCGTCCGCACCAGCGGATTCTTCCGGGCCAAGACACGCAGTCTCATCGGCATGGCCCAGGCGGTGGAGGCCCGGTTCGGCGGCGTCGTCCCGACCGAGCTCTCCGATCTGGTCACCCTGCCCGGGGTGGGTCGCAAGACGGGCAACGTGCTGCGAAGTGTGGCCTTTGGGCTCCCGGGCCTCCCCGTCGATACCCATGTGCTCCGCCTCAGCGGACGATTGGGACTGACCCCGATCGAGCTGAAGGATCCGGTCAAGGTCGAGCACGAGCTCGACGCCCTGCTCCCGCCGGCGGAGTGGGGATCCTTCAGCTTGCGGCTGATCCTGCACGGGCGGTCGATCTGCCAGGCCCGGAAACCGGCCTGTGGCCGTTGCCTGTTGGCCGACATCTGCCCGTCCGCCGGGACCTTTGGCGGGTGACGGGGGCGGGACGGGGCGGGGACGGGGTCGCCACTGTGGTGACATATTGGGGGCCTCGCGCTACCATGGTGTTTGGAACCGGTTCCCGCCACCTGGTTCCAAAAGAGTCGTTGCTGGGATCCGCCTCCCGGCCGACTCGCCCAATGCCGGCCCTTTGGGGCCGGCATTGGTGTTTCCAGGCGCAGGGACAACGTGCCGACCGCTACTCCGGTACTACTGCAGGTGCTACCCTTTTTCCATGGTGACGAAGCGCTCGGTGTCGCTCGGAGATGAGGTCGCGACGTCGGTCGAGTTGGCGGCGAAGGAGGACGGCGTGTCGTTCAGCGCCTGGCTTTCCAACGCGGCGGAGAAGCAGCTGAGGGTACGGCAGGGTCTCCGCGGTGTGGCCGCCTGGGAGGGTGAGACGGGGTCGCTCAGTCCCGAGGAGCTGGCCGCCGGCGAGGCGCTCCTGGCCAGATTGCGCTCGGGGGTCTCGGGCGTAGCCTCCCGGGTGCGGCGACGATGAACATGAACCCGCCACGCCGCGAGGGCCTCGTCTACGGGGTCGGCGCCCTGCACGCGGCGGCCAGGGGTGACCGGATGATGTGGGCGTTGCATCGGGCCGCGCTGTCCAATGGGATCGTGCCGCTGATCCCGGCGGTGGCGGTGGCCGAGGGATTCCGGACCGAAGCCCGAAGCGACCGGATCGTGGAGCTGCTCGACGGGACCGAGGTGGAGCCGTTCACCAGCGAGGCGGCCCGACGCACGGGTGAGCTGGCCGTGCGCTGCGACACCTCGGAGTTGGCGGTGATGGCGGTCATCGAGCTGGCCGATCGGCGCAACTGCGCCGTGGTGGCTCAGCGCCAAGCCGCGCTGCGCAACGCCGCCACCCAGCTCGGGCACGAGCTGGTGCTCTACGCCGTCTGAGCGAACCGCCGGAGTCGCCGCAGCGCCCCGCCCAAGGCGCGCTCCACCGCGAACAGCTCGTGGGCCATGTCCTCGTTCCCGTGACCCTGCGCCGTCTCGGCCATGGCGGTCACCCGTTCATTCAACTCCTCAAGGGTGGAAGTCAGGGAGGAGATCTCGGCTGCTGATGTCATCCCCCGATGATGACCCATGCCGGGGCACGCCGGGGACGGCGGCCGCCAGAGGCCCCGGTAGCCTTGTGACCTCATGCCTCTTCGCCTGCTCGACCTACGCGGCAACACGGCGCCTCTCGAGCAGGTCCTGCCGCGCCCCCACGATCCCGGTTCCGACGTCCATGACGCCGTGGCCGAGGTGCTCGGCCAGGTGCGCCAACGTGGTGACAAGGCCATCATCGAGTACGCCGCCGCCTTCGACCAGTTGGCGGTCGCCGACGCTTCCGATCTTCGCGTCTCGCCGGACGAAGTGATGGCGGCGCGCTCGCGGGTGCCCTATGAGGTCAACGATGCCCTCGAGCTGTCCTACGAGCGCATCGAGTCGTACCACGCTCACGAAGGGACGCCGCCGGGCCCGTTCCAATCCGGTGGGGTGACCGTGGACCACCTGGCTCGCCCCGTGCGACGGGCTGGCCTCTACGCGCCGGGCGGCCGGGCTCGATACCCCTCCACCGTCCTCATGTGCGCCGCCCCCGCCCGCGTCGCCGGCGTCGAGGACATCGTGCTCTGCGTCCCGCCGGCGGCCGACGGACGGGTCGATGACGCCACTTTGGCCGCCGCCGCCGTCGCCGGTATCACCGAGGTGTACCGCATCGGCGGGGCCCAGGCCATCGCCGCCATGGCTTTCGGCACCACCACCGTGCCCCGGGTCGACGTGATCGCCGGCCCGGGCAACGCCTACGTGGCGGAGGCCAAGCGTCAGGTCAGCGGGGTGGTCGGGGTGGCCTCGGCCTTCGCCGGGCCTTCGGAGATCGTGGTGGTCGCGGGCCCCGATGCACCACCCGAGTTCGCCGCCATCGACCTAGTGGTCCAAGCGGAGCACGGTCCCGACGGGCTGGCCTGGTTGGTGACGTGGGACGAGGATGTGCTCACCGCGGTCAGCGCCGAAGTCGACCGCATCGTGGCGGCCTCACCCCGGCGGGCCGACCTCGAATCCACCCTGGACTCGGCTGGGATCGGCTGCCTGGTCGACGATCCCGCCGCCGCCATGGCCGTGGCCAACACCGTCGCGCCCGAGCACCTTCAGCTCATGGTGTCCGACGACGAGGCGCCTGCGCTGGTGGAGCAGGTAGAGAACGCCGGCGCCGTGTTCATCGGACAGTGGGCGCCGGCCAGCCTGGGCGACTACGTCGCCGGTCCCAACCACGTGCTGCC
>DASZJQ010000097.1:0-3721 GCA_035947875.1 Acidimicrobiales bacterium
ATTGGTCGCCACAGCCGCGGGGAGCAGGGCGAACAGGACCCACAGGACCTGGGGCTCTCCGCCGTTGCTCAGGAACGGCCAGATCGTGTTGACGATCACCATCGCCGGTACGGCAACCCGGAGGCCCTGCCCAAGGGCGCGGTCGACCGGATCCTCGGAGCGACTGCCTCTTCGAGCTTCTCCCAGCATCGCCCAGGCCAAAAACCCGAACATGGCCAGGAGGGGCACACCTCCTTCGATGAGAAAGGAGATGTATTGGGATTCAGGAAAGGGCCACTGAATCGAACTCGGCAACTGCACTCCGTAGCCGGTGAGGGGTTTCTTCTCGATGGCCGGGATGTATTGCTCGGTCCAGACCGACCAGCGTGTGACCAGGGTCTGGGGCACGCCGGTGTGGCGGCTCGAACCCGGACTGGTCGAGAGCTGCGCGTCGATGCGCTGAGCCAGGAGCCCGCCCGCCCCCACGGCCACGACAATGGCCCCGATGCCCAGCCAACGCATGACCATCCGTCCCCGCCGGTAGCGCACGCCCAGCAGGCCGGCGCCCGCCACCAGGCAGAGGATGTTTGAAAACTCGGCCGTGACGAAGAGGCCCAGGACCAGAAGCAGGCCCAGCCCCACCTGCGTCTTCTTGTGCCTGGGGAGAGCATCGCCCAGACCCAGACAGACCGCCACGAAGATCAAGGGCAGCATGTAGCCGGCCAGGGCGGCCCAGTTGGCGAAGGGCCCGGTCGCTCGGATGACGCCACCGGTACCTCCCGCGGCCGGCGACCTGGTGAGGGAGACGATGAGGTTGATCACGCCCGGCACCTTGAGCTCCTCCAAGACGGCCAGCAGCGCCACCGCGCCGCTGGCCACAAAGAGGACCTTGAGGGCGAGGTGGCGCTCGTTGCTGGTGCGGAGGGTGACCTTCAGGGAGCGGTACAGCAGGAAGAATTGGAGTTGGCCCGCGGCCGTACCCCATTCCGAGATGGACAAATGTTGGTGGGCGCTCACGGCGCCGAGGACGCCGTCGAGTGTCCAGAGCACCCCGTAGGCCAATAGAAGCCAGTCGAGGACACCCCACGACACGGCGGCCTGGCGGCGTGCCGTCGTCAGCAGGGTGGCGCCGATGACCCCGATCAGGATTTCTGAGATCCGGATATTGGGGACGGGAACTCCTGGGGCCAGCCCGGAGAGCGTGGGCACCAAAGCGACCAACCCCAAGGCGCCGTAGAAGGGACGTACGAGGACGACGAGGATCAGAACGATTCCTGCGAAGAGGGCCACGGCATATCGAGGGTCTTCCATGGCCAAGAAACCGAGACCAAAGGACACCAGCACGCCGCCGAGGGCGATCAGAGGGCCTCGGGGTCGCGTGGTAAGCCAGCTTCCGGCATCCAGGCCGGCCAGGTCACTTGCCGGCAGGGCCACCGCCGGCCCGTAGGTTCGGCGGGGAACCCAATCTCCCGTCACCGGGGGGTGTCGGCTGGAGGGGTTCCCACGGCCAGTACCGCCCACACCGGATGTCGCCCCAGCAACCCGAGCCGCTGAACGCATGCCTTGACACTCCGCAGCCTGGCGCCGTTCCGGGCCACGAGCACCGTCGGTCCCTCGCCCCGGGTGAGCCGGTCGTCCATCGAACCGACCGGCCCGGCCAGCTCGATGGCCAGGGATTGATGTGTCGCCGCGGCCTCCAATCCCGCGCGCAGGGCGATGGCGTGCACCGTCTCGAAATCAGACAGTGGGACCAGCGTGACGGAGGGAGCCCCGTCACTGGCTCGGTCAAGCAGCTGCTCCAGTTCCACCAATGACACCGGGCCGGGGTAGGCGCTGGCTGCCGTGCCCGTGGCTCGGGCCAGATCCTCCACGTCATCGGCCCGCGGATCGGCTCGTTCAATCGCCACCGCGAAGACAAGTCCGATCAACAGGCCAAGGAACGCACCGAGCGGGAGCCCGTACGTCACCAGCAGACCTGACGCGGTGGCCTGAGTGGCCAGCTGAACCAACGACAGGGACCCGTTGGGAATGGCGGAGATCTTTTCGTTCCGAGACGTGATGACCCGTCCGACCGCATCGGCGCCTCTGACGGCGGCCGCCGGTGTTGACGCGTCAAAGCTCACGAGGATCACCGAGGTGCCCGCTTCGACAGAGGCACTCAGATGGTCGGCCACCTCCGATGGGGGCACGCCGATTTTCTGACTGACTGCCCGAAGGAGTGCCTGGTCAGACGGCAGGATCGACGCGTCGGTGAGAGCGAGCGCGATGGCGTCATTGGCGTTCCCGGGTCCTTGTTGACCGGCCCCGGTGGCCACGACGATCACTGATCGGGCCGAGTACATCGGAGTTTGCAACGTACGGGCAACGTAGCCGCCGGCAGTTCCGGCCAGCACGCAGAAAATGAGAAGCCAGCTTCTTCGTTTCAGCCATGGCGGCGACAGGCGCCTCCGGAGGCGCTCCCACGGGGATTCTTCAGGGCCCTCGCCGTGACGTGCTCCCGCGTGTTGGGACCCTGAGCTGTCCAACGCGCCGCGGGGTGCCAGGTGGGTGGCGGAGGCGGCGGCTGATTCCATTCCGGCCCCGAACTCGCGGGGGGCCTCATCACGCTGGCCGCCGATGAGCATCTCTAACGAGGGGATCTCGACTGCCACAGGGGATGCACTTCGAGCGGGAACGGCGGGTGAGGAGGGTGCGGCGGGCAGCGCGGCGAGCGATGCGGCGAATTCCTGGCTCCACTCCAGGGAAAACGTGCAGGGCCATTCCGATCGGCGTCCACATCGCAACTCGACCAACTCGACCGCGATTCCCGGCATGGCGCCCGCCACCTGGGTAAGGACCCGGCGGCTGAGCTCGCACGCCTTTTGGACGCTGACCTGGCGATTTGCCGGCTCGCTCACAAACAAGGCTCGGTCTTCGTCGAGACTGACGACGCTGAGGCGGACGCCGACGGCCGTCAGGACATCTTTGGCATCGTCAAGCAGGGCCAGGACAAGTCGATCCGGGAAGCCGAGGCCAACGGTGGGCTCATCGACGCCGGCGCCGGCGTTGGAATCGGCGTCTGCCTGTGCCGACTCTGGGGTTTGTGTCACCTGGGTTGGCTGTTCGTGCTCACGCCGCCTCGTCATGAAAAGGTGGATGATTGATTGGTACGCACGATGTCAATCGGCCTCGGCGGGGTCGATTGGCGAGCTCTGGCGCGCGCGAATTCCCTGAAGCCGCTGCGTGCGCCACCGATCTCCACGGCCTAGGTATACCCAGTGGTGATCCCATAGACGTTTCCTGCGTGTCCCACCCATCTGTGGAGGAAACGAGGGTCGCGGACAATCACCTGATCAAATCCCACTCTCGACGCCTGGGACGATGGGTGGACGGGCGGGCCGTAGGGTCGCTGCATGGTCATTTCTTACGTTCTGCGCTTGAGACCCGAGCTGGCTCACGACGGGAACATCAGCGGAGAAGTCGAGGCGGTGGGCACGGGGAAGCGAACCGGCTTCGCCTCAATGGCGCAGCTGGAGGAAATCCTGATGAAGACCCTGCCCGACGAGGTGGCGAAGGCCGAAATGACCGATCAGCGACGCTCCTCGACCACCTCGAACTGGAGCCCGAAGGAGTCGACGGACACTGGGACGAGCGTTGGCGTCCAACCGTCGCTCCGCGTGCGATGACCATCTCTTCCTGGGATGTCAGGTAGGGGAGCCCGGCACAGCAAGCCGCCGCGCCAGGGTCCGGCGCTGTTGGTCAA
>DASZJQ010000098.1:0-2938 GCA_035947875.1 Acidimicrobiales bacterium
GTTCACTCGATCGCCCTCCAGATTCCCATCTCCGAGATCACCGCCAACGGCTCCGTGCCGTCGAATCCGGCCGTCGCATCTTCGTGCATCGGCGTCTGGACGGCCGCCAGCCGGCAGAAGGTGAGGATCCGCGAAGACGGAGGTCCGGACCACGACACGGACGCCGGTCCGTACGTCCAGGTCTCTCGGTTGGGCAATCCCTTGGTCAACGAAGTGCTCATCCCGATGGCCACAAAGGACTACTGGAACCACCAGGAGCCCGCTGATGATGCCCAGTTCGTTTCGCACTATCGGAACCCCGAATTGGCCCAGTTGCTGCCGGCGCTCTATACGCCCAATGGAGGAGCCACGGTGTTTCCGCACCTGGCTGCGTACAACGCCGCTTCGCCGAACCGGGCCGATCTCGTGGCCATCTTGCTGACCGGCATCCCGGCGGGCGTTGTGTCACCCACTTATTCGACCTTCACCGGCTCCACCCCGGCCGACATGCTCCGGCTCAACCTGGCCATACCGCCGGTGGCCAACGCCAGCGGCCAACTGGCCGGAAACAACATGGGGGCACTCGGGGGGGATCTCGCCGGATTCCCGAATGGGCGGCGAGTCTTCGACGACGTGGTCAATATCGAGATACAGGCACTGGCCGGTGCCCTCTTGGGGCTGGTTGACTCGGGCTTTAAGGCCGACGGCGCGGTCAATGCCATCACTCAAGGCCTGACCAGTTCGCCCACCGACACGACGGCCAAGGGCACCGAGAATTACCTCGGCCAATTTCCGTACCTCGGTGTGCCCAACCAGGGGTTCGCCGCGGCATGAACTGATGACCACCCTCACGCATTCCCATAGCCATAGCCCCAGTCCCGGGCCCCCCAACCACAACCACAGACACAGCCCGAGCCACAGCCACGGTGCGGCGGGAGCCGCCGCGGAGCTCCTCCCTGATTCCAGCCCGGTGGCGGCCGTGGTACTCGACATTGGTGATGGATTCGGGGCCGTCGTCATCGACACCCCTCCATGGCTCGAGGGCCACGAGATCGAGATCCGAAAAGTGGGCGCCGAGTGGCGAGGTGTCCACACGGCCGTCCGGGCTCGCCTCATTCCAACGGGCACCCAGTACGCGGCTGTGTTCGGTTCGCTGGCCGAGGGTCGCTATGACCTTCGAGTGCGTGGTGATCTGGACGAATCCCCGGTGCTCTCCCTCGATGTGACCAGTGCCTCAGTGACCTATTCCCTCTGGCCCTAGCAGCGACGCCCACCAGTCGACGCCCACCAGTCGACGCCCACCAGAGGCGCGACGCGGCCCCTACCGGAAGACCAATGGCGCCTGGCGGACGCCGGCAATAACCGGACTGGCCGTGCGCGTCACCTCACCGGCCACCTCGACCGAAGCAAACCGGTCGAGCAACTCACCGAGAACGACCCGGGCCTCGATACGGGCCAACGCCGCCCCCAGGCAGAAGTGCGGTCCGAACCCGAAACTCAGGTGGGGATTGGGATGGCGGTCGATGCGGAATCGCCCGGCGTCGGGCCCGAACACCGACTCGTCACGGTTGGCCGAGGCGTAGACCAACAGCAGGGGATCGCCCTCGGCGATGGCCTGGCCCCGCACCACGGTGGCGCGGGTGGCTGTGCGCATGAAGGAGATCACCGGCGTGGTCCAGCGCAGCAATTCCTCGACCGCCCCCGGTAGCAACGACCGGTCGGCCCGCAGGGCGGCCCACTGTTCGGGGTGTTCGGCCAGGGCCACCAGGCCACCCGAGAGAAGGTTCCGGGTCGTCTCGTTGCCCGCCACGAGCAGCTGGATTAAGAACATGGCCAGCTCGGCCTCGCTGAGTTGGTCGCCCTCGGACTCGGCGGTGGCCAGCGCGGAGACCAGGTCGTCGACCGGCTCGGCCCGGCGCTGCTCGGCCACGCTGATCAGGTACTCCCACATCTCGGCCTGCAGCCCCGCCCGCTCCTCGGCCGAACGGTCGCTCTCGCCCGGGATCACCGCCTCCGACCATTCGTAGAAGCGGGGCCACTGCTCGCCGTCGACTCCCAGGAGCTCGCAGATGACCTGGAGCGGGTAGGGGATGGAGAGCGCGCTCACGATGTCGACCACCTCGCCGACGGGCAGCGGCGCCACCAGGGCCCGGGCCTTGTCCGTCACGCCGGCCTCCATCAACCGCACCATCGACGGCTTGAACCCCGGCTGGACCAGACGACGGTAGCGGGTGTGCTGCGGCGGGTCGGTGTGCATCATGGTCGGCGGCGAGTCGTAGGTGGTGCCGATCTCCTCGACCAAGATGCCCCGCGACGAGCAGAACCCCTCGGGGTCGGTCCCGATCGCCGCCACCTCGGGGTGCGTGGTGACGGCCCAGAAGCCACCGGCCCGCTCGTCGGGTTCGTGCCACGCCACCGGCGCGCTCGAGCGCAGTTCGGCGTACAGGGCGAAGGGATCACCGGCCTGGTACAGCTGCGGGTCGGTGAGGCGGCCCACATCGGCGGCCCCAGCCCGGGCCCCGGACGATCCCACCTAGACGATGAGGCCGTTGGGTCGCGGGTCGCCCTGAGCCTCGAGCAGTGCGTAGTAGGCGGTCAGAATGCCGGGACCGTCGGTCACCGACTCCACCGACCCGTCGGGCGTCAGATTCAACAGGGCCCCCTCGATCACGAAGCACACATCGGTGTCCTCGGTGTTGTCGTCGGGCACGTGCAGGGTGTGCTCCGAGTTGGCCGGCTCGAAGAGATACGAGCCCGCCTCGACATGGAAGTCGTATTCGAGATAATGCCAACGCCCTGCCGACGTGTACGCGTCGACCGAACCGGTGTGGCGATGCTTCTGGAGCAACACGCCGGGGCGGAAGCGGTTGAGGATGACCCAGGTGCCGTGCTGCTGGTCGAAGCGCAGGACCTTGAGCAGCACGCCGGTGCCGGTGTCGGCCCAGGGGGCATCGTCGGG
>DASZJQ010000099.1:0-1722 GCA_035947875.1 Acidimicrobiales bacterium
GCCCGCCGATCGATGACCGCCTCGACGCCGAGATCGTTGAGCAGCTTGACCTTGTCCGCGCTCGAGACGACGCCGACCGGGATGCCGCCGCCGTTGAGCACGTACTGGCAGGCGTACCCCCCGAGGCCACCGCTGGCGCCCCAGACCAAGACGGTGTCGCCCTGGGTCATGCGCGCCCCGTTGGGCGACACCAGCATGCGGTACGAGGTCGAGTTGCACAGCGCGTTGATCGCTGCCTCCTCCCATGTCAGGTGGGCCGGCTTGGGCATCAACTGGTTGGCCTTGACCATGGTGAGGTCGGCGAGGCCGCCGAAGTTCGACTCGAAGCCCCAGATCCGCTGGTTGGCCGCCAGCATGGAGTCGTCGTGGGCCGAGGGGTCCTGGTCGTCGACGTAATTGCAGTGCACGGTGATCTTGTCGCCCACGGTCCAGTTGCGCACGGCGGAGCCCGTCCGCAGCACGACGCCCGCGGCGTCCGAGCCGACCACGTGATAGTCGAGCGCGTGGCGCGCCGCCCACGGCCCCTCCTTGGCTAGGCGGTCGAGGAAGCCGAACGTCGGCAGCGGCTCGAAGATGGACGTCCAGACCGTGTTGAAGTTGATCGACGACGCCATGACCGCGACGTAGGCCTCGTCGGGCGCCAGCTCGGGCAGCGGCACCTCCTCGACGTGCAGGGACAAGCGGGGGTCCTTGTCCGAGGACTCCAGGCCCTCGAACATGGCCGTCTCGCTCCGCCTGACCACGGCGGCCCGGTAGAAGCCCGGCATCTCGAGTCCGGCCAGCTCATCGGCGGGCGCACCGGCCAACGCAGCACTGAGGATGTCGCTCATGTGACCCGACGATAGTTGGCCCGTAAGATGTGGTTTCCGACCGGTAACCAGACCGGCGGGAACCGGAGGTGCAGGCTATGGCTGAGGCCGTCATCGTCGCAGGGGCTCGGACCCCCATCGGGAAGCTGTCGGGCGCGCTCGCGGGGTTCACGGCCATGGACCTGGGCGGCTTCGCCGTCGCCGAGGCGCTGACGCGGGCGGGCGTGTCGCCCGACCAGGTCGACTACGTGCTCATGGGCCAGGTGCTCCAGGCCGGCCAGGGCCAGATCACCGCCCGCCAGGCGGCGGTGAAGGGCGGCATCCCCATGACGGTCCCGGCCAACACCATCAACAAGGTCTGCCTCTCGGGCCTCAACACCATCTACCTGGCCGACCAGATGATCCGCGCCGGTGACGCCGAGATCGTGGTGGCAGGTGGGATGGAGTCCATGACCCAGGCGCCCCATCTGCTGCCCGGCGCCCGCGCCGGCATCCGGATCGGCGACGCCACCCTGGTCGACTCCATGATGTACGACGGACTGACCGACTCCTTCGACCACATTGCCATGGGCCTCTCCACCGAGCAGCACAACGAGAAGGTCGGCATCACCCGGGAACGCCAGGACGCGTTCGCGGCGGCGAGCCACGAGAAGGCCGCGGCGGCCGCCAAGGAGGGCCGCCTGGCCGAGGAGATCGTCCCCGTCCAGGTCCCCCAGCGCAAAGGCGACCCGCTCCTGGTCGACACCGACGAGGGCGTGCGCCCCGGCACCACGGCCGAGTCGCTGGGGGCCCTCAAGCCGGCGTTCACCAAGAACGGCACCATCACCGCCGGCAACGCATCGCAGATCTCCGACGGCGGCGCGGCCGTCGTCGTGATGTCGGCCGAGCGGGCCAAGGCGCTCGGGATCACGCC
>DASZJQ010000100.1:0-42197 GCA_035947875.1 Acidimicrobiales bacterium
GTTCTGTGGTCGTCGAGGGGTTCGGGCGGACTGGGCTCCCAGACTGCTTTGAGCGCAGTGTGAAGGCGTCCGAGCTCCTCGAATAGGCGGACGTAGGAGTCCTCGTCCGCCCGTGGCTGGACGTGATCGATGAACTCCTCATTCTCAGCCCAACGATCAGCGACCCTCAGGAGGTCGCAGTCGGAAATCCGAATCGGCCGAGCGACGCGGACTTGCGTCCGCTGGAGCCGCTCCCGCAGGCGCCGCAGTCCCGATACCCGGCCGCGGCGGACCCAGGGCCTATGAACCCGGAGGACAACCGGCGGCTCAGCGTCGATCCGCACATTGAGGTTGAACCCCCCGCCAATGTCTGCCCATCCGGCTCCTCGCGCGACGCGGGCGATCAGGGCCGAGACGGCCGGGTCATCTGGGCTGGCTCTAGGTCCGAACCAGCGCGGCAAGGGAGGGGGAGGGGTCGAAGCTTCGATTCCGGTCATGGCCATGGCGAACCAGCGCACCCGAGGAAGGGTCCGCCGGCGAGCATGGCGCAATCTTGCCGCAACGCTATGACGGCCGGCACCCCGCCAGCACTTTCAGCCAGCCTGATCACCATTGTGGAGACGAGTAGCTGGTCGGTCGAGCCACTGGGCACTAGCTAGTTGCTATTGCCGGCTACATGGCTCCCGTGCCAGCAGTCGCACCGTCCGTATCGCTAGTTGCGTTATGCCAGAAGGGGGATTCCGGCGGCGTAGTCCGCGGCTATGGCTACAGCATCGACTCCAGTCGGTTCGCCATTTCCCGATAGCGATTGACCGGAATGAGGTGTACACCGTCGAATGCCGCAGACTCTCGAAGCTGCTCGATCAGGTCACACGCAATCGCGACCCCGGCATCTCGGTCGGCATCAAGTAGCCGGATGATGCGTTCAGGTACGGCCAACTGAGGCACCTCGGCTGAGAGCTTTCTCGCCATTGAGACGCTCGATAGAACCATGACTCCGGCAAACACCGGACCGTCGAAGTCGAAGGTTGTGCGCCAACGGATGAGATCTTCCACGGAGAACGAAACCTGAGTCAGCAAGAAATCCGCTTCTTGCTTCCAAGCCGGAATCGACCGCAGGCCGGTTGCCACGCCGATGCGGAATCCTTCACCGACATCTGGACGGTGAGCGAACTGTCGTGCTTCGGCGATCATCGAGCGGACCGAGAGATCGTCCGACCGAGCCCCCGTTTCCGGCCGGTCCCCGTAGACGAAGAGAAACTCATTTACGCCATACGCCGTCGCCGTCAGAAGGTCCCGGTGAAAGCCAAGCACGTTGCGGTCCCGAGCGTTGATGCAGGCAACCGAGCGACCTCCCATGAGCTGCACCTCATGAGCGACCGCGATGCTCGAGACGGTCGACCTTCCGATGTGATTATCGGGAATCAAGAAAGCGCTCGCTACGTGACTCAGCATCCCAATCTGGTGGCGTACGTGCGTCAGATCCGGCCGAGTGGCGGGCTCGATTTCACAGATGATCTCGAAGGCCTTGGGCACCGACAAATGGTACTTCCGGTAAACCGTAGGGTGCCCCGATCGCCGGCACGGCGTCATGGTGCCGCTGACAGCCGGTCCCGGGGCTAGCCCAGACGAGTCGCGGTGATCAGGACGGTCTCGAAGTTCATGACGAACGAGCCGCCCTGATCGTCGATGGCCGCGCCGATGGCTTCGAACAGGCAATCTCGGACCGCTGGTTCGAGGGCGGCGTGGTCGCTCCGTGAGACAAGCTGGTCCAGCCACTCATCGCGCCGATAGGCCCGCGTCCATGGGAACCACTTCTCTGTCGGCGCGCCGAAGTCGGGCACCGCTGAGACAGCATCGATCTCCGAGGCGAGGCCGGTCTTCATGTCGGATGACCGATTGGCTGCATACCCCCGGAACAGACGGTGGCCGCCGCGCGGCACGACACTCGCGTACACCTCCTCGAGAGCATCGGCCAGATCATCGGGCTGACAACCCGCGTTCCAGATCAGACCAAGCCTGCCCCCCGGCCGCAGCACAGAGGCCGCCTTCGCGGTGGCGATAGGCAGGTCGAGCCAGTGCCAGGCCTGCGCCGATGTCACCCGGTCGAAAGTGCGACCAGCAGCGTCCCATCCTTCGAAGGCAGCGATCTCTACTTCGACTCCATGGCCGCGGGCGATCTCGGCCATTCGTGGAGCGAGTTCCACCCCCAGCACCTTGGCGCCGCGCTGGGCCATCTGCCTTGAAGCGATCCCGGTGCCACAACCCACGTCGAGAACGTCCAGGCCCGCAGGCGCCGGACCGAGCAGCTCATCGATCACCGCATCGGGATAGGCCGGCCGGAAGCGGTCGTAGGCATCGGCTTGCTGACCGAACAACCTCGAACGTTCCTGGGCCAGAGGTAGCGCTGCCCGACGGTCGCGTTCCTCGCGGGCATCCACAGACGCCAGCCTGCCCCAGAACGCCCTGCTTGGGCGTGGATAACCGGCACCATTGGGATACCCGTTGATCCCCATCATTCGTCATCGTAAGCGGGCGATCTGACGACTACCGCTACTGGGGCCGGAAGGCCGACAAGTCGGCGTCAGGGTATCGATGGCATACATCGCTCCAGGTGCGGGACGTCCAGTAGCGATGGCCGCGGGGTGGAAAGCCCACCAATTCCAGCTGCCGAGGTGTGGCATGCTCGACGAATCGGTACCAAGATTCGCCGAGCCGCTCGGTCAGGCTCATCTTGTCGAACCAGATGTCACTCACGGTGCGATAGCTGGCCTTGAGCGAGAAGCGAGCGCCACCAGGTGCGCTCATTGCCGTCCCCCGGTGGTACGTGCTCGTCTTGTAGGCGAGCACGGTTCCGGCCGGACCGGCGGTGCTGACCTCATGGGTGTAGATCTCAGGGTGGTCCTCCCGGGTGATGCGTGGCGGCCACATCGGGAGGTTTCTGGTGCGGCGTTGCGATACCACGTGGGTGGGTCCAAGTTCTTCGGGGACTTCGTGGATATAGATGAACATCTCGACTTCGGCCAAGGTCGGATCATCCGACGGCACTACGGGCGTGTGGTTCCGGTAATCGCAGTGCAGCTGCTGGTCATAGTCCGTGGCGCCGCTGTATTTGGCCCAGTTGTGTGCCTCGTACAAGCGGATGGCCGCCGTGCCGAGGAGCGCTTGAGCGAGAGCGGCGATCGGTGGACTCAGGCCGAGGAGGGACCACTCGACGCTCGAGTACGGGAAGAGGTCTATGCCGGCGAAGGCGCCGCCGGTGAAGCGGGCGTTGCGAGCCGGGTCGGCTCCGGCGTGGTATTCCTCGGCGGTCGGGAACATCAGCTCGAGCTCGGCTTGCGCTGGGGCGAGGTCGTCCTCCGACAGGTATCTGGGAAGAACGACGTACCCGTGCTCGTCAAAGTGCTCCGTTGCCTGCGCAAGTATCGAAGTCCGGTTACCCACCCGACCCAACTTTAGCGAGCCGGCTGATCCGCAACTACCGGGAGCGAACGACGAATTGAATTGGATCCTCCTCGGCGCGACTTCACCGACTTCACCCCGGGCTCCGGACTGCCTCCACGGCGCCGATTGCCCGTCAAACACTGAGGTTGGACGGGTCAGGAGGATTGTCTGGTCAGCTTCCTCATCCGGCGACGACTGACAAGCAACGCCCCTCCACCAAGAGCAATGGTCGAGAGGGGCAACAGCGCGGGCCAAGCGACCTCCGGCGTCACGATCGGAGGCCCGAATGCAATGGTCTCGGTGCCTGTCGTGGCCCCGTTCTTGTTGTCACCGGCGTAAGAGGCGGTGACGATGTCGTTCCCCGTGGTCGTGGTCGGGAAGGTCACCGTGCAGTGGGCGTAGCTGGCGTCCAGGTTCTGGGGCGTAACGGCTTCATTCTTGCAGTGGCCCGTGATGATCCCGAGGGAGTCGGTGAACGTGACCTTGCCGGTCGGCGCATTGTTGCTGCCGAAGTCGTTGTTGGTGGCCAGTTCGAGCGATATTTGTGTCGACACACCGGTCGATCCTGAGACCGGATTGGGACTATGTGTTTCGCCAAGCGTCGGAGGGTCGACGGTCCAGAAGAGGGAAGGTAGGGGTTGTGCCGCCGATGCGACACCCGCGAGCCCGATCACCGACCCGGCCACTCCCAGCCCAGCGAGAGCTCCGAATCGGAGGCACCTTCTCATCTTCTGGCTTGCCACGTGGCGCACACCCATTGATCGGCCCCTCAGTCTCTGCCCGGTGCCAGTACGGGCACTCTTTCTGAGTGTGACAGCACGGTCCGCAATGTTCGCCCTCATTTGTGCGATTTCGCGATGAACTTTGCGCGACGGTCAAAGCTGTACTTATGTCCCGCGACTCCCGCTCTCCCGAGCACTGAGCTCCACGCATCGATCGTCACAAATGTTGAGTTCGTTCGCGACAATGTCGCGAAGTTGTCATCCGACAACGTCATCGGACTGCGGTAGTCGCGGCGTTAAGCAGGCGTCACCGTCCTGCTCTCATCCCCCGGGCTCGATCACGGGCACGGCACCGGCCAGGTTCAAGGGTCGTATGAAGAGGTCGCGGCTGTGCGGATAGCCCACCGCGCCGAGACTCCATGCGTGAAAGGCGATCCAGAGCCCGCCCGACTGGTCTGTGAACACCGACGCACCTCCCGGGCCGACAAAATCGGCGCCACTGGCAAGGATCGGTTGAGCCGATGGCCTGGTACACGGGCCGAGCGGACCGCTACACGAGGCGACACCGATCGCGTAGTGGGCGCTGTTCCAGTCGTTGCCCGAGTAGAAGAGGAAGTACCGACCGGCATTCAGGACGAGGTCGGGGGCCTCGACGTTCCCGCCCTCCCAGCTCTGGTCGGGGATGAGCAGCGGGGTGGCGCCGGTCCCGACCAGTCCGGTTCCCGCCGGATCGAGTTGTTGCGACCAGATCGTGGTCGGCTGGCCGGCCTCCCCGGTCGACTTCCAGACGAGGTACGGCGTGCCGTCGGCATTCACGAAGGGGGAGGGGTCGATGGAGCCTCCCAGCGTGGGCTGACAGGCGAACGGCCCCGCTGAGGTGTCAATGAACGGTCCCTGTGGTTGGGAGGCCACGGCGGCCGAGATGCACTGCGGCCCACCATTGACCAGTTGCGCGGTGTAATAAAGCACGTATTGCCCACCGACTTGAAGGACCGCTGGCGCCCACGTGTGGTTCGGCGTCGCCCAACTAGGCAGATTGGGGAGGGCGTTGCCGACAGCAGTCCAGTGCGTCCGGTCACTGGACTGGATGATCTGGATGTTTCCCTCGACAGAATTCGTGGCGTACGCGTAGTAGGTACCGCCGACCATCAGCACGAAGGGATCGGGGAAGTCGAACGGATAAGCCAGCCCATCCGTGTTTCCGCCGTCCACCGTCTCGCAGGACGGGGACACACCCGAGAGGTCCATGCCGGCTTGGGTGTTGTCGTGATTCGCAATTTGCGCCAAGGCGCCCTTGACCCCACCGAGGCAGGTCTGCAGGCTCCCGATGTCGAGACCCTGGAAGAAAGCGGCCTGGTTGGCGCCGGCCAGCTTCTGATCGGCGTCGGCCCAGACGGCCCGGGTGTAGGCGTCGGCGGCCAGCAGGGCGCGCCGATCCTCGTTGGCCCGATGCTGGGCGCGGGATGTGGACGCCAGCTTGGTTCTGGTGGTCCCCAACGTGGCCTCGGCCGACGCAAGGACGGCATGCGCGTGTCGATCTCGGGCGTGGGCCTGCAGGTCGGTGACCAGCGCGATGACCAGGGAGACCGCGACCCCGAGTAGGGCGAGTTGGCCGAGTCGACGTCTCCACCGAGGGCTCTGGTCAGCCACCGGCCGTCACCTGCCGGCAAGGGGTGGCGACGGCGCTGAGGTGGCTGACCGCCTGGTCAAGATCTCCGACCGACAGGGCGTTGAGGGCCTGCTCGACGCCTCCCAGGCAGGCCTGGAGGCCGGCAATCGTCGTCCCCTGCTGCACCACGCTGGCCTGAGCCTGGGCCAACGCGGCCTGCACCGCCTTGACCTGGGCCGTGTCTTGGGCCAGGGCCGGGCCTACCACCTGGATGGTCCGGTTGTCGGCCCTGAGTTCCCGGCGGATCACGGTGAGGTCTCCCACGGCGATGGCGATGTGGTGACGTGTCGTGTGCCATGTGGCGTGAACCTGGTCGGTCTGGGTGTTGGCCTGGCGCTCGTTTCCCACCAGGTACCCCAGTCCGCCGCCCAAGAGCACGATGAGCCCGAGTAGTACGAGCCCGGGGATCCAGGCCCGGCGCGTCGCCGTCGGGTTTGTCAGCACCGGTCCGATCTGGTCCCGCTGCCGTTCCAGCACGCTGAAGACCATGGACTCTCTGCCTTTCGTGGCGGGACCACCCTCCCGCTTGCCTGCCCATCGTCGCATCTTCGCGAGTGCCGGCACAACGGGCCGTGATGCATAACTACTGGGTCCACCCGCACGTCAGTGTTTTCCTATCGACCTTGGCGCTCCCTGTGAGCCTCATGGAGGCTGAACGGAGTGGAACCACGGTGAAACCTCGAGAAAGCATCGTGAGTGCGCTTCAATAACGCTGAGTGAGCGGGAGGTTAACCCTGAGTGAGCGGGCGGTGATTTTTGAACGCGGCCGATTGCTACGTTGAATGCCTGTGAGCGGACGCGGTAGTGGGAGGCACGCGCCCAAAGGCCCCCGCAGACGGTGGCGTAGGTCCTCACAGAGTGGGGAAAACTTGCGCGCCCTTGGGGGTCAAGTGGCGCAAGAGAGCGATTCCCCGCCGGCGAAGGTCATTGCATCTGCGCCACCTTCAGGCCAAGAAGGCGGTCCATTTCACCGAGTGGCCAACGAGGCGGGGCTGGCCGCCCTCGGAGAAGAAATGCACCGCTCGGGAAGCGGTCGATCAGGGCGGCGAAAAGGGAGTCGGGGCGGTCGTGGGCACCGGGTCCGAAACTTCTCCCTCATTGGTCTCGCGGTGTTGTTGGTCGCTGTCGGGGGTGGGGCTGGGTACGCCTACTACGTGACCCACGATCTCAAACGTGTCGAGGTCAATGGACTGAGCGGAACTCTCACCACCGGAATCGAAGGGGGCACCGAGAACATCCTCATGGTGGGCTCCACGTCACGTTGCGCGCTGAAACAGCAGAATCCGGCCTACGGATTGTGTTCACAGGGGGTGAACGGCGTCAACAGCGACGTCATCATGATCCTCCACGCCGACACCGCCCATCATCGCTTGGCTCTCCTCTCCATCCCGCGCGACCTCTTCATCCCCAACGCCCGCTCCTCCGGCGCCAACAAGGTCGATGCCGGCCTCTCTGAAGGGTTGACGCAAGTCGTGGCCGCGGTCGAAGAGGATTTCGGGATCCCCATTCAGCATGCGGTTTCCCTCAACTTCGACCAGTTTGCCAACATCGTGGACTCCCTCGGCGGTATCAACCTGTCGTTCCCGGTCTCGGTATTCGACGCTGAGTCGGGCCTGAACGTGCAAGCAGCGACGTGCGTCCATCTCGACGGCACGCAAGCCCTCCAGGTGGTCCGTGCACGACATCTCCAATACAAATCGCCGAGTACGACGACCATGAACGCGCAATATTGGCCACAGGAAAACCAAAGTGACCTGGCGCGCATTCGGCGCGACCATGAGTTTCTCAGAGTACTGGCGGGAGCGGTGGCTAAACAGGGGCTTGGTAATCCCGTCTCAGACATCGACCTGATCAACTCGGTGAAGGCCGATCTCACCTTCGACCAATCTTGGTCGGTGAGCGACATGGCGAACCTGGTGCTCAATTTCCATTCGATCAACATCGGTTCTGTTCCTCAGCTCACGCTGCCGGTGGCCGTCGTCACTGATCCCGCCGGGGCCGGCGGGAGTTACGTGTATCAAGGTGGAGGGCCATACGGTGATGTGGAGTTCCCGACCCAATCACAAGATCAAGCCGCCATTGATCAGGTGCTCGGTATCGGTAACTCTATCGACTCGATGACGGGCAAGCCGCTTCCTACTCCGTCGACGGTCAGCGTGTCGGTGATGAATGGAACAGGTGCCTCGAACCAGGCCGCCGACACGGGCTCCGCATTGACGGCGCTTGGTTTTCATGTTGTCGGACTCGGTGACACCCAGCCCGTCGGCGACGTGGCCGAGACTTTCGTCTACTACGGCTCGCACTCGCCGAGCACGGTGGCGGCGGCGGAGTTGGTCGCCCGTTCGATGACCGGATCGGTCGTCATGGGCTACGAGCCGAGCCAGGTGACCAGCGGGGCTCAAGTCACGGTGGTCACCGGAACTCAATTCGCGGTGAACGCACCTTCGCCCGCGAGCGCACCTGCGGCCGGCGGTTCCACCACCACACCCCCGTCCCCGTCCCAGTCCACCACCACGACAACCGCCCCGACGACCGCGCCGACGGCGTCCATTGCCGCTCCGTCCTCAGCCACGTCCGAGCTCCAACCCTGGGATCCGCGTTCGTGTCCAGCGGGATCCCAGCCGACGGCGCCGGTGCCGAACGAAACCTGAACCAAGGCCGAGCCAGGAACACGCGTCGCGTGCGGTCGGTACGACGAGTTGTGGTCGTTCGAGGACAAACGTGTAGCTCCGTCCGAGGCCGGCGCAGGGGTTGTGCATCGAGCCTGAGGCCATGCTTCTGCCGTCGGCTGAGTGAACCACCAATTCGGTGGGCGCGGGGGGTACCGTTGTAGGTCAATGACAGACCCAAGCCAAATCTCTCCGGTCGGCACCCAACCCTTCGATCAAGATTCCTACGCAACTGGTTCCGAAGGGGATGGGATGTGGACCTGTCCCGAATGTCACCTGGGCCATTGCGAGGAGTGTTCGAGCCGCCGTTGCGACTGCCCGCACATCTTCGCCGTGATCGGTCGCGCCATCGTCGAACTGGACGACGCGATCCAAAGTTCGGCCCACCTCTTGAGCGAGATTGGAACCTCCGCGGAGGCGCTGGAATCTTCCATGTCGGATCACAGGTAGCGACCCGAAGGAACTGATGGTTTCGTGAGTAACGGAGCACCGGCCGCCATTTGGGCTGCCGAGGGCACCCTCTGTCATAGGTTGGCCGACTTTCAATCACTTCGGTGGATCTCACAGGAGCGTCTACTCACCTGTTGTGGATACGAAATATCCTTTGCAATGCAGCGGAGCCACTCAGTGATGCATCTTGGTGCTGCGAGCCCCAGCTGTAGGCGTAGTCAAAGACAGGAGTCGGGACGAGAGATCCCCAAGTCCTCAGGATCTGAGCCTCTTGTGAAGGCACTGGAAGCGAGTACGACCTGCCGCCGTCGTCGGTCTCCGTGCCACCTCCGAAGGCTTGGTACACCGGAACAATGTCGGCCAACGGTATGCCATCCGCCTTCGCTGCCTTCACCGCAAGACCAATCCACCCGTAGTGGCACGCGTTTCCGAGTTCACTGCGGCACGGGTAAGGATCCAAACCGTACAGGTCAATGTCGGAATTCGCCGGGTTGAACCCACCCACGTAGGTCGGATGGTCCGTTGAACTGAGATTCTCTTCGATGATGAAGGTTTTTGTTCCAGGGTCGTTGGCGTGAATCCAATCAGATTCTGCCTTCAAGTTCGCTGCGCTACAGCTCGAGGGATTTGGTTCGTCCATCAAGTAGAAGCCAAAGACCTTCTGGTTCCCGACATAAGGGTGAACAGCCGTGGTGAAGGCGCTCGTCACGCCCGTGCACAGTCCGAGGTAGACCAGGCCCTTGACACCCGCCGGTAAGGCGTTGGCCTGACTCACGTCGCCTACATCGGCCAGGTTGAACCCATAAGCCCCCAGCAGATACGTGTTGCCCGAGAAGTCGCCGTTCGGCGCATAGTGCAACCCTGCGCTACTGGATGGCGACGGGCTGAAGGTCGAACTGCTGGTCTTCGTGGTGGTCGAGGCGAGGCACGCCGAGGCGGCGAGCGAGAAGACAACCAATGTCAGGCCGGCCAAACCGCGCGGTCGAACACCTCGAAAATGCTTCACCCGCCTCCCCTGTTCCGTCGTACCTTGACCGTTCTCGCCGGCCAGTCAAGGGAATGACCAGGCACAACGATCACCGATATGGGTTGCTTCGCCAATTTAGTTCTTTAGTTCGATCTCTCGCCGCGTTTTGGTGATGCGCACGTTTGAAGATAGTCCGTCGATTCGGGTCCCCCTGACTCCCTGGTGCCCCCGGCTGGTTCCCTGGTCAAGCGAATGCGGGGGTAGCGTGGCGTCCCAATCGGGACCGCCTTCGGATTTTTTTCGCCGGTGTGTGGGCCGCCCTTCGGCCGTGCCGCGCTCATCACGGCGGAAGGGCCAGAAGGACGAACCCCTCGCGTCGCTGCCGACGCCATTGCGGTCAGACGACGCAATCGCAACCAGAGGACGTCGAAGCCGTCCTACTGTTCGGCCAGGATCGCTTCTATCTCGGCCATTGGGTCGCGCAGCACGGGTCCCCGAGTTTCCACCACGGCCCGTTCGATGGTGCAGTTGAAACGGTCGGGTGCGGCGTAGCCGTCCCCAACCGGCGGACCCCATTCATAGCCACAGGTGAGACCGACGCCCACCCCGTTGAACGCCTGGGGCGTGAATCGGTTGATCGGACCCTCGGCCACTGTCTGTCCGTCACAGCGCAAGGTCCCGGATCCACCCAGCCCTTCGTCCTTGGTGAATTCGTACTCGAGGGTGTGCGAACCCGCGCCGACGAGGTCGTGTGAGCCGATGACGTGCAGCTCCTTCCCGTACAGATTGTGAATGTAACGCGGCCGGCCCGCCCGAAACTGCAGCGACCATCCCCCCAGTCCGGAGCCGATGGCCAGCAACGTTCCCTCGGGAGTGATCTCTTCCGGCACGGTGATGTCGACGATGAGGGCATGTGAGCGGTTGCGGACGTTGACGGCGACTGGCTCGGGGACCTGGGCGCCGTCCTGGAAGTATCGGAATCGCTCGCGATCTCGACGAGCGTCAGGTTTCGGGTTGACCAAGGCCCAAAGGATTCGGTTGTCCAACGGCAGAACTTGATTGCGCGCGGCCTCGGACCACCAGAGGTCAATCATCTCGCGGAGGCGTTCAGGGTGAACCTCGGCCAAGTTTTTGGATTCGGAGACATCGACCTCCACGTGGTAGAGCTCCCAAATATCGTCGTCGAAGGGAGCATTTGGGTTCAGGCCGTCGGGGTAGAGCGGTCCGACCGGGTGGAAGGTCACCGCCTTCCAACCCTGGTGGTAAAGGGCTCGAGACCCGAACATCTCGAAGTGCTGGGTGAGGTGCCGCCCCGGCTCGTTGGTTCCGCCTGCGCCCAGCACGTAGGAGAAGCTCACGCTGTCCAGGTGGGATTGCGGTACCGCTCCGATCGTCTCAGGAGGCTCCAGCCCCAGCAATTCGAGGACGGTAGCGAACACATCAATCGCGTGCGCGAACTGGTGACGTATTGCGCCAGGCTCGATGTCCCCATTGGGCCAGTGGAGGATGCAGGGGTCGGCGACACCTCCTTCGTGCACCTCTCGCTTCCACCGCTTGAATGGCGTGTTGCCCGCCATGGTCCAACCCCAGGGATAGTTGTTGTGGGTCAGGGGTCCGCCGATGTCGTCGATTTTCGACCGCATCTCGTCTAGTCCGGCCGGATCCATATTGCTCAGTCGGATGTCATTGATCGAGCCTTCGGAGCCTCCCTCGGAGCTGGCGCCGTTGTCGGACACTACGATGATGACGGTGTCATCGAGCTCGCCGATATTTTCCAAGAACTCTGCAAGGCGCCCGATCTCCGCGTCCGTATGGGAGAGGAAGCCGGCGAAGCACTCCATGAACCGGGCGGCCAGGGCCTGCTCCGGTTCGCTCAATGCGTCCCACGGTCGAACCCAGATCGGTCGTTCCGAAAGCGCCGTTTCAGGAGGAATGACGCCCAGCTCTATCTGACGGGCGTGAATGCGATCGCGCAAGGCGTCCCAGCCCAGATCGAAATGGCCACGGTAGCGATCGATCCATTCGCGTGGAGCCTGGTGGGGGGAGTGACACGCACCGGTCGCGAAATAGAGAAAGAAGGGCCGATCGGCATCCACAGCTCGTAGGTCCCCGACGAATTCAATGGCCCGGTCAACCAGATCGGTAGTCAGGTGGTAGCCGTCCTCCACTTCTTTCGGCGGTCGCACCGAGTGGTTGTCATGGTAGAGAGCAGGGACGAACTGGTGAGTTTCCCCGCCGTGGAATCCGTACCAGCGGTCAAAGCCTCTCCCCAGGGGCCAACTGGCCCGCGACGATGCCATGTTGCTCTCGTCGTCGGGTGTGAGGTGCCACTTGCCGACGGCGTACGTGGCGTAGCCGTGCGAGCGCAGGACCTCCGAGAGAAAGCCATTCTCGACGGGTGGTTTGCCCCAGTATCCGGGAAATCCTACCGCCAGGTCGGCCACGCGGCCCATGGCATTGCGGTGATGGTTCCGGCCGGTCAGGAGGCAAGAGCGGGTGGGCGAGCACAGGGCGGTGGTATGGAAGTTGCCCAGCCGTACGCCATTCCCAGCCAGTTGGTCGATCACTGGCGTGTCGATGGTCGAGCCGTAGCAGCCCAGCTGGCCGAAACCCACGTCGTCGAGCACAATCAGCACGACATTGGGCGCACCGGGTGGCGCCGTGGGCTCAGGTGGCCACCAGGGCTCAGACTCCCGCCAGTCCCGCCCGATTCGGCCTCCGAACTCTGTACCCACGAACTCGTACTCCTTGTCTCGGCGTGAGGATGGTACCAACTTCAGCAGAGCCCGGAAGTGCGATGCTCGCCCGTTCACGCTGCGTTGAGTTGTCCCTACTACCGGAAGCGTTCAGACGAATGAGCACGCGCCAGCCGGTCTCTGTGGCCGCGTTGGCGCAGGAATGATCGATCGAGAAGATGCTGCACCGGATCGATCAGCCCACCAAACGAGACGGTCTCTCCAATCCCCAGGTTCCCGCGACTAACGAGAGCGACTGCACTCTGGCCTCATAGGAGTGGACGCGAGTCGACAGCATGATCTCATCCGCATCGGTACGAAGGAGCAATCGCGACAATCCGTCATGGACGGTCTCTGGACTGCCGATGACATGAGTGGACATGACCTCTTCCACAATGGCCAGTTCGGCGGGAGAGAACTCATATGCACCGGCCTCTTCCGGCGATGGAAGCAATCCGAGGCGTCCGCTTCGCAGTTGCAGGATGCTCAGTGCCGATGAGCCGGACAGCCAGGCGGCTTCGGCATCGGTCGACGCACAGATGACCGACACCGCGACCATGGCTCGCGGCTGTCCCAACAAGAACGACGGTCGGAACGACGATCGGTAGGTCTCGAGGGCCTGGTCGATGAGTCCAGGAGCAAAGTGATAGGCGAATGAATAGGGCAACCCCAGCTGACCGGCCAATTGCGCGCTGAACAGAGAAGACCCGAGCAACCACACCTCTGGGAGATAGCCGCGCCCGGGCGTGGGCGATGGATGAGTGGGGGGACCATCGCCGGTCGCCAGGTAGCTGACCAGTTCCACGACGTCGTCGGGGAAGCCATCGGCGCCCAGGCTTTGGCCACGCCGCAACGCACGCGCCGTGACCTGATCGGTACCGGGTGCGCGTCCCAGGCCGAGGTCGATTCGGCCCGGGTGAAGGGCCTCGAGGGTGCCGAATTGCTCGGCCACGACCAACGGAGAGTGATTGGGAAGCATCACACCGCCCGAACCGACTCGAAGTGTCGAAGTGGCATTCGCCAGGTGGGCGATGACAACGGCTGGCGCCGAGCTGGCGACGGCAGGCATGCCGTGATGTTCAGCCACCCACATGCGGTGGTAGCCGAGCTCCTCGACGACGGCCGCCAATCTCGTTGTCTCGGCGAGCGCTTGCGCCGGAGTTGAGCCTGTCGCCACCGTGGCCAGGTCGAGTACAGAAAGAGTCACCATCAGCAATTGCAACACCGGAGTGGGTCGTGTACTTCCCTGACGTGCGTCTGGACGAGGAAGGATCGACGAATCACCCTTGCGACGAACCACGCTTGGAGGACCGCGCTCGCACCACCCTCCCCGGACCCCGGACCCCGGGCCCCGTGGCCCCGTGGGCCCGGAGGCCCGTGGCAGCGGGTCATGACGAAGACTGGAGGCGCCACCGGTCCCTCCCGGTTCGCCCGCTGGGTGCGGAGCACTAAGGTTCTCCTTAGAGGCTCAGTCGCCGGTTGGGCCCGGAAGCGCTGGACCTGGACCCCGTGGAGCGCCTCCCACCCGAGGAGGCACAAACCATGGCTGATTGGGGCGCCCCAGATCTTCATCTGTCCCGAATCCGAGCCGGCAGGCTCGATCGCTGATGCCGAGCGCACGGGTCCTGAGAATCCTGACGCAACTCAAGCAATCTGCCGAATCGTCGGCGAACCCTGAGCGCCTGTGCGAGGTATCGGCTGAGGTGGTCGGCGCGTCCGGCGCCGGGATCATGCTGATGTCGCATGCATCTCTTGGGGGGACGATCTGCAGTTCGAATGAAGTGAGCACGCTCATTGAAGACTTGCAGTTCACCCTCGGAGAGGGCCCTTGCCTCGATGCCATGCATCACGTCTTCCCGGTACTCGAACCCGATTTAGCCGATCCCGCCTTTGACCGCTGGCCCGCCTTTGCCCCGCCGGCCGTCGCTGCGGGAGCGCGCGCCATTTTCGGCTTCCCATTGCAAGTGGGAGCCGTGTGCGTCGGTGCCCTCAATCTCTATCGGGAAGTGCCCGGAGACCTCGACGTGGACCAGCATGCCGACGCACTGGTCATGGCCGGCGTGGCCGCGCGGTCCGTCCTGACCATGCAGTCAGCCGCGTTCGATGGCGAACTGGCGTCCGCCATCGAAGTGGGCTCTCAGATTCGCTTTGTGGTGCACCAGGCGTCCGGCATGGTGGCGGCCCAGCTGGGCGTGAACCTGAGCGAGGCGCTCATTCGCCTTCGGGGTTACGCGTTCGCCAATGACCGGCAGGTCACCGAGGTGGCTAAGGACGTGGTGGCGCGTCGGATTCGGTTCCAGAAAACCCCGGAGGGCTAGCGGCAAAGAGGCGCGAAATGGGATGTAACCTCGATCCGGACGGCCAAGCCGCGATGGAGGAGATCGGCATGCCCAGAGAGTCATTGCTGGCCCAGACATTGGTTGACCTGGCTGACTCGCTGGTCGATGACTTTGACGTGGTCGAGCTCCTCACTCTGCTCACTGACCGGTGTGTCGAAGTGCTCAGTGTGGCCGCGGCGGGGATCATGCTCGTCTCCGCCGAGGGAGAGCTTGGTGTCATGGCATCGTCGAACGAGGCCACCCGCATCCTCGAACTCTTCGAGCTCCAATGCCAGGAGGGGCCGTGCCTCGACTGCTACCTCACGGGTGCCCCGATTATTGCCGCCGATCTCACTTCAGCCGACGGTCGCTGGCCTCATTTCGCCGTGCAGAGCCTCAGTGCCGGATTCCGCTCGGTGCACGCGCTGCCGATGCGCCTTCGGGGTACGACGATCGGTGCTCTCAATCTGTTCCGCCAAGAAACGGGCACGCTCGATGAATCCGATAGCCGTGCCGCCCAGGCCTTTGCCGACGTCGCCACGATCGCGATCTTGCAAAACCGGGCACTCCTGGCGGCCCAGGTGGTCAACCAGGAGCTGCAATATGCATTGCAGAGCCGCGTCGTGATCGAGCAGGCCAAGGGCGTCCTGGCCGAGCGGGCCGCCATCGACGTCGACAAGGCGTTCACCCACTTGCGCTCCTTCGCCCGCAGCCACAACCGTCGACTGGTTGACGTTGCCCATGACGTCATCGACGGCCAACTGGCAACGGCGGATGTGGTCGCTCCGGGGAGCCAACCGTAAATTCCCGTCGCCTCGATCCACCAGGTGGCGGGGTGATCGAGGTTCCTGGCGGAAGATCGCCGCGTGCAGGGGGCCTGGTTGATGTTGATTGATGGGCGACATGATCGCTCCGCCTGAGGCAGGTGCGATCAGCCGGAGCCATTGCTAGACTATATACGTGACTACGCAGATAGAGGCTATACCCACCCGGGAGGAGTTTGCCTCCGCCGTCGGCATGCTGAAGCTCCTCGGGGATGACACCCGCCTCCGCATCATTTGGGCGTTGTTGCACCGCGAGCACTCGGTGAGCGAATTGGCCGAGTTGGTCGGGGCGCAACCGGCCGGGGTCTCGCAGCACCTGGCCAAGTTGCGGCTGGCCCGGTTGGTCCGCACTCGTCGGGACGGCACCAGGATTTTCTACGTCGTCGACGACGCCCACGTGCGGCAGCTGGTCGAAGAGGTTGTCACGCACGCCGGGCACGACGACCCGGGGACGACCTGACCGTGACCGGTAACCAAGCCGACCACGGCCACTCGCATCACGCCTCGGGCGAGGCCGACCAGCGCTACCTGATCGCCACCTTGATTCTGCTGCTGTCCTTCATGGCGTTCGAAGTGGCCACCGCTCTGGTGGCAAATTCGCTGGCCCTGTTGGCGGATGCCGGTCACATGCTGGCCGACGTGGGTGCCATTGCCGGTTCGTTCGTGGCCATCCGCATGGCGGCTCGCCCTGCGACGGGTTCGCATACTTACGGATTGAAGCGGGCGGAAATTCTGGCGGCCGCGGGCAACGGGATCACGCTCCTTGTCGTCTCGGCCCTGGTGACCTTCGAGGCTGTGCAGCGACTGGTACACCCGTCGACGGTCCACGGCGGCATCTTGATTGTGGTGGCCAGTGTGGGTGTGGCCGTGAACCTGGTCGCCACCCTCATTCTCTCGAAGGCCAATCGGACTTCCCTCAATATGGAAGGGGCCTATCGTCACATCCTGACCGATCTCTACGGCTTCATCGGGACCGTGATCGCCGGCATCATCATCGTGACGAGCGGGTTCTCCCGCGCCGACTCGATTGCGTCACTGGTGGTGGTCGGCCTCATGGTCAAGGCCGCCGTCGAGCTGCTGTGGCCTGCGTTGCAGATATTGCTCGAGGGTACGCCCGAGGGAATCGATCTCGACGAAATCCGTGAGCACCTGTTGGAATTGCCCGAGGTGGCATCCGTCCACGATCTGCACGCGTGGACCCTGACCTCGTCGTTGCCCATCCTTACGGCCCATGTGGTGGTGACCGACAACTGCATCAGCCAGGGAGAGGTTGGTCGAGTGCTCGATCATCTGCAGGGATGTCTCGTCGGTCACTTTGACGTGGAGCACTCCACCCTGCAGCTCGAAGCGATCGGCCACATCGACCACGAAGCGGGTGGATTCCACTAGTCGACCTCACGGTGATGGGTGCCAGGCTTTGGCGGATCGAAGCGGGCCACCAACTCGACGTGCTCGGTCATGGGAAAGATGTCAAAGCCACGAATTGAGGTCAGCGTCCAACCGGCATGGAGAAGGACTCGGGCGTCGCGTCCGAACGACGCCGGGTCGCACGAGACATAGACCAGGCGTCGCAGGGTGGCCCCGTGCGCACTCAGCGCCGTCATGACGGCCTGGCCGGCACCCTCGCGGGCGGGATCGAGGACCAGCAGGTCGGGTTGGCTCAGGCTGGTTTCGATGAACTTCGGTGTGATGGACGCCTTCTTGACCGATATCTGCGGGTAATCCCGTCCGTTGTGTTCGGCATCAGCGCAGGCCCGCCGGTCGCGCTCGACGGCCAACACCGAACCCTCCGAGCCGACCTGCTCGGCCAATACCACCGAAAAAAGGCCGGCGCCGGCGTAGAGGTCAACAACCTTGTCACCCCGCACCGCCCCCATTTCGGCTCGTACGGCTCGGGCCAATACCTCAGCCGCGCCCACGTGCACCTGCCAGAACACACCGGCCGAAACTCGGAAGGTGTGTGCCGCCACGTCCGTATGCACGTCGCCTGGTTGTTTTCGCACCCGCCCGTTGACCACCATTCCCGTCCGCAGCGGGGGCAGGGCCGGCATTGACTTCCGGGGCGTGACCACGGCCACGACGGCCTGGTTCCGATCGGGCGCCACCGCGATCTCGATCTCTTCGACGCCGGGCCACGCGGCATGGAAGGCTCCCGTCTCCACCACCTCGGGGCAGGCAATCGGACAGGACTCCACCAGTTCGAGTTCGTGGGAGCGGTGCCGGCGGAAGCCCACCCTCCCGAGGGGATCGACCCCCAATCGGACCCTGGTCCGCCAACCGAGCCCATCGGCATCTCCCCGGACAGCCGCGACGTCAATTTCACGCTTCAGGCGGGTGAAGTGGTGGAGCTGCTCGGCCGCCCGGAATGCTTTCAGCCGTCGTTGCCCCGCCAGACTCACGTGCTGGAAGTCGCAGCCGCCACAATTCCCCGGACCGGCGTGGGGACACGGGGGGGTCACGCGGTCGGGCGAGGCACGCAGGATCTCCACCGCTTCGGCTCGCAGAAATGACGTCGTGGTGGCGGTGACCCGAGCCATGACCCGCTCACCGGGCAGGGCGTGGCGCACGAAGACCACACGCCCGTCGGGAGCACGAGCGACGCACCCTCCACCGCCGGCGATGTTCCCGATATCGAGCTCGAGCAACACATCCACATCGTCGGTGTTGGTCACGGGCAAACACTAGATGGGGTCGATGGATGGGCCGATCAGCCCGTTGAGCCCGAAAATCCCAATGAGCCCAATGGGCCAGAATGGTCTTGACGTCCAGCGAGAAGTGCGGGACCGGTGAGAAGAATTGTGCTCGACATCTTGGCCGGGTGTCGATTTCGCCGATCCTGATCGTCGTAGTGCCGACCACAACCACACAGGAGGACACGTGCGTTACCTAATGATGATCTGTTCTGACGAAAGCCAAATTCAGGGCATGACGCCCGAGGCGGGCCAAGCCATGCTGGGGGAGTACTTTGCCTTTCAGGAGGAAATGAACAGCCGGGGCGTGCTGCAAGGCGGCGAGCGACTGCAGTTCACTGCCGACGCCACCACCGTGCAGGTGCGAGACGGGGAAACCTTGACCACAGATGGGCCGTTTGCCGAGACCAAGGAGCAGATCGGCGGCTACTACGTGGTTGACTGCAAGGATCTCGACGAGGCGATTGAGATCGCCGCCAAGATCCCCGGCGCCCGGCTGGGCTCGATCGAAGTGAGACCAATCTGGGAGATGTAACGACCGAGGTCGAAGTCGCCGTAGCCAAAGCCTTCCGGGACGAGTGGGGGCGAGTGGTCGCCACCTTGATCCGGCGTATCGGCGACTGGGATATCGCGGAGGAGTGTGCACAGGATGCCTTCGCGTCGGCGCTGGAGCGATGGCCCAGCGACGGCATCCCGCGTCAACCCGGCGCCTGGTTGACCACCGTGGCGCGGAATCGAGCCATGGATCGCCTGCGTCGCGCCGCGGTGGGAGCGGAGAAATTGATGGAGGTGGCCAGGTTGGAAGCAGCCGATGAACCTGAGCTCGGCGGGAACAGCGATGTGCCGGACGATCAGCTGAGGCTGATGTTCACCTGTTGCCACCCGGCCCTGTCGCTCGAGGCCCAGGTGGCGCTGACTCTGCGCACCCTGGCCGGCATGACGACCACCGAGATCGCCCGTGCGTTCTTGGTGTCCGAGCCGACCATGGCGCAACGCCTGGTGCGAGCCAAGAGGAAGATCCGACACGCCGGCATTCCGTTCCGGATACCCCCGGCCCACCAATTGGTGGATCGCACCGGGGCGGTGCTCTCGGTGCTCTACCTCCTCTTCAACGAGGGGTACTCGGCGTCAGCCGGGGCCGACCTCCTGCGCCAGGGGCTGTGCGGAGAGGCCATTCGCCTCACCCGCACCTTGATCACCTTGATGCCCGACGAGCCCGAAGCGATGGGCCTCCTGGCCCTGATGTTGTTGCACCATGCCCGGCGGGACGGCCGGGTTGACGCCCACGGGGACTTGGTGCTCCTGAACGAGCAGGATCGATCACTATGGGATGTCGAGGCCATTGCCGCCGGTGACGACGTGCTCAACGCGGCCCTACGTATGGGCCGCCCCGGCCCGTTCCAAATCCAGGCGGCCATCGCGGCCTGCCATGCCCAGGCGGCCCGGGCCGGCGAGACCGACTGGGCCGAGATCGCCGCGCTCTACGACCAGCTCGCGGTGGTCATGCCTTCGCCGGTGGTGGAGCTCAATCGCGCCGTCGCGATCTCGATGATCGAGGGGCCCGAAGTCGGGCTGGATCTCCTCTCGGCCATCGACAGTAACGGTGCCCTGGCCGGCTACTACCTGCTGGCTGCCACCAGAGCCGATCTGCTCCGCCGCCTGGAACGGCCGCTCGACGCGGCCGAGGCCTATCGCCAGGCTCTGGGGTTGGCCACTACCGACGCCGAACGCCGTTTCTTACAGCTCCGGATCAACGAGGTGACGGCGACCTCCACGGTGGGCCCGGACTGACCGAATCCGGACGCGGTTCGAGAGCTGCTCGCCTGGGGGTTCGCGGTTGTGGATCTATGCTCAGCGGCGCGGCGGCTTGACGCACGCCTCGTCGACGGAGAGCCCGCCGATTCGACCGGACATTGGGCCTCGACAGCCCCGCTGTCCGGCTCCACCGAAAGGACAGCCACACCATGTTGCACGACAGGGTCGCCATCATCACCGGCGCAGGGCGCGGCATTGGGCGTGAACACGCCCTTCTCTTCGCCTCACTCGGATCCAAAGTGGTGGTCAATGACCTCGGAGGAGCGATCGACGGTTCCGGCGCTGACGTCTCCGCCGCCCAGTCCGTGGTTGACGAGATCGCCGCCGCCGGCGGTCAGGCCGTGGCCAGTACCGACAGCGTCACGTCGTTCGAAGGGGCCAAGGCCATTGTCGACCGGGCCGTGGCTGCGTTCGGTGACTTGCACGTGGTGGTCAACAACGCCGGGATCTTGCGCGATCGGATGCTCGTCTCAATGAGCGAACAGGAATTCGACGACGTTATCTCGGTCCACCTGAAGGGCACGTTCAACATCACCCGCCACGCCGCCGAAGTCTGGAGGGAGCGGGCCAAAACGGGTGACATCGTGGACCGGGCCATTGTCAACACCAGTTCAGGTGCCGGGCTGCACGGGAACGTAGGCCAGACCAACTACTCGGCCGCCAAGGCCGGCATCGCGGCCATGACGGTCGTGAACGCGATGGAGCTCAACCGCTACGGCGTCCGAGCCAACTGCATCGCGCCGGTGGCCCGAACCCGGCTCACCCTGCAGACCCCGGGTCTGAGTGATTCCATGGACAAGCACGTCTTTGACCCTGAGAACATCTCGCCCCTGGTGGCCGTCCTCGCTTCGGAGACCTGTCCCTTCAACGGCCAGGTCTTCAGCGTCTATGGCGGATCGGTGGGCATCTACGGGGGCTGGTCCATCGCTGAAGAGGTGTCGACCGATGACCGGTGGACACCCGAGTCCTTGGCCTCCGCCATGGACTCGTTGCCCCGGACCGTTGAGGTCAACAGCCAGATGACGGCACTTGTCAAGGCGATGCAGGAGTAGTCATCGCGATTGCTCGAGTGCCGGTGCGCCCCTACCGTGGACCCGACGGACGAGCACAACAGAGTCGCAGGGCGCAGGGGAGGACCGACGCCAACCGGAGACGAATGGCAGCACATGTTGGACGCGGTCGAGGTACACCCCCTGCTGTGCGCCGTGGCCCACCTGACCGGGGACTTCAGCCTGTTGCGCGCTGATCTGGCCCCGGACCAAGCCCAGATGCTGGTGCCGGGTCGAGGTCTGGGGCCAGAGCAGGAAGCCGAGGCCCGCGCCCTCGCGGGCCACGCACTGCTCGAGCACGAAGCATCTGGTGCACCACCGCACAAGCTCAGTCCTGATGAGGTCACTCGGGTCTTCGACTTCCTCGTCGGCCCGTCCTCGACCCCGCAGTGGAGTGACTTCCTGGTCGAGGAGTTGGCGTTGGCGGGCACCGATCCCCGGGCCCCGAGTTGGCGCCTCCAAGAGATGGCTCCGTCCCGGGACTTTCGCTGTTTCGTCATCGGCGCCGGCATCTCGGGCCTGGCAGCCGCCTATCGGCTCCGTCAAGCGGGCTTCACGGTCACTGTCTTTGAAAAGAACGGCGACGTGGGTGGCACCTGGCTCCAGAACGTCTATCCCGGGTGCCGGGTCGATGTGCCCAATCAGTTGTACAGCTTTTCCTTCGCTCAGAGTGACACCTGGGTCGGGCGGTACTCGGCCCAGCCCGACCTCTTGGCCTATCTCCGGCGGGTGACGGAGGAATTGCGACTGCACTCCTGCATCCGCTTCTCGACCGAAGTGACCGAGGCCCGCTACGAGGCAGACACGCAGACCTGGGTGGTCGAGGTACGACGGGCTGACGGCACAACGACCACGGAACACGCGGACGCTCTTGTCAGCGCCGTCGGCCAACTCAATCGACCCTCCTTTCCAGCCATTAAGGGTCGGGACAGTTTCGGTGGCCGATCGTTCCATTCGGCCGAATGGGACGACTCGGTGTCACTGGCTGGCCAGCGGGTGGCGGTGATCGGTACGGGGGCCAGTGCGGCACAGTTCGTCCCGGCCGTCGCCGACGTGGCGGCCCACCTCGACCTCTACCAGCGCACGCCGCCCTGGCTTATGCCGACGGAGAACTACCGAGACCCGTTCCCCCCGGCCTATCACTCGCTGTTGGAGCGGGTGCCGACCTATGGCCGCTGGGATCGCCTGTGGCAGTTCTGGCTCATGCATGAGGGCCTGCTCCCCGCGGCCAAGGTCGATCCGACCTGGCCCGACCAACATCACTCGGTCAGTGAAAGCAATGACTTCATGCGGGTCATGCTGGCGGACCTTCTACGGGCCCAGGTCCCCGACGAAGCGCTGTTCGAAAAGATGGTTCCCCGTTTCCCCCCGTTCGCCAAACGAGCACTGCGCGACGACGGGATCTGGGCCACGACCGTGCAACAGGAGCACGTCGAGCTCATCACTGAGCCCATCTCGGAGATCACCACTACCGGCATCCGTACAACCGACGGCATCGAACGCCCGGCCGACGTGGTGATCTACGGGACCGGCTTCACCGCCTCGCAGTTCCTGACGCCCATGCGCCTGTTGGGTCGAGGCGGTGTCGAATTGAACGAGCAGTGGGACGGGGACGCTCGGGCCTACCTCGGTATGACCGTGCCGGAGTTCCCCAACCTCTTCATGTTGTACGGACCCAATACGAACCTGGTCATCAACGGCAGCATCATCGTGATGGTGGAGTGCCAAGTGCGCTACATCGTCGAGGCCCTCGGTCAACTCCTACGCACCGGCCATCACGCCATGAGTTGCCGGTCCGACGTCCATGACGCCTACAACGAGGAGATCGACGCCGGCAACAAGGAGATGGTGTGGGGGGTGACCGACGTGCCGAGCTGGTACCGCAACCGGCGCGGCCGGATCGCCCAGAACTGGCCTTTTGGCCTCCTCGACTACTGGGAGCGGACTCGCCATCCGGACTTGGCCGACTACGAGCTGACCTGATGGCCGGTGCCAGTCCCAGTCCTGAAATGGGCGAGATCCTGAATCTGGTGCCGGCCGACTTCGCCGATCCGCAGGCCGACTACCTGGACGTTCGCGCCATGCTTGGTCCATTTCACGGACACCCCGTCCCGGACCACGTTGAGGTCACGGCGACAACACTCGACGGTGTCCGTGCCGCCTGGTACGACGACACCGACAATCCGAACAACGAACGTGTGGCGTTTCATTGTCACGGGGGTGGATTCGTCGCCTGCCCACTCGACACATACCATTTCTACGGCGCCATGTTGGTTGAGCAGCTCGGCCTCCGAGTCGTGATGCCGGACTATCGCCTGGCGCCGGAACATCCCTATCCCGCGGCCCACGACGACTGCCTCAGCGCCTACCGGGGTCTCCTGGACGCCGGGGTGGACCCGCGGCAGTTGGTGGTCATGGGCGACTCGTGTGGGGGAGGGCTGGCCCTCGGAACCCTGTTGGCTGCCCGCGACGAGGGGTTGCCCATGCCGGGCTGTTTCGTCTCGATCTCGGGTTGGTTCGATCTCTCCGTGGCCCGGCCCGGTGACGCTTCCCCTGATCCATTCCTGAGTGCGGCTTGGGTGCGCAACCGCGGACGTGACTACATCGCCGACGCGCTCCCGCTTGACGATCCGCGGGTCTCTCCCGCCTTTGCCTACCTCGCCGGTCTCCCGCCCCTCTACCTCCCGGTGGCCCAGCACGACACGCTACGGGAAGGGACTTTGCAATTGGCTGCCTCGGCGGCTCGGACGGGCGTGGCCGTCACGCTCGAGTCCTGGCCCGGTACCGTGCACGGTTGGCATGGCCTGGTCAACGTGGGGGTCCCCGAAGCGGTTGCCGCCTGGCGGCGGGCCGCCCAATTCATCGACGCCACCCTGCCCGGCCAGCGACCTGATCGTCGGTCTCTCGCGTGAGGTGAACGTTACGCGAACAATCCGCGAAGTCGCGGTTATCTTCCCAGCTAATGTACGGCCGCCATGGTGACCAGCCCCTCAGAGATCGAGTTCATCGAGATCCGGGTGACCCAGCTCTTCGCACTCGTGTCCGAGGCCCTAGCCGGCGCCACCGAGGCCCTCCTGAGCAACGATGCCGAGACCGGGTTGGCGGTGGTGGACGGGGACCAGTCTGTGGACGACCTCACGGCCGAGGTCGAACTCTTGGTCTGGCGGCAGCTGGAAAACGAGGACACGCCGACATCGACCCTGCGCCACCTGGTCGGGGTCCTCTTGATCCTGCCAGAGCTCGAGCGCAGCGGAGACCTGGCTGAGCACATTGCCCAGCGGGCCGTCACCCACCTGGGAGCGCAGATGAGCCCGCTCAGCCGGGGCATCGTGCAGCGGATGGCCGAAGTTGCCCTCGAAATGTGGCGTGACGCCGCCGACGCTTATGGCGATCGCTCGGCCCGTGCCGACGCCCTGGCCGAAGACGACGAAGAGATCGACATCCTGCACGGCCGCTTGACGGGCGAGATCGCCGCCGAGTCGATGCCGACAGCCATCAGCGCCCAAGTCACGCTGTTGGCCCGCTTCTACGAACGCCTGGGGGACCACGCGGTCAATCTGGCTCGTCGGATCGAGATGCTGCACGGTCCGACAGCCGGAAACGAGGGGCCCCAGGCGTGAGCCGGCAGCAGGGCCGGGTCGTGGTGCCGACCGCTCGGCCGGCAGGCACGGTCCTGGCCGGGTGCTGTAGACGACGAATTCGGAAGGGCAGCCCTCTTTGGCGGTGGGATATCACTCGACCCGAGATCTGGGGGGTGCTGGTGCCTACTTACGGTGTCAAACACGAGTAATCGCTTTCTAGTACTCAAAGGTCACTAGGATCGCGTTATGGCGACCTGGAACTTTCTGACCAATCACGGTCGGGCGTTGCTGTGCATCGCCCGCGATCCCGAGGTGCGCCTCAGGGACATCGCAACCTCCCTCGACATCACCGAGCGCCGGGCGTTCGGAATCATCACCGACCTGACGGAAGGCGGGTACGTGGTGAAATTCAAGGAGGGTCGCCGGAATCGATACAAGATCGAAGCCCACCTCCCGCTGCAGGAGTCCACCGGCCGGGACCAGGCCATTGGCGAAGTTCTGCAACTCTTGACCGCCACCGAAGCGATACCGCGTACCTTGCGGACCCGTCGCGAAGATCGAGAACCGAACGCGTCCGCGGTTTCGAGGTGACCGTTCGTCGATCAATCGATTTCCGCCCTGCCGCGTCCTGCTGATCCGGCCCGCCCGGCCGTGCTAACCGGCGACGATATTGACCGGCGTACCGTTCGGCAGGTCCGCCAGTTGGGCCAGGTCGGCGTCGTGCAATCGGATGCACCCATGGGAGATGGCCGCGCCGGTGGTCCCGATGAGCGAGTCATCGTAGGAGTCGATGGGGCCGTGAATGGCGATGATGGCGTCACCGGAGTTGCCCCAGTCGGTGATGGTGTCGGAGTGGGCTGACGTGACCATCACGAAGGCGCCGTAGCCAGGGTCGGGGGGTGGTGCCTGCATGGTGACGAAGAAGTTGCCGGGGGTGGTCGGATCGTCGGGTGCCCCGATGCCGGCCGGGAAGTCCAGAATCTGCCGGTTGTCCTTGAACAAGCTGAGGTGTTCAGTGGCCAGGTCGACCACGACTCTGTACGGGGTGGTACTCAGCGTGGCGTCGCTCTGGGGAATCCAAGCGGTCGATTCGTTGGGGCGTTGGGCCAGGCGCACCTCGATCCAGTTGGGGGCCGAATCGATGACCGGGAGGATGCTCTGGTACCCATACCACTCGCCGGGGACAACCTGAGTCGCGGGCCCTCCCGGCGTGGCCGAACCCGGGGTGTCTCCCTGGAGCGTGGCCACCAGGGTGGTGCCGGGTGGTGCGGTGACGGCCAGGTTCACCGTCGGCGTGGGCGGTACATGGAACGTGATCGGCCTGATGGCCCCAGGGTGGACGGATGTTCCGCAACTCGCCACCCCGGCCGCCACAGCCATGGTGGCCGCGACCAACCCGAATCGGCGAGCGGCAGATCGGCTCTTCCCCACAGTGAGCATCGATGCTACCTGTGCTCCCTCCGCCTCGGACGTCAAGGTCGGATGTCAGGAGGTCGGACGGAGCCGGGTCCTCTCTCCGGTGCCAGACTCGAGGCGTGAGCGAGCCGGTGCGCATCTCCTCGGGCTCCCCATTCGAGGCGATCATCGGATTCAGCCGGGCGGTCCAGGTCGGTGATCGTGTCCTGGTGTCGGGGACCGGGCCGGTGTGGCCGGATGGGACGTGCCCGGATGATGCGGGCCGCCAGGCCCGCCGATGCTTCGAGATCATTGCCGCAACCTTGAGCGAATCGGGTGCCTCCATGGCCGATGTGGTGCGCACCCGGATGTTCATCACGTCGACCGGAGACGCCGAGGCGATCGGCGCGGTGCATCGGGCGATGTTTGACCAGATACGTCCGGCCGCCACCATGGTCGTCGTGGCCGCCCTGCTCGATCCGCGCTGGCGGGTCGAGATCGAGGCCGAAGCCGTGACGGCCCGACGCTAAGCCAGCACGCCCTGTGCCGCCTCGAGCACGATGGTCATGCCGCGTAGATCGCCCACCAACCCGGACTCCATGCGGTTCATGACATAGCAGACCGTCAGATCCGTTTCCTGGTCGATCACAATGACCGAACCGCCGTAGCCTCCCCAATAGCAGGCCCTCGGACCGATCGGCATGTCGGCGTTTCCCAAGCCGTATCCCATCCCGAAGCGCAACGGCACGCCCAACACGAGGTCGGTGCCCTCGATCTGTTCTTCAAAAATGGCCTCAGTGCCTTCCGCCGAGAGCAACCGAAGGCCGCGTGCTTGGCCGCGACCGGCGATCACCGACTGGATGGCGGCCACCGAGCGGGCGTTGCCCTGGCCGTTGGCGGCGGGGATCTCGGCTCGGCGCCACCACTCGTTCGCCACCTGGGCGGCGTCGATCGGCGGGTTGAGGAGGGTTTTGGCCATGATGTCCGAGATTTCCACGGTGCTGAGGTCCAGAGGTGGGGGAGGAATGACCAGCGAGACCCGACCGTCCTCACTCTCGGGCAGGCCGATGAAGAAATCGGCGCCCAGCGGCTGGGCCACCTCATGGGCGAACCACCGGCCGATCGACTCTCCCGTGATGCGGCGGACCACTTCGCCGATGAGGTAGCCCTGGGTCACGGCGTGGTAGCCCGAGGCCGTGCCTGGTTCCCACCATGGCGTTTGGGCGGCCAGGAGGGAGGTGCACAACTCCCAGTCCGCCAGCTGCTCGGGTTCGAGTTTTTCCTGCCAGCCCGACAGACCGGCGCTGTGGCTCATGAGATGGCGCACTTCGACGTCCTGCTTCCCTCCCTGGGCGAATTCGGGCCAGTACTTTGCGACCGGGGCGTGGAAGTCGAGCTGTTTCCGATCGGCCAGCATCAGCGCGCAGAGGAAGGTCATTGTCTTGGTCGTGGACCACACGTTGGTCAAGGTGTCGCGTTCCCATGGCGCGCTTTTGGCCTCATCGACGTAGCCACCCCAGATGTCGACCACGGGCTCACCATGCAGGTAGACGGCTACCGAGGCGCCGACGTCTGCTCCCGAGTCGAGGTTGGACGAGAGGGTGCGGCGCACCCCTTCGAATCGAGCCTCGCAGGTTCCTTGCACTTCGGCCATCGCCTTGCTCCTTCGGGTCGTCAAATGTCGGCACGTCTGCACGGCAACGTAGGCAGAATCCCACCGAGGACGCCAGCACGCCAGTACGGGAAGGCAACGCGTCGCACGCCAACGCCAGCGCCCGCGCCTCGACCTCGCTGACGGGACTCATGTCGATGTGGGCTCGAGCGCCCCTCCTAAGGAGCAGCATCATCTCCGCTTCGATCCCTCTTCCAAGCCCATGCTCATCCAACGTGACCTGGCCTTCCCGATCGGCGGACGCAAGGGTGTTGGACCTGGTGCCGCCACCGCGTTGGCTGCGGCACGGAGGCAGAGCTACGCGTCCGACCGGAGGCCACCGAACTGCGACCTCAGGGGAGGGAGTTCCACGCGCTTGGTCACCTCCACCCTTTCCAACAGCCGGCGATCGTGCGACACCAGGAGCAAAGTGCCCTCAAAGGCGCCCAGGGCCGACTCCAGCTGCTCAATGGCCGGAAGGTCGAGATGGTTGGTCGGTTCGTCCAAGACGAGGAAGTTGACTCCCAGGACCCCGAAGGCGGCCAGCTCGGCGCGCGTCCGTTCTCCCGGGGAGAGCGAGGACGTCGGACGGGTCACCGCGTCGGCTCCGAGCCCGAACTTGGCCAGCAGCGACCGGGCTTCGGGTAGGGGCACGCCACTACGTTCCATCAGCGCGTCGACCACCGTTCCCGACCCGCCCAAGGCGCGGCGGTCCTGCCCGAGCTCTCCGGCCACCACGCTCGGCCCCATCCACCGTGATCCTTCGACCAGGGGGAGTCGACCCAAGATGGCTTCGACCAGCGTTGATTTGCCCGACCCATTCGGTCCCACCAGGGCCAGGCGGTCGGCCCAGCCAATTTCCAGCGTGAGTGGGCCCAAGGTGAAGTCCCCCCGGGTCACGACGGCGCCGTCAAGCCGAGCGACCACGGCGCCCGAACGCGGCGCTTGTGCGATCTTGAAGCGCAGATCCCATCCGACCCAAGGTTTCTCCACCACCTCCAGTGCGGCCATGGCCCGCTCGGTGCTGCGGGCCCGGGCCGCCAGCTTCTCGGTGCGGTTGACCCGGAAGTCTCGCTGTGCCTTGTCGTTGTCCCTGGGGGACCGCTTCTCCCGGGCGACCCCCGAGGTGGCCCATTGACGTTCCCGCTGCGCCCGCTGCGTGAGGTCGCGTCGGGCAGTTTCATAGGTGGCATAGGCCTCTGCCTCATGCAGGCGGGCCGTTTCGCGCTCGGTGACATACCCCGACCATCCGCCACCGAACAGCGTGCCGGTGTGATGGTGCTCGTCCAGTTCCAACACCTGGGTGACGGTGTGATCGAGAAAGGCCCGATCATGCGACACGATCACCACCCCACCGGGTCGCCGTTGCACCCATGATTCGAGTCGAGCCAGCCCTTCGAAGTCGAGGTCGTTGGTGGGCTCGTCCAACAACGTCAGATCGAATCGAGACAGCATGATGGCCGCCAGGGCCGCCCGAGCCTCTTGGCCGCCCGACAGCGCGCCCATCTCCCGGTCACGTAGCTCGCCTCCGAGCCCGACCTCGGCCAACACCGTCGCCAGGCGGGCGTCGAAATCGCCCGCCGACAATGATTCGTAGCGGGCCACGGCCACGGCGTATCGATCATTGGCACCGTCATCGCCCTGGCCCAGACGACCGGCTGACTCGGTCAGCTCGGACTCTGCCGCGGCCAGCCCGGTGCGCCGATAGAGCCAATCGGCCAATGTGTCACCCGGGTGGTGCTCCTGTTCCTGGGCCAGATACCCGACCGTGGCGGTGGGGGGATCCAGGCTGAGGCGGCCTGATGTCGGGGTGAGCCATCCACCCAGCGCGGCCAGCAAGGTTGATTTGCCCACGCCGTTGGGGCCCACCACCCCCAGGCGCGAGCCCGGTCCGACCGCGATGCTGACGCCGTCGACGACCAGGCGGCCGCCACGTTCGATCGTGAGATTTCGGGCGACGAGCGTCGCCGGGGGAGTAACAGAAGAAGAAAATGCGGGCACCGAAGGCCTCCGAAACGAGGGACCACTGACGTGAAGCTGGGGTCAGACGTAAGGCACTCGGCGATCAGCGCACCAGGCCAGTGTAGGCCAGCCGGGCCGGCCGGTGGTCTTCAGCGCGGCAGATCGATGACCATGTCCTCGCTGGCGGCCTCCACCTGCACGCGAGATCGACTGTAGGTAGCGACAATGTCATCGATGGCCTCATCGGTCCGAGAAGGTTCGTGATGGGAGAGCAGCAACCGGCTGACGCCGGCCGCTTCGGCCAGGCCCACGGCGTAGCCGCAGGACGAATGACCCCACAGGGCCCGCGCGGGGAATTCGGCGTCGGTGTATTGGGAGTCGTGGATGAGCACGTCACACCCCTGGGCCAGGGCCATGGCGTTGGGGTGGTACTCACCCAGCCCTTCGGGTCCGGGCCCGAGCGTGGTGGGCGAATGATCGCTGAGGTAGGCCACCGAGGCCCCGCCGTCGGTGATGCGGTAGCCGAAGCTGCGGCCTCCCTTGTGGGGGATGTCGAGCGCGGTAACGGCGAACCCGTCGATCGTGTGGTCGCCCGGTTCGAGTGCGTTGAAGCTCCACGTCCCGCGGAGCTCCGCCGGGGTGATCGGGAAGTACGGATTGGACATGAAACCGCGCAGGACGGTCTCGGCGTCCCCCTGGGCCGGCATGTACAGATCGACGTGCGAGTCGGGATTGTCGCCCGACGTGAAGAAGGGAAGTCCCTCGACGTGGTCCCAGTGGAGGTGCCCCAAAAGGAGCACACCTTGGAAAGCCTGACCGGAGAGGAGCCCCGAGACGCGGCGTATGCCAGTCCCGGCATCGAGGATGAGTGATGGGGGTGCATCGTCATGGCACAGGGCGACGCACGACGTATTCCCCCCGTACCGGATGAACGCGGCCCCAGCCGCCGGTGTCGAACCGCGCACGCCACAGACCACGATCCTCATCGGGTCATCGCTCCAACCTGGCCGAGCCGCGCCGGCTCACGACGCCTTGGTGCACCGACCGTCGGCCCGACCCAGGGGACACCGGCGGCGGCATCGGCGCCGGGCGCCGCAAATTCAGGAGCTGGTTCGGCATGCCGTGGATCTTCGTCCACCCACGGTGATCCGCGCCAGCCTCGCGCCGCCGTGATTCGTTGACCGTCCCACGGGAGCCGGATTGAGACGGCGAGGACGAGATGCCTTGGATCGGCCGGGTTCGTCCACCACCGCCGGTGCGCCTTCCACCCTTCGACGCTCGACCCCTCGACCCCTCGACCTTCGACACTTCGACCGTTCGACTCTCGAACCCAGTTCAGCCGGATCTTCCAATGGGCACGGTACGATCGAGGCTGTCCCAGTGGCCACCCGATTGAAAGCACAGTCGGGTCGGTGAGTCCGACGCAAGGTCAGACGTAGACCGCCTCACGGTGGCCCTCGCAACCAGTCCCGGTGCTGACCGCCAGTTCCACATCCAATTGGAAGGAACGTGTGTGTTTCTCCCCTGAAGGCGACCTGGTCGGTGGCCTCGTCGTGACGGCCATCGGCATCGATGCCTGCCGTCACGTACGGGGCCGTTTCGATCACCGCCTGCTGGCGGCCTTCCCCCTGCTTCTCGGCGCGCATCAGCTGACTGAAACATTCGTGTGGTGGGGTCTGCAGGGTGTCGTGCCGCTCGCCGTCGGCCTTGTGGCCATGTGGATCTATCTGGTCGTGGCCTTTGTCGTCCTGCCGGTCCTGGTGCCGCTGATCATCATGCTGTTGGAACCGACGCCAAGGAGGAGGTGGAGGATCGCGCCCTTCCTCGCCGTCGGCTTGGGCGTGTCTCTGGTGCTGCTCGAGGCGATGCTGCGGACCCATCCCACCGTCCACCTCGGCGCGTATCACCTGTCCTACACGATCGGTCTTCATCACGGTGTCGCCATCATCGGGCTGTACATCGTGGCCACGTGCGGGTCGTTGTTGGCGTCGGGGTTCCGCGACATCGTCTACTTCGGCTTGGCCAATGTGGTGGCCGTGGTGATTCTGGCTCGGCTCAGTGCGGACGGCTTCGCGTCGCTGTGGTGCTTTTATGCCGCCCTGGCCAGCGGCGCCATCGTTCTGCACATGCGGTACGCCAAACCGCACCGCCACGTGCCGGAACTGGCTGTCTGACACGTCCGACGCCGTCAGACGCCGTCCGACGCCGTCCGACGCCGTTCCGCCCGGCGGCTCGGATTTACACTTGGGCGGTGCCTTCGCTGAAGTCCTTCCGCTTCACTGAACCGATTGTCACCGAGCGGCTGATCCTTCGACCCTTCGAGGAGCGGGATCTCGACGATCTCTTCGAAATCGAATCGCGGCCCGATGTCACTCGCTTCCTCTATTGGGAGCCCCGGACGAGGGATGAGGTCGTCGAGGCGCTGGCCTCGAGGATCGTCTCCACCGAATTGGCCAACGACGGCGACAAGCTCAACTTCGCGGTCACCAGACGGCCGGACGGACCGGTGATCGGCGATCTGACGTTGATCCGACACCGAGCCAACGACGGGCACGTCGAGATCGGCTACGTGTTCCACCCCGACGCGCACGGACAGGGGCTGGCCACCGAGGCCGCTCGTGCGCTGATGGACCTGGCCTTTGATCACCTCGACGCCCACCGGGTCTCGGCCGCGCTCGATGCCCGAAATGCCCCCTCCGCCGCCCTGCTCGAACGACTGGGTCTGCGCCGGGAAGCGCACCTGGTGCGCAACGAGTGGGTCAAGGGTGAATGGACCGACGAGCTGATCTACGCCGTGTTGGCGGAGGAGTGGGCCGCGTCCCGACTTGGGGCTGGGTGATCCGCTCCGTCTAATCTGCTCCGGCGGCCTCAGCTGGCTGCCGCTGACTTCAAGGGGGCCCCTGCCGATGCCGATCGCCATCACCGACGAACACCAGGAGCTGGCCTCCACGGTGCGGGGCGTCCTCACCGCCCACAAGGCGCTCCAGGCGGCCCGCACCCGGCTCGAGTCCGACGACGAGCCCCGCCCTTCCTATTGGGGGGAGATGGCCGATCTGGGATGGCTCGGCATCCACCTGCCCGAGGCCTACGGCGGATCCGGCGCCGGTCTCGTCGAACTGGTGGTTGTCCTCGAAGAGCTGGGTCGCCAGGTCGCCCCCGGATCGTTCCTGCCCACCGTGCTCGCCTCCGCCGTGATCGACCAGTGCGGCTCGGACGAGCAGCGCCGGCGCCTGCTGCCCGGGCTGGCCGATGGCACCACCACGGCCGCCCTCGGCCTGGGCACGCCCGCCCTCGCTTGCACGGGGGACACGCTCACCGGCGACGCCGGCTTCATTCTCGGCGGTGCCGTCGCCGAGCTCCTGCTGCTCCGGGTGGGCGATGACGTCGTCGTGGTCGAGCCGTCGGCGCCCGGTCTCGCCCTGACCAGCCAGGCCAACCTCGATCCGACCCGGCGCTCCGTCTCGGCCCGGGCCACCGACGTCGCCCTCGGTGCCGACAACGTCATCGCCGGAGCGGCGACTCGTGCCTTGGCCCTGGCCCGCACGCTGGGTGCCGCCGAAGCAGTCGGCGGCATGGCGGCCTGCGTGGATTCGGCCGTCGCCTACGCCCAGGAACGGGTCCAGTTCGGGCGGACGATCGGCACCTTCCAGGCCATCAAGCACCACTGCGCCAACATGCTGGTGGCCGCCGAGTTGGCCACCGCCGTGGTCTGGGACGCCGCCCGATCGGCTCACGACGACGCCGACGAGTTCGCCTTGACGGCGGCCCAGGCCGCCACCCTGGCCTTTGCCCCCTACGTCCACAACGCCCAGATGAACATCCAGGTGCACGGGGGAATCGGCTTCACCTGGGAGCACGATGCCCACTTGTTCCTGCGCCGGGCCTTGGTCCTGGACGCGTTGCTGGGCAGCCCCAAGGACGCCGAGGACGTGACCGCCCTGACCGACCGTGGCGTCAGCCGTGGCGTCAGCCTCGATCTGCCGCCCGAGGCCGAAGCCATCCGGGCCGGCGTGCGGGCCGAAATCGCCACCTTCGCCCACCTCGACGGCGACGAACAACGCAAGGCGTTGCTGGACACCGGCCTGATGGTCCCGCACTGGCCCGTTCCCTGGGGGCGCTCGGCCGGCGCCGTGGAACAACTGGTCATCGATGAGGAGCTCAAGCGGGCCGGCGTCAGGGTTCCGCCCCTCGGCATCACGGGCTGGAACATCATGACGGTCAACCAGTACGCCACGCCGGACCAGGTGCAGCGCTGGGTCGAGAAGACCTTGATGGGGGAGTACGTCTGGTGCCAACTCTTCAGCGAGCCCGACGCCGGCTCCGATGCCGCCGCGGTTAAGACGAGGGGCACCCGGGTCGAGGGGGGCTGGGTCGTCAATGGCCAGAAGGTCTGGACCAGCGACGCCCACAACAGCGACCTCGGTTTGGCCACGGTGCGCACCAATCCCGATGCGCCCAAGCACGCCGGCATCACCACCATGGTGATCGATATGCATGCCGAGGGCGTCGAGGTGCGCCCGCTGCGCCAGATCACGGGCAACTCCGACTTCAACGAGGTGTTCTTCAACGATGTATTCGTGCCCGACGACGACGTGGTGGGCACGGCCGATGACGGATGGAAGGTGGCGCGGTCAACGTTGGGCAATGAGCGCGTCTCCATCGGCGGCGGCAACAGTATTTTTCCCAGCATGGACCTCATAGATCTGATGCACCGCCACGGTGACCGGCTCCCCGACGCGGCGGCGCGGGTCGGCGCCATCCTGACCACCGACCACGCCCTTCGTGTACTCAACCTGCGTCGGGCCCAACGCGCCGTGGTCGGTGCCGGACCCGGACCCGAGGGCAACGTGACCAAGCTCGTCCTGGCCGAAGGCGGTCACGTGCGAGCCGCCCTCCAGGCCGATCTGGTCGGCCCCGAGATGACGTTCCTGGTCGGCGACGGGGCCTTCGCCGGCTTCTCCCAGCTGGCCACCCGGGCCATGTCCATCGCCGGGGGAACCTCCGAGATCACCCGCAATCAGATCGCCGAGCGCATCCTCGGCCTGCCTCGCGATCCCCTCATCAGCTGAGCTGTCGGCGGGTCACTCGGCGCCGAGCACGTGCTCGGGTCGGAAACCTATTCGACGACGGAGAGGTCCACCTCGATGTTGCCCCGGGTGGCATTGGAGTAGGGGCAGACCTGGTGGGCGGCTTCGGTCAACGACTGCGCCGTGGCCTTGTCGAGTTTCGGGGCGTACACGACCAGAGCTGCGGTGAGCCCGAACCCACCGTTGTCGAGCGGCCCGATGCCGATACTCGCCGATACCTCGGTACCGGTCACGTCGAGCTTGCGCTGGCCGGCCACCACCTTGAGCGCCGAATGGAAACAAGCGGCATAGCCGGCAGCGAACAATTCCTCGGGATTGGTCGCCCCACCCTGTCCGCCCATTTCGGTTGGTATGCGCAGGTCGACATCGACGAAACCGTCCTCGCTACGGGCGTGTCCGTTGCGGCCGTCCCCGGTGGCGGTTGCGGTGGCGGTGTACAAGACGTTCATGAGACCTCCAATGCAGTCGGGCGCACAGGCTCGTACGCCCCGTCATTCTTCAACGCCGTGACCTGGCCGGCGATTCCCGCTGTCCACCGTGGGGCCGACGATCGGGTGGCAGGATGGGGGGATGACGAATGAAGAGACGCCGGATGAATGGTTAGAGGTCAAGCGGACGATTGCGGCCGACCCCGCCACGATCTTCCGGCTGCTGTGCGACCCGCAGGGGCACGTGGCCATTGACAGTTCGGGCATGCTGCAAAGTGCCACCGGCAACCCCGTGACTGCGGTGGGCGACAGTTTCGTTGTGCACATGGATCGAGAGGCGCTCAACGATTATCCGATGGGGCTCTACGACGTGACCGTCACCATCACCTCATTCGCGCAGGACCGTGAGCTGGCCTGGACCATCCTCGGGCAGATCCGACCGCAGATAGGCCACATCTACGGCTACAAGCTCGAGCCCATCCCAGAAGGAACGCTCGTCACTTCGTACTACGACTGGTCGTCCATCGACCCGACCTGGAAGAAAGCGGGGATCTTTCCCGTCATCTCCGAACTGGCGCTCCGCGCCACGCTGGGGATTTTGGCCCGCACGGTGGCCCAGGCCCAAGCCCAGGCCAAGGGCAGAGCTAGCGCAACCTGATCCGGTCGCATGGCGGTCGCCGCGCCTTGCTCGTCCGGTGCTCACACCTCGGACACGCCAACCGCCGATCCTTCCGCCAGCGCACGGTCCTCCCCGGCGTCGACCGGGGCGTCCGGCCCGGCATCGGGCCTGGCCTTGGCGGCATGGGACGGGAGGAACAGGGTCGGGATGAAGGCCAGAAGGATGGTCGCCACCGCCCACCAGAAGGTATTGCCGAAGGCGGTCGCCACCTTGTCGGCCACTGCCGGCGGGAGCTTCACCGTGTCGGAGAGTACGAGCTGCGACCCGTGACCGCCGTGGCTGGACTGGGCGATGATCTGGCGTTCCAGAATCACGGCGAAGAGCGCCGTGGCCACCGACCCGCCGATCTGACGCACGATGTTCAGGGTGGTGCTGGCTCGAGGGATATCGGCGTTGGAGAGATCGAAATAGGCCGCGGCCATGATCGGCATCATCGAGAGCCCGAGCCCGATACCGCGCATGAACAGTGATCCGGCCAACAGAACCTCGGACGTGCTGGTGGTGACGAAGGCAAACGGCACGGTCGCCGCCGCCATGAGCAGGATCCCTCCCGGGACGACGCGGCGCGGTCCGTACCGGTCGGTGATCGAGCCCGAGAATCGCATGACGCAGGCCGCCCCGATGCCTTGGGGTGCCATGAGCAGGCCGGCCGCCAACGGGCTCTGGCCGCGGGCGATCTGGTAGTAGAGCGGCAGCAGGAACATCGACCCGTACAGGGTGGCCCCGAGCACGAAGACGCAGATGTTGGCAATCGAGAAGTGGCGGTTCTTGAACAGGCGCAAATCGAGCAAGGGGTACTTGATCCGGAGGGCGTGGATCACGAAGCCGAGCATCAACCCCACGCCCAGCACGAAGCTCGTGACGACGGGCATGCTGGTGAAGCTCCCGGTCGTGCCCACTTCGGAGAGGGAGTAGATCAGGGCCGCCAGGCCGGGTCCCAGGAGGCAGAAGCCGAGGGTGTCGAAGCTGGTACGTATCTTCTCCTTCTCGCTGATGTTGGCCAGAAAGCGCGAGGAGAGCAGGAGCGTCACGATGCCGATGGGCACGTTGATATAGAAGATCCAACGCCAGCTGAAGTTGGACACGATCAGCCCGCCCAAGACGGGGCCCAGGACGGGGCCCATCACCGTCGGTACCCCGATCACGCTCATCACGCGCCCCATGCGTTGGGGACCGGCGGCTCGGGCCAGGATGCTCTGGCCGATGGGCAGGATCATGCCGCCGCCCAGGCCTTGCAGAACCCGGAAGGCGATCAGTGAATTGGCCGACCAGGCCAGGCCACAGAGGGAGGAACCGATGATGAAGAGTCCAAGCGACATCATCCACATCGGTTTGGCCCCGAAGCGATCGACGGCCCAGCCGGTGACCGGAATCACGATGGCCAGCGCCAGCAGATAGCCGGTCGTCACCCACTGGATGGTCGAGACCGGGACGTGAAAGTCCTTCCCCAGCGTGTCGAGCGCGACGGCCACAATCGTCGTGTCGAGGATCGACATGATCGAGCCCAGCACGACGACAGAGGAAATACGGCGGAGCTCGGGGGTCAAGACGGACGCCTTGGGGGCACGACTGGCCATGCAACTCCTCTCGGGATTTAGTTCATAATACTCAAAGGTATGCCTTTGTCAAAGACTTTGTGTCACACTGGATGGCGTGGGAATCGCCGAAGAGGCCTTCGAACGTCTGCGCCGGGTCGTGGTCGAGGGCGAGTTTGTCGAGCGCATGGCTGCGCTCGGGGTACGGACCCAATTGTCGCCGGGCCTGATCAAGACGTTGGTGCGCCTGTCCCAATCGGGTGGCATCTCCATGGGAGAGATGGCGCGCAACATCGGCGTCGATCCCTCGTACATCACAGCCTTGGTCGATGATTTGGCCGAGCGCGACCTGGCCCGGCGTGAGCCGGATCCGGTCGATCGCCGGGTCAAGATCGTCGTGCTGACCGATGAAGGTCGTCGACTGGCCGAAGAGATCCAGGCCGTGTTGTCGGTACCGCCCGCCTCGTTCGGTGTCCTCACCCGCTCGGAAATGCGCCAACTGCGAGATCTGATGGACAAGGTGATCGCCGCCGACCCTGCACTGTCTGGTCCGCCTGCGCCGTCCGGGCGCAGGCTCGTCGACTCCGCGTAACTCCGCGTAGCGCAGGGCACCGGGCACACCCGCCGGACTGCGCCGGAGCGTCGGCCACCGAGTGGGTGTGACGCACCAGGGAGTGCCAGAATGCGGCGCGCTCCTACGGGGGCGGAAGGGGAGGAGAGAACAGTGTGCCTGCGGTAGCGGTGCGAAATCTGGCCAAGTCATACGGCGACAAGCAGGCGGTACGCGATGTCAGCTTCGAAGTGGAGAAGGGTGAAGTGTTCGCCCTACTCGGGCCCAACGGAGCCGGCAAGACCACCACGATCGAGATCCTCGAAGGCTTTCGAGAGCGCAGTGGCGGGGAGGTGGAGACCCTGGGGGTCGATCCCGCCAACCGTGCCAGCCAGCGGTGGCTGCGTTGCCACATCGGCGTGGTCCTCCAGGAATTGGCGGTGGAGCCGTACTACACCGTCCGCCAGGTCTTGAGCCGCAACGCCGGGTACTACCCCGCTCCCCGTCCCATCGACGAGGTGATCGCTCTGGTTGGTCTCACCGAGAAGGCGGACAAGCGGATCAAGACCCTGTCCGGCGGCCAGCAGCGTCGGCTCGATGTCGGCTTGGGGGTCATTGGGAACCCCGAACTTCTCTTTCTGGACGAGCCAACCACCGGGCTCGATCCTTCGGGCCGTCGCGATACCTGGAACCTCATCCGCCAACTGGCCGCAGACGGCACCACGGTGATGCTCACCACGCATTACATGGACGAGGTGGAAGCGCTGGCGGACCGGGTGGCCGTGCTCTCGCGAGCGCAGATCGTGGCGGCCGGCACGCCGGTCTCAATCGGGGGGCGTGACTCAGGTGCGGTGACGATCAAGTTCGCCCTGCCCGATGGCGTCAGCGTCACCGATCTCCCCGTGTCGGGGTGCACCGTCGACGAGGGCCAGATCGAGATCCACACCGAGGACGAGCTCCGCGTGCTGCACGAGCTCACTGGCTGGGCCATCGAGCGGGATCTGACCCTGCCCGGACTGGCCGTGGTGCGGGTCACCCTCGAGGACGTCTATCTGCAGCTGACCAAAGAAGACCGCGACACGGAGGCCACCCGCTCATGAGCACCCTGACGCCCGCCGCTCAGCCCACCACCGGTTCCTTTCGGGGAATCGGCGACGTGAAGTTGGTGGGTCGACAGGTCTGGTACGAGCAGCTGTCCTTCTGGCTGAACCCCATCGGAGCGGTCTTCACCGTTGGCTTCTCGCTCGTCTTCCTCCTCCTCTTGGGGGCGACGGCCGGCAACTCGAGGTCGGCGATCTACGGCAACATCAAACTCACCCAGTACTACGTGCCGGGGTTCGTGGCCTACGGGATCATGGCGGCCTGCTTCAATATTTTGGCCATCCAGACGGTCAATCGACGCGAGGTCGGACTGCTCAAGCGGATCCGGCTGAGCCCGCTGCCGACCTGGGTCCTGCTGACGGCCATCATCGTCAGCTCCATGATCATTTCCGCCGTGGAGGTGGTGGTCCTCCTGGCTGTCGGGCGGATCGGGTTCGGCGTGCACGGGCCGGCCAGCATGGGTGCCTTTGTGCTCGCCGTCGTGGTCGGCATGATCAGCTTCAGCGCCATGGGGCTCGGCATGAGTACCCTCGTCCCCAACCAGGACGCGGCCGGACCCATCATCAGCATCGTCTTTTTCGTGTTGCTCTTCCTCTCGGGCCTCTGGTATCCCATCAATTCGGGCTCGACCCTGGCCAAAATCTCGTCCTACACGCCGGTGCGTCACATGATCACGGCGGTCATTACACCTTTCAACCTGCAGAAGGGTGCGTCGCCATGGGAATGGCATGACCTGCTGGTGATCGCCCTCTGGGGCCTGGCCGGCGCCATCGTGGCCGTGCGCCGGTGGGAATGGGCACCGCGCCGCCTCTCGTCGTAACGGAGGCCGATCGATGCAAATGCCCTCACGGTGCGCACCCCCACCGCGAGCGGCTAAAAGGTACGGCCGTGACCAGCGCCGAAGTCCCTCTCGTCACCACGTTGTCACCTTCGACCTATGCCGCCTCGGCGCCCGACCGTCCAGCCGTCATTACCTCGTCGGGCCAGACGGTGTCCTTTGCCTCGCTGGAAGCTCGTTCGTGCCGGCTGGCTCAGGCGCTCCACGCCCGGGGTCTGCGTGAGGGCGATCACGTGGCGGTGCTCCTGCCCAACGACCATCGGACCCATGAGGTGGTGTGGGGGCTGCAACGCTCCGGTCTCTACTACACCGTGGTCAACACCCACTTGGCGGCGGACGAGGCCGCCTACATCGTGACTGACTGCGGTGCCAGAGTGCTGATCACCTCGTCCGCGCTGGCCGACTTGGCCGAGGCGTTGGTGTCCCGCACGCCCGGCCTCGATCTGCGGCTCGCTCTGGGAACGCCCCCCGTCGATGGGCACACCTCCTTCGACGAATTCGTGGGCGGGCACCCCGTAGTGCCGCTTGCGGTCGAGCGGGAAGGGTCGGCCATGCTCTATTCCTCGGGCACCACCGGCCAACCCAAGGGGATCCGTCGCCCGTTGTCGGGTCACCCCTTCGGTTCCGATGCCGTGCTGGCCCCCATGCTGAGCGGCCTGATGGGTTTTGCCGAAGGCGACGTCTACCTCAGTCCGGCTCCGCTCTATCACTCCGCGCCGCTGTTGTGGTCGATGACGGTGCAGCGCATGGGGGGCACGGCGGTGGTCATGGAACGATTCGATCCCCGACAGTGCCTGGCCCTGATCGAGGAGCACCGGGTCACGCACGCGCAGTTCGTGCCAACCATGTTCGTGCGCCTGCTCAAGTTGAGTGACCGGGAGCGGGCGCAGCACGATCTCTCCAGCTTGCGCTCGGTGGTCCACGCCGCCGCGCCGTGCGCGCCCGAGGTGAAACGCCGCATGATCGAGTGGTGGGGACCCGTGATTCACGAGTACTACTCGGGTACCGAGGGGGGCGGCATGACCTGGGTCCGGTCCGAGGAGTGGCTGACCCACCCGGGATCGGTCGGGCCCGCCGTGTGGGGCGTGGTGCACATCTGTGACGACGACGGCAAGGAACTGCCGGTCGGCCAGGACGGAGTGGTGTGGTTCGGCGGACGTGGCAATGCATTCGAGTACAACAACGATCCCGAGAAGACCCAGCAGACCTTCAACGAGCGGGGCTGGAGCACGCTGTGGGACGTGGGTCACCTGGACGGAGACGGCTTCCTCTATCTGACGGATCGCAAGCTGTTCATGATCGTCTCAGGCGGGGTGAACATCTATCCCCAGGAAATTGAGAACGTGCTGGCTCTGCACCCCTCGGTGGGCGACGTCGCCGTCTTCGGCGTGCCCGATCCGGAAATGGGGGAGCAGGTCAAGGCCGTGATCCAGCCGGCACCGGGCGCGGTGGCGGGCCCGCAGTTGGCGGCGGAGATCATGGACTTTTGTCGGGAGAATCTCTCACACTACAAGTGTCCGAGGTCGGTTGACTTCACCGAGCACATGCCGCGCGGGGAGAACGGCAAGCTGTACAAGAAGCCGTTGCGCGAGGCCTATTGGGCCAGTGCTGCTCCGAATTCCCCGATTTGATCGGCTTCCCCCCGGACGTCGGCGTACCAGGCCAGCAGGAGGGCAACGCCCGCTCCGAAGAGAAGGACGTCGGTAATGCCGATGGTGTCCACCACCGGCCCGATGAGCAGATTGCCCAGAGCCACCGTGCCGCCGAAGCCCATGATCCACAGGGCCATGACCCGGCCGCGCACGGCATCGTGCAGGCGGGCCTGCATCGTGGTGTTCAGCGCGGTGATGAAGGCGAAGTAGAACGCCCCGACGATGGCCACCACGAAGTAGGCGGGCACCGCTTCGCGCAGCAGGGCGAAGGCACTCAGCGCGATGGCGTACCCGATGAGACAGACGCGCACGATCATGGCCTTTGACGTCCTGGTAAAGACCGTGCCGATGGAGATCGCACCGATCAGCGCGCCGGTGCCGAAGCTGGCATAGAGGATCCCGTAGTT
>DASZJQ010000101.1:0-1685 GCA_035947875.1 Acidimicrobiales bacterium
CCGACGAACGCGGCTGTCGCGATGCCGACGTCGGCCCAAAAACCGGCGACAGCCAGCAGTGCAGTCAGGTTGCGGGCAACGGCATCGCCGGCCCGAAGGGCTTGTCGCCCCGCAAGGTCACGCGGTGCGCATAGCGAGGAGTGTCGCCGTAGTCGTCGAGCGCGTAGTGCAGGGTCGCCCGGTTGTCCCACATCGCCACCGAACCTGCCCGCCAACGGAAGCGGCAGGTGTATTCGGGCTTGATGCAGTGGTTGTAGAGCATCTCGAGGATGGCGTTGCTCTCGTTGTCGGACAGGCCGAAGATCTGCCGGGTGAATTGCCGGTTGACGAAGAGGCCGTTGCGCCCGTTCTCGGGGTGAGTACGTACAACGGGGTGCAGCGCGGGGAGCAGTTTCTCCTGCCACACCCCGTCCCACTCGTACCCGCCCCTTTCGGCCACATCCGCCGCGAACCACGGGTCGTGATGGATGGCGATCAATTGGTCGCACATGGCGCGCACCGGGTCGGCCAGGCCGTCGTAGGCGTCTTGCAGGCTCGCCCACATCGTGTCGCCGCCAACAGCGGGAGCCTCGAGCATGTAGAGGATCGAACCCATGGCCGGGGTCTGTAGGAAGGTGACGTCGGTGTGCCACCAATTGGCCCTGTCGACCTTGCCGTCGATGGCCAGTACCTCTCGGCTCTCCTCGATCGAGGGCAGCACGGGGTGGGCCTCGGTCACGATGCCGAACTGACGGGCGAATTCGGCCTGCTGGTCCGCCGTCAGGGACTGGTCCCGGAAAAAGATGACGTGGTGGGTGTTCCAGGCGTCGCGGATCGCCGCGACGATCTCGGGAGCCAGGGCGACCGACAGGTCCACACCAGAGATCTCGGCACCGATCTTCGGTGAGATCGGATGGACGCTGACGGAGGTGGCGAGGGTCACCTCCCAATTCTGCCTCAGTTCGTGGTCCCCTACATTGGCCCGCAACCACGGCGGGCCGATGAGGGAAGGGGCCGAAGATGAGCGCTGACGACGGGGGGCCCCTGTTCGCCCCGCCCGCACGCAACTACTCGCCCTGGTACCAGTGGATGGCCCGCTTGGCCGCCACCGAGCACGAGGACCCCTTACCCGAGGCCGACCCGGACCCTGCCGCGATCCCCGCCTGGGTCGAGCGCTGCCGCACCCGCCTGCTCGAGCTGATGGGCCCGAACCCGTCCCGGGTGCCCCTCAACGTCGAGACGCTCGAGTCGACCGCTTGCGACGGCTATCGCCGCGAAAAGATCGTCTTCGACACCGAGGACACCATGTCGGTGCCGGCGTACCTTCTCGTTCCTGACGCCCGTACCGGCTCCCCGCCCGGCGCCGCGGTCCTCGCCTGCCACGGCCACGGTCCCGGCAAGTCACAAGTCGTCGGCCTGGAGCACACGGACATGCCCAACGCCGACTACGCGCTCCAACTGGCGCGCCGCGGCTATGTCGTGCTGGCGCCCGACCTGCGGTGCTTCGGCGAGCGTCTCGACTGGAACCCCGAGGACCACTACGCCTGCGACACCAATCTGGTGCACGCGGCGATGGCGGGGTGGAACCCCTTGACGCAGAACGTCTGGGACCTCATGCGCTCAATCGACGTGCTGCAGGAACACCCGCTCGTCGATCCAGACCGCGTGGGCATGGTCGGCATCAGCTACGGGGGCACCGTGACGCT
>DASZJQ010000102.1:0-14526 GCA_035947875.1 Acidimicrobiales bacterium
CGGACGGTGGGTCAGGACGTACGTCGGCGTGTGGAACGGCGGGTTGTCGCCCCACCACCCGCGCCACTCCGGGTCGTCCTGCCAGCCCGGAGGGCCGAACTTGCCCGCGCCCATGATCTCCGCACCGATCCCGGGTCCGTGACGCTCGGCCATCGCGTCATCGACACCCTCGGTGCCGCCCGACTCGCCGAGGAGTTCGTGGCGGCCGAACCTGGTGGCGAACATCCACTCGTGGAGCCGATGTCCGGCGTGGCCGAACGGCGTGTCGAGGGCCTGCCCGACGCCGGTGGCGAACCCGTCGAGTGAGATCGAGAAGTTGTGGACGCGGACGCGCGACATGGCGGCTCCTTCGGGTGGTGGTGGTCGGTCAGATCGGATGAGAAGGCGAACGGATCACGGCATCCCTGCGCTGTCGGGTTGGTTCGTGTCGGAGGGGGGACTGGCAGCTTAGGTCCACGCCCCGTGGTGATGGAAAGCGGCTGGTCAGAGCCTTGTGGTGCAGGTTGAACCAACGATCTCCTTCGGCTTGCTCCCAGGGTCACGCGTCGTCATCGCTTGCCAACGCACGGTGTCCCTCAACCCTTTGCGGACCCACATGAAGAACATCTACAAGAAGCTCGACGTGAACAGTCGTCGAGCCGCCGCTCGCCGAGGCCAGGAACTGGACCCCTTCTCGAGGATGCGCAACGCCTGACGCTGCCGAGATGGCCCACCTGGAGGAGCTCACGTACTCCCGGTTCCCCCGGCTCGGCGAGCGCCGCAAGCAACTGGCCGGCACGCTGCCGGGTGGGGAGCAGCAGACGTTGGCCCAGCCCAGGGCTTTCAGCATCGACCCCGAGCTGGTCATGCTGGATGAGCTGTCTACGCGGCTCGCCCTCATCGTGGTCCGCCAGCTCTACGAGCTGGTGACCGGAGCTGGCCACGCGGGACTCTCGATCCTGGTCGTCGAACAGTTCGCCCGATCCGTGCTGTCAGTGCTGACTCGGTGCTCCGTCATGCTCTAGGGCCAGATTGCGCGGGCGGGGTATGTCAGCCGATCTCGAAGACGATCTCTTGTCCAGCTACCTGGGTACCCGAGCGCCTGCTGGCCCCCGGGTCTTCGAGTCCGCCTCAAAGTGCCGCGGCGGCCTCGCGCTCGCACGCCGTCCCCTCGAAGAACCGGGGATTCGCTCCGGCATGGAGCCGGACCGGATTGGTGAAGGTGAACTGCTCGAACTCCTCGGGAGTGACCGATCCCCGTTCAAGCAGTTCGTAGGCCTCGACCATGACGTTGCTCATCACCGGTGCGTCCCAGTGGGAGACGTCGCTGCCCAGCATGGGTCTCAGAGCAACCTGGCGTCCTTCGAAATTGAGGTGGAAACCGAACGAGATCAAGGGGTCGTCGGCCTCGCAGCCAAAGTAGAGGCGGGTCTCGAAGGGCTCGATGATGTCCTCCACCGTTGTGACCGAGGCCGCCGCGAACTCGTCGAGCACCGCGGGCCGGCCGGGACGTCGAGACAGGTGGTCGCCCAGCTCGGTCAAGTTGTTCGTCATGTCCTTGTTTCCGTAGCGCTCCACCAAGGCCAGGACTGCGGCCACATCGAGGTTGGCAGGATCGAGATCGTTGATGGCGTGTCCGCCCCGTTTGTCCCAGTGGCCGATGAGATCGGCCAGCAGCGCGCATCCCCAGGTGACCCCCCCTTCCAGGAAGCCGATTCGCAGCTCGGCGAACCGCCGGTACACACCGCCGAGGAAGAGGGCCTTGCACAGGACCTCATGGGCCCCGGCGATCCCGTTCACGTGGTTGAACACGTAGTTGGTGATCGATCGTGCCGGATGCACCTGCTGCAAGGAGCTGTGGAATGCGGGAGCGACCTTGTTCCGCACGCAGGCTTCCCAGACGGGGTCGTAGTCGTAGGGGCTGTCGAGGCCGAACACATCAAGACGCGAACCCACTGGAGGTCCTCCCTTCGGTCCCACGAGCCGAAATGCATGACCGGCCAGCACCACCGACTTGAAGCCCAGCTCCTGGACGGCGAAGTCGATCTCGGCCACGGCCTCGTCCGGGTTCTGCATCGGAATGAGCGCACCCGGCTCCAGCCGATCGCGGTAGGGGGCGAACAGCGTGGCGAAGTACCGGTTGGTGGCCCGGCAGGTGGGGGCGCGGAGCTCGTCGTCGGTGCTCATGAGAAAGCCCAGGGTCCATGAGGGATAGATCAGCATGAAGTCGATGCCCAGCTCCTCCAGGCGGTCGTACATCAAGCTGGGGAGATGGGCCGTGGCCCGGTCCCTGGGGTCCGACACCGGGTTCCCCCACCACGAGGGCATGGATCGCCACCCATCCATGACGGCGGGGACCGACCGGTCGGCTTCGAACACGGCGGTGTCCAGTTCCTTCACGGCGTGAGCCCGAAAGCGGTCTCGGAGTGCGGCCCCACCCACCTCTTCGAGATAGGTCAGCACCTCGTCGTTCAACAGGGGCATGAACTCCATGAAGTGCCCATCGGCGTCCACGATCGGATGCCCGACCTCCGAGCGGACATCAGCGGCCGTCATGTTCCTGGTCGTCGTCATAGTTGAATTCCCGACTCTCTCTTGCTAGTCGATGCGGCCCAGGTCGCGTGCCCAGGCCAGGTTCTTCCGGGCTGACCCCACATGGGCGATGTGCACGACAAAACCCTCGCCCTGGTTCGGGTCGCCGTGCTCGATGCGACCGGTGTCGCGTTCTTCGGCCTCGGTGGCCAGATGATCCAGCTCGAGCCAGTAGGCAAGCTCGTCGTCGGTGGGCGAGAAGACCTCGTGCACCAGGGGGATGTGGTCAGGATTACCAATCATCATCCCGTAGTAGCCGAGGTCGCGAAGCTCGGTGGCCCACTTTCGCAGGCCATTGAGATCGTCGCTGTCGCCACCCCACATGCCGCTGATGGGGTAGCGAATCCCGGCCGCCTTGGCGTCGAGCAGGACCTTGGAGCGGAGGAAGAGGGTCTCTCTGCCCTCCGCCGACCACCGGAAGCCCAGCGCCTGGTGAATGTCGCCGAACCGGGAGATGGCACCACCCATGTAGAGGACCCGTTCGGAGGCCATGGCGATGTCATAGGCCAGGCGGAGCGCCTGGGCCGTCTCCAGGATGGGGTAGATGATCTTGGATTTCAGCGGCAGGCCTGTTTCGACCTCCATGCAGTTGAGGAGGGCGTCGGCCCCGTGTACGTCCCGCGGCCCCTCAACCTTCGGCAACAGTATTCCCGCCAGCTTCTCGTGCATGACCGCCCGCAGGTCCTTCAGAGTTTGGCCGGTGTCGACTGCCTGTACCCGGGCGAACCAGAGCGGTGCTGGGTCGTCGGGCAGCCGGGAGAAGAACTCCGAGACGATGGAGCGAGCCCGCCCTCGATCAGCCTCGGAGCACGGCGTCCGTGGTTCCTCCAGGTCGATGACCACGGCATCGGCACCGTGAAACGGGGCCCTCGCGACTTGTTCCGTTTCGCTCCCGGGCACGAAGAGAACGGTGCGTAGTGGTCTGCTGTGCGCTCTCTCGTCGGTCACAGTCCCCCTTGGCCCGGACGCCAGCCACGATTTGGCTGTTCTCGTGGGCACAGTAGCAATAATCGATTGCCCGGCAGCCGACGCCTAGCAGTGGTCTGGACCCCGATCCGTTACGTCTTCCCGCTGCCTCGACGACCAGCTGACTTTCCGTCCGCCAGCTGTATTGGCCCGACCACTCACCTTCCACCTGCTTGGTGACGTTCAGGCGGTTCCAGACATTGATCGTGGTGATGTGCTCAAGACGCCATGTCGATCGAAGGCCCGGCGCCCCGCTCGCCCCTTATAGACCGAGCGTTGTCCGTGGGTCGCGTCCCATGAAGGCAGCGAGGCGTTCCCAATCATCAGCACCGGGAGCTGGGTAGACCTCCGCCCCGAAAAAGGCTCCAGGCTCGACCATGTTGCGGTACTGAGGTTTGATCATGGCCCGTGCCCCCTCGAGTGCCGGCACGGCGAGGGAAGGATCCAACTTGTCGATCTGTCCGGTGGCCCTGGCCAAGTCCCAGGCGTGTGCGGCCAGCTCTGCCAGGTACATGTCCACCAGGGTGGCCCCCGTGTACTCCTCGCCCCACGGCATTGTGTACCTCAAGGACAAGCTGGAATTGTCGCCCCATGCTTGTGCAGCCCGTTCCGCAGCGCTACGTAGCTGACCGGGCGCGTCGGAGAGCTCCACGTGAGGGGACTCGTCTCCGGCCGGGGGTGCCTGCCCGCGGCCGAGAGCGGCCGCCCGGTGGCCCGCTTCGACGAGATGGTCGATCAATCCGGCCACGTTGTACTTGGGACACGGTGTCAGGTGGCCGAGCTCGTCAGCAACTATTCCTGACACGATCACCGCGGCGTTCTCGTAAGAATCCAACAACGTGCTTCGGCGGTCAGAATCGGCCATGCGGTTCCTCCTCGGTGTGACAGGCTCGGTCGCCGGCTCGCGAGGTGCTCAGTCCCGTCCATCGGACCCCCAAGCAAAGGACGGTACGGGGACACCCCACCCTGCTTGGGGCACCGCCCCTCTGCTACAGCTCGCTCGAATCGATCGCATCCTGAGCCGCTCTATAAGCCTTCCTGGCGTCGTACGGTTCGGCACGTTCGGCGTCATCTGCCCGGCGTAGGTCGCTGGGTCCTTCACGAAATCGTCTTTGCTTCGAGGAGGACCGACTCGTGGCGACAAGAATGGCGATCAGGGCCAGGAAGAAGAGGGGGACAAAGATCTGGGCGAACATGTCACCTCCGAAGAAAGACCGTCACACAGTACCGGACTTACTGTCCCGATCGTGCCGAAGAGTCCCACCGCCCAGGCAGCGAGCCGGGGGGACACCCCCACCCTGATCGCTTGACCTCCCCGCCGAGTCAATGGCGCTTCCGCCTGTCATGTCGTGATTGCGTTCGCTTCATCTTCTGACTACGACGGCTGGCGTCGTTGTGGGTCGTGTGACCCTCTTCGCGTTCCAGATTCCTTCGCCGACGGCTCATGCTTGTTATACCCCCGACGACCAGCACGACGGCGAGGAGTCCGAAGATCAACACATAAAACATGGCCCATTAGACCATGGACGATTTGTGCACGGGCATGCGTAGGGTCAAGAGCTGACTCATGACCGACGTCCCAGAATGGTCCCGGGTCCTGTACCAAGCCCAAGAGGCCGTTGGCCCTCAAGAAGGCAAGGACTTCAGGCAAGCCCTTCAAGGTCCCGCCGCACTGCCGAGTCCGCCAGGACAAGGTGTACGGGGGCAATGCCACGCTGCGCTACAAGAGCACGCTCTACCACTTGGGCGTCGGGCGCCGGCACAACGGCAAGGCCGTCTTGATCCTGGTGGCGAACCGTGACATCCGGCTCCTGACTCCCGACGGCACCCTCATCCGACAACTCACATTGGACCCGAAACGGATCATCCCCAAGGGGGGTGACATCGAGTCGACCGGGGTCCACGATGTCCCGCGACATCACAGGGTGTCGGAGGGGGGACTTGAACCCCCACGCCCTTGCGGGCACCAGCCCCTCAAGCTGGCGCGTCTGCCTATTCCGCCACTCCGACGAGTGTGCGACTCGGATGAGCGCCCAACGATCGTAGCGCGTGGCCCTCTGGGCACCGATCGCCAACCTGCTCGCTGCGGTGACCGCGGTGACCTATTGGCCCGGGAGCGACGGCGTCGTGCTGTTGGTGGATTCGGGAACCCGGATGGCCCAGTCCTGGGCGTACCACAGGAGGCTGTCGCTCATAGGCGTCGCCGTCACCCCACCCACGGTGCGGCTCCACACCAGGGCACTTGGTTCCACAAAGAGGGGCAGGCCCACCATGTCGGTCCAGAGCTTCGCGTCAGCCGTGTCGTAGTCGGTCGCCGCCGTGTTCGGATTGAGCTGCTGCGACGCCGTGGTCACCAGTTGATTGAAGGTGGCATCGTCGTACCCTGTCCAGTTCTGCGAGCCGTCGACGCCCGGCGCGCCCAGCAACGGCGTGTACCAGGCCACGGCCTGGCTTAGGAAAGGTGAGCCCGTCAACGGCAGGAGCGCCAACTCGGCACTGTCCGAAGACAGCGCCGCTCCCGTCGCCGCGGCGTCTGTCTCGGGGACAAGGGAGACCACGAAGCCGGCCGCCTGCAGCTGCGCCTGCAGCTGCGGCGCGGTTGCCGCGGCCCAGGCGTCACCCTCGTCAACGGCCAGTCGCAGGGTCAGCGGTATTCCGACCACACTCGTCTCCCACGGGTCAGAACCAGATCGGAAGTAGCCGGCGCCTTCCATCAGCGCGGCTGCCTGTTCGGGAACGGACGTGGCCGGGAAGTCCACCGACCCGCCCTGTCCCACGGTCGTGGTCGAGGTGGTCGTCGACGTCGGGACGGTGGGTGGCGTGTCCGAGGCGGGCGGGGCGTGATACCCCGGCTGACCCGGCACCTCGATGTGGCTGGTCGCCACCTGCTCGGTGGGGACCGCCCAGTTCACCTTTTGGCTCAGCAGCGCCTGGCGGTCCACCGAGAGGGCAATGGCCTGCCGGACGCCGGCGGTGATCGGGGTGGCCGGATCGCTGGCCATCTCGAGCTGCAGGATGGTACTGGAGGGGTCGACCGAGCTCTGCACGCCGGGCAATGAGGTCACCTGGCTCAACGAGCCGGACGTGATGGAGCCAGGCAGGGCCACCTGGACGAAACCGGACTGGATCCACTGCATCAGCTGCTCGGGGCTGGACGCGATGTGCACCGTGATGCGACGCACGTTGGGTGTCGTCCCCCACCATTTCGGGTTCGCCTCCAGCCCGATGGTCTGGGCCGAGACCGAGGTGATCTCGAAGGGCCCGCCCGAGAGGTCAATGGCCGGGTTGACCGAGGCGCATTCGGGGTTCCATCCGACGGTCTCCATGATGTGGGCCGGCAGCAGGTTGGCAAAGAGCATCTGCCAATCGGCGAAGAGGGCATGGAACACCACCGTCACGGTGCGGCCCTTGTTGCTGCCCGTGATCGACGCGATGTCGCGGTAGCCGGCCACACTGGCCACCGAACCCGGGGCGCCCGCTGCGTCTGCCTTCTGCTGATGCCAGGCGTAGATGAAATCCTTGGCCGTGATGGGGACGCCATCGGACCACACCGCCTGCGGGTTCAGCGTGTAGATGATGGTCTCGGGCTTGGTGCTGACCAATTCCGACTGTTGAATGAGGTTGGAATTGGGGGTCACCATGCCCGTGCCGTCCACCACGAACGGGCTGGGCAGCACGGCGGCCAGGAGCAGTCGGGTGCCCGACGAGCTCCCCGTCGGCGTGTGCGGATTGCACCCGGTCGGCCCCTGGCTCATGCCGAAGGAGATCGTTCCACCCGACACGGCCACGTAGGTCACCGTGGTGGTGGTCGAACCCGCCTTGGCGCACCCCGAGAGAAGGATCGCCACGGCGAGACCGCACAGGATCGGACCTCGTCGCCACCCGGGCCTGCGGCCCCGGTGTGTCACTGCAGCCGAAGGTCCAAGGTGAGGGTGGTAAAGGTGAAGATGATGGCCACGGTGACCGTGATGCGGTCCAGGTTTCTCTCCACGACGGTGGAGCCCTGCGCGGCGGCACCGACGCTTCCCCCGAACATGTCGGAGAGTCCGCCGCCCTTGCCGCTGTGCATGAGAATGAGGAAGATCAGGCCCAGTGCCGCGGCCACTTCAATCCCGATATAAACCCAAGTACCTGCAGACACGAATCCTCCAGCTCAGTGCGTGTCGCCAGAAACGGCCTAGGAACGGTAGCAGGCGGCGCAGGCCCGAATGATGTCGAGGAAGGTGGCTGCCTGCAGGCTCGCGCCACCGACCAGCAGGCCGTCCACGTCCGGTTCAGCCACCAGATCGGCACAATTGTCCGCCTGCACCGACCCCCCGTACTGGATTCGTATCGCCTCGGCGGCGGCCTCATCGGCGGCTTTGGCCACCATGGCCCGGATGAAGACGCAGGCGTCCTCGGCGTCGACCGCACTGGCCGCCTGGCCGGTGCCGATGGCCCAGATGGGCTCGTAGGCCACCACCAACCCGGCGACCTGCTCGGGCGCCAGACCTTCGAGGGCGGTGAGGACCTGCCGTTCCAGCGTCGACTCGGTCTGTGAGCGCAACCGCTGTTCCTCGGTCTCACCGACACAGAGAACGGGCGTCATCTGATGCCGAACCACGGCCTGCACGGTGGCGGTCACGGTCTCGTCGGACATGCCGAACAGCTGCCGTCGCTCGGAGTGCCCGACGAGGACGTAGCTCGTGGACAGGCGGGCCAGCATCTGGGCACTCACCTCTCCGGTGCGGGCGCCGGCGTCCGCATCCGAACAGTGCTGGGCGCCCAGGGCGATCGGAATGGCTTCCTTCTCGACCAGTGTCTGCACGGTCCGCAGGTCGGTGAACGGCGGGTGGACGGACACGTCGACCGGAGCCACGTCATCGGGCTTGAGGCGCAAGCCGAGGTCGCGCACCATGTGCAGCGCCTCGATGTGGTCGTGGTGCATCTTCCAATTCCCGCTGATCAGCGGGCGGCGGCCGGCCACTAGCGGGGTGCGTTCGGCGCGTGGCGCAACGCGTCGAGCGCGGGCAGGTCGCCGTTGCCCTCGATGAAACAGAGCGACGCCCCACCCCCGGTGGAGAGGAAGCTCACTCGATCGGCCAGCCCGAGTTCCTCCAAGGCACTGGCGCTGTCACCACCGCCCACCACGGAGAAGGCGTCGCTTTCCGCCACGGCTTGCGCCACCACACGCGTGCCGGAGGCGAAGCGGACGTCCTCGAAGGCACCCATCGGGCCGTTCCAGAGCACCGTCCCGGCCTGGCGAACGACGTCGGCAAAGGTGGCCGCCGCGTCGGGCCCGATGTCGAGCCCGGTCCACCCGTCGGTGAGATCTCGCTCGGTGACCTTGGTGCCGCCCCGCGGGCCGACTCCGTCGGCGGGTCGACCGAACGTCCCTCCCGGTTCGAGGGCGCGTATGTCGGTGGGCAGGAGGATCTCGGTGCCCGAGTCCAGGAGCTCGCGGCAGGCCGCGAGCTGTTCGGGCTCCAGGAGCGAGCTGCCGACGCTGTGGCCCAGTGCGGCGAGGAAGGTGAAGGCCATGCCGCCGCCGACGATGAGCGTGTCCACCCGGGTGGCCAGGACCTTGAGCACCTTGATCTTGTCGGCCACCTTGGCCCCGCCCACCACGGCGACGAAGGGCCGTGCCGGCCCGTCCAACAGACCGCTCAGCACCTCGACCTCTTTGGCCAGGCGCCGGCCGGCCGCGCTGGGCAGGAACTGCGGCGGGCCCACGATGGAGGCGTGGCGGCGATGCGCCACCCCGAAGGCCTCGTTGACGTAGGCGTCGAAGCCCTCGATCAGGGAGGACACGAAGGCAGGGTCATTCGCCCGCTCCCCGGGGTTGAAGCGGAGATTGTCCATCAGCGCCACTCCGGGGCACAACGCCTCCAGACGCTCACGCACCGGCCCCATCTCCCAACGCGGGTCGCGGGTGTCGGCCGGTCGGCCCAGATGCGAGCAGGCCACGACCTCGGCCCCCCGGTCGAGCAGCCAGCGCAGGGTGGGCAGGGCCGCCCTGATGCGAAAGTCGTCGGCCACGGTGGCTCGCCCGTCGATCCCGATGTGGAGCGGGACGTTGAAGTCCACCCGCACCAGGACACGCCGCCCATCGAGGTCGGGCAGGTCCTCGAGCAGTGGCAGCCCCCCCGGGCGTTTCATCCCCTCAGCCCCCGACCAACACGGTCAGGTCAACCAGGCGGTTCGAATAGCCCCACTCATTGTCGTACCACCCCTGGACCTTGACCATGGACAGGGCGTCGTTGACCGGAAGGACCATGGTGAGCAGGGAGTCGAATGTGCATGAGGCCGGGCTGCCCACGATGTCGGTGGAAACGATGGGGTCCTCGGTGTATTCGAGCACACGGTCGAGCGGTGGCTTCGCCGCCGCTTCGGCGAAGGCGGCGTTGACGTCGGGTACGGAGGGGCTGCCGTGGACGACGGCGGTGAAATCGGTGATGGAACCGGCCGGCACCGGCACCCGCAGGGCGGTCCCGTCGAGGCGCCCCTTCATCGATGACAGCACCAGCGACGTGGCGCGGGAAGCACCGGTGGAGACGGGCACGATATTGACGGCGGCGGCGCGGGCCCGGCGCAGGTCCTTGTGGGGCAGGTCGAGCAGGTTCTGGTCGTTGGTGTAGGCGTGGACCGTGGTCATGAGCCCGCTGGCGATGCCGAACGCGTCATCGAGCACCTTCACCATGGGCACGAAGCAGTTGGTGGTGCACGAGGCATTGGAGATCACCACGTCGCGGGCCGGGTCGAACTGGTCATCGTTGACGCCGATGACGAAGGTGCCGTCGGCGTCCCCCGACGGCGCCGAGATGATCACCCGCTTCACCGTGCCCCCCAGCTGGACGGCGGCCTTGTCGCGGGCGGTGAACAGCCCGGTCGACTCGATCACCACCTCGGCCCCCAATTCGGCCCACGGCACCAGGGACGGGTCGCGCTCGGCCACCACCGCGATGCGCTGCTCCCCCACCACGAGGTGGCCGCCCTCGACGTCGACCGGCACCGACAGGCGGCCCTGGGTGGAGTCGTAGCGCAGGAGATGGGCCAGCGTGGTGGCCGAGGTCAGGTCGTTGACGCCCACCACCTCCACATCGGCGCCCGAAGCCAGGACGGCACGGAGGAAGTTCCGTCCGATCCGGCCGAACCCATTAATACCGACGCGTACCGCCATCCGCACCAACTTCCTTTCCGGGCGCTATGACAGCAGACTGGAGAGTGCCAGCGCCAGTCTGCCAGGACTGTGGACCAGAGGATTGTCTGTGGTGAGGGGCACGTCGACCAGGTCGATGGCCACCCGACCCCGGGGCAGGCCCAGGCTGGTGTCGCACAGGACGACGTCGACGGGCACGCCGTGCCGGGCCAGGGCGGCCAGGTGGTCCGCCACGTCGAAGTCCGCCGTCTCGGGCTTCTGCGGGTGGAGGTTGCACACGTAGACCCGCTGGCCCCGGCATCGGGCCAGGGCTTCAGCAACCCCTGTGACAGCGGCGGCGGCCAGCACGCTGGTGAAGAGCGACCCGGGGCCGATCACCACCTGGTCCGCCGCCTCGATCCGCTCGATGGCCAGCGGGGGCGGTGGTGCATCCGCCGGGACGAGGGACACCGTCTCGATGCCGCCGGCCGCCGACACCGCCACCTGACCGGCCACCTCCCCGTGGGCGACGTTGGCCTTGAGCACGACCCGCTCGACGGTGGCCGGCACCACGTCGCCGTCCGCCCCCAACAACTGGGCCGCCTCCCGCACGCCGGACACCAGCTCGCCGGTGGCCTCGATCAGCCCGGCCAGCACGAGGTTGCCCAGGGCGTGCCCCGCCAGCTCCCCCTCCTCGAAGCGGTGCTCGAAGGCCACGGCCAGGGCCGAGTCCTCGGCGGCCAGGGCCACCAGGCACTTGCGCATGTCCCCCAGCGCCACCACGTCGAGCAACTCGCTCAGGCGGCCGCTCGACCCACCGTCGTCGGCCACCGAGACCACGGCGGTCAGGAGCCCGGCGTAGGTGCGGGCAGCCCGGAGCGTGACGGCGGTCCCGTGCCCTCCGCCCAGGGCCACGACGGCGGGTCCCGGCCCGGCGGGGCTCATCGGTCCACGTCGCGGTGGAAGACCGAGGTGGGATGGCCGTGCCCGCCCAGCCGGGTGGCCAGCGCTTCGGCCAGCGCCACCGACCGGTGCCGCCCGCCGGTGCAGCCCATGGCGATGGTCAGGTACGACTTCCCCTCCCGGATGAAGGCCGGGAGGATGGCGGTGAGGAGATCGTCGACCTTGGCCAGAAAGTCCATCGATTCGGGCTGGGAGAGGACGTAGTCCCGCACCGGGGCGTCGAGGCCGCTGTAGGGGCGCAGCTCCTCGACCCAGAAGGGGTTGGGGAGGAAACGGCAGTCGAAGACGATGTCGACATCGAGCGGGATCCCGTGCTTGTAGCCGAACGAGACCACCGACGTCTGCATGTTGGAATCGGCGCTGTTGTTGTCGAAGGCCTCCAGGATGCGGGTGCGCAGCTGGTTCGAGTTGAGCTCCCCCGTATCGATGAGCAGGTCGGCCCGGTCGCGCACCGGTCCGAGGAGGCGTCGCTCGTCGGCGATCGACTCCTCCACGCCGCGGGCGTCGATGGGATGTCGTCGGCGGGTGCCCTCGTAGCGCCGGACCAGGACGTCGTCGGCCGCTTCGAGGAAGAGCACCGTGACGCGGTTGCGGGTCTGGCGGAGCGCATCGAGCACGTCGGCCAGTTCGTCGAAATATTCGACCCCGGTGTTGGCCCCACCCCGGCCGATGACCAGGGCCACCCGCTCGATCTCCGAACCGGGGAGGTCGATCATCTCGACCATCTTCATGATGAGGGCCGCCGGCACGTTGTCGATGACGAACCAGCCCAGGTCCTCCAGGGTGGCCGCGGCCGTCGACCGGCCCGCCCCGGACATCCCCGTCACTACGAGGAATTCACTCAACGACTCACCCGCCCTCCGGTCTTGTGTATCCCATCGTAAACGGCCAGGCCGACGTCATCGGGGAGCCACGACCGTGACAGCAGCTCTTCCAGGGAGGCAGCCTTGACGGCGTTGACACCGCCCATCTCCTTGACCAGCCGGGTGCGGCGGGCGGGACCCAGGCCGGGGATGCCGTCCAGGACGCTGGCGGTCATGCGCTTGCCGCGCCGTTCGCGGTGGAAGGTGATGGCGAAACGATGGGCCTCGTCGCGCACCCGCTGGAGCAGGTACAGGGCGTCCGAGCCGCGCCGGAGCCGGATCGGGGCGGCCTGACCGGGGCGGTAGACCTCCTCGAATTGCTTGGCCAGGGAGGCCAGCTCGATCTCGTCCTCGAGCCCCAGCTCGCGTACCACCCGTTCGGCTACGCCCAGTTGCCCCTTGCCGCCATCGACCAGCAACAGATTGGGCCGGTAGGCGAACCGGCGGGGGCGCTCCGTGGCCGGGGCGTCCTTGGCCTCGACCAGGGCGGTGAGGCGCCTGGTCAGCACCTCTTCCATGGCCGCGTAGTCGTCGTTGCCGCCTACCGTCTTGACCTTGAACCGGCGGTAGTCCGAACGCTTGGCCAGCCCGTCCTCCACCACCACCATCGAGCCCACATAGTCGGTGCCCTGCAGGTGGCTCATGTCGTAGCACTCGATGCGCAACGGGGCCTCCCGCAATCCCAGCGCACCCTGGAGCTCGGTGAGAGCCTTCGAGCGGGCGTTGTGATCGGACGCCCGGCGCAGGCGGTGCCGGGCCAGGTCCTCGGCGGCCGACCGGGTGACGGTCTCCTGCAGGGCGCGTTTGGGCCCTCGTTGCGGGACGGCCAGGTCGACCGGGCCCTGGCGCAGGGAGCGCAACCACGTGGTCAGCACGTCCTGGTCGGCCGGGACCTCGGGCACCAGGACCCGGCGGGGCACCTCCGTCCCGTCGGTGCCGTAGACCTGCTGGAGGATGAGCGCCAGGAACTCGGGACCGGTCAGGTCCTCCACCTTCTCGGCCACGAAGCCCCGGTGGCCCACCACCCGGCCGCGGCGCACGACGAAGATCTGCACGGACGCCTCGAGCGGATCGTCGGCCACGCCGATCACGTCGAAGTCCTCGGCCCGCTCGGACACCATCAATTGGGCTTCGGCCGCCTTCTGCGCCGTGGCAATGCGATCCCGGAGCCGCGCCGCCCGCTCGAACTCGAGGTTGTCCGACGCCGCCTGCATCTCCGCGTTGAGTCGATCCAGGACCGGTTCGGTGTCCCCCGAGAGGAATCCCATGAGGTCGTTGACGAATCCGTCGTAGGCGGTGTGGTCGACCGCGCCGACGCAGGGTCCCGAGCAACGATCGATGTCGTAGAGGAGGCAGGGCCGCCCCAGGCGCTGGTGGCGCAGGAATTTGTTGTCCGAACACGTCCGGACGGGAAAACTCCGCACCAGCAGGTCCAGGGTGGAGCGGATGCCGCCGGCCTGGCCGTAGGGGCCGAAGTAGCGCACGCCCTTGCGCTTGCGTCCCCGCACCACGGCCGGACGCGGCCACTCGTCGTTCAGGGTGATGGCCAGCCACGGGTAGCTCTTGTCGTCCTTCAGCCGGACGTTGTAGCGGGGCAGGTGGGCCTGGATGAGCGAATGCTCCAGGATGAGTGCGTCGACCTCGCTGTCGACCACCACCCACTCCACGTGATCGGCCTGGGCCACCATCTGCGCCGTACGGGGCATCTGATTGGCCAGCGCCGAGTCCTGCCAGTAGTTGGGGAGGCGGTGGCGCAATGACTTCGCCTTGCCCACGTAGAGGACCCGGCCCTCGGCATCGAAGAACTGGTACGACCCCGGCGCATCGGGAATCGAGCCGGTAGGGGGCGGGTCTTTCACGCCGTCCACTTTCGCGCAGACCGCGACGGGGCCCGGGACACCCGATACACTGGCCCTGCCGGCCTGGTTTCCGGCACGACACCTCGCACCGAGGCCGACACACCCGCGGATGGGCGACCAGGCTGTCCCCGCCGGCCAGATCGGTGCTCTCCCTCAAAGGGGGCAGACCGATGCTCAGGCTCCAACA
>DASZJQ010000103.1:0-3907 GCA_035947875.1 Acidimicrobiales bacterium
GTTCCGCTCTTCGGGCACGGGCCTGCCTTGGCCGCCAACGCGGGCGCTCCACCTCGACTCCGTTGCTATCCGCTCCCCTCCATAGAACCGAGTGCAGGAGGGAAGTGGGCAAGCGCGGTAGTGACGCGAGCCTCGAACACCGAGCGCTCTCCCGGGTGAGTGATGACCCAGAACTCGCCGGCTCGGATTGCCTCCAGGGTCCGTTCCGCCACCTGCCCTGGGGTCAACCCGGTGGGCCCGGTGAAGGAATCGCGGATCGCCAGCCGCACCGCCTCGGCAGACTCCTTTCGCTCTTCAATCCCTCGCGCCGCGGGACGCGAGCGCTCCGACTCCATGACCCGGGTATTGACAGAGCTCGGGCACAGCACGCTTACGCCGATGGGCAACCCGGCGATGGCACACTCCTGGCTGAGCGTCTCGGATATCGATACCACCGCGGCCTTGGTGGCCGCATAGGGGCCAATAAAGGCCACACCACTCAGCAGTCCGGCGATGGAAGCCGTGTTGACGATGTGCGCAGGGGTGCCTTGTCGGCGAAAGACGGGCAAGAAGCTCTGCAGGCCGTGCACCACCCCCCAGAGGTTGACGTCGAACACCCAACGCCAGTCGTCGAGTGTCTGGTCCTGGATCAGATTGAAGGTTGACACCCCGGCGTTGTTGCAGAGCACGTCGACGCGTCCGAACCGGGCCAGCGTGTGCGCGGCCAGGTCCTCGACCGACGCCGCATCGGCGACATTGACGGTCAAAGCCTCGGCCTGACCCCCACTGTCCCTGATGCCGGCGGCGACACCCTCAGCCTCTTGCCCGTCGATATCTCCGACCATGACCCCGGACCCTGCGTCGGCGAACGCCATGGCCAGGGCACGCCCGATCCCGCTGGCCGCGCCGGTCACCACCGCTACCCGTCCCGGGCCGACCGGGTCGTTCGGTGCATCGATCATCTGTCGCTCCTTCTCAATGGTTCGTCATGTTCCTCGTGGCACGTTCGCCGAGTGGTTCCACTAGTCGGTGGTCAGCCGCCGTCCAGTACGACCAGGTCCCCCGTCAGGTAGGACGACGCGTCACTGGCGAGATAGAGCGCCGATCCCACGATCTCGTCCGCCGAGGCGATCCGGCCCAGGCTGACGCGAGCTGCCATCTCGGCCTGCGCCTCCTCCGATGGCATCGAGCTATGGAAACTGTCGGTTTGGAACGTGCCGCACACGATGGCATTCACACGGATACCTCTCGGACCGAACTCGTGGGCCGCCGCCTTGGTCAGTGCGTTCAGCCCCGCCTTGGCCGCGGCGTAGACGACCGTGAACGAGGTGGGGTGCAATGCCGCCTTCGAGCTGATATTGATGACCGCACCACCGGGGGGCATGTGCTCGACGGCCAGCGCGGTGAGGCGCAGAGGGCCACGAAGGTTGACCGCGATCGTCTTGTCGAACAGGTCGGCCGTGACCCCCAGCAGAGAGGGCGGGACGGGCGCGATGCCGGCATTGTTGACCAAGACGTCGATCCGCCCGAACCGAGCGACAGCCCTGTCCACTAGTTCCGCGCATTGGTCCCAGTCGCCGACATGGCAGCGAACAGCCAAGGCCTGGCGTCCCAGGGCAGCGACCTCGTCCGCAACCTGCTGACACCGCTCCAGCTTGCGGCTGGCGACGACCAGGTCTGCTCCGGCTTCGGCGAACCCCAACGCCATGGCCCTGCCCAAGCCCTTGCTGGCACCGGTGACGACAACGACCTTCCCGTCCGCGCTCAGGCTGGGGATGGTCACCGACCTGTGCCACCGGGATTCATCTGCCCCGCGGGGTCGGTGCGCTCCGCCGCGACATCGCCCGCGATGCCCTCGATCACATACCGCACGTGGAGGTCGAACAGGATGTCGATCTCGCCCCCGCTGACTCCCGTCGGATCGCCGCCCGGACGACCAGGGCGCCGGCGACTCCCCGGCTCGGCGCCCGTCTCGACCGCCCCGAAGCCGACGACGGCCCACATGAGGACGCGGCAGGCCTGTGTCGCCGCGTCGGGAGCAAACCCGGAACGCCGCATCGCCGCCACCAGAGGAAAAGACGCCTCCACATAGGCATTGCGACCCAGCGAGAGGATGAGCCGGCTGTCGCGGGCTTGGCGCAGGCGCCCCCGAAGCTCCCGTGCCCAACGAACCGCATATTCCTCCCATGATTCGTCCTCGGTGCCGGGCGGAGCCAGGTCGGTCAGCAACCGGTCGGCGATGGCATCGACCAGCGCGTCTTTGTTGCCCACCCGGCTGTAGAGCGGAACCGGTGACACGCCGAGTCGGGTGGACACACTCCGCATGCTGACCGCGTCGAGCCCCGACTCCTCGAAGATGTCGACTGCCGCCGAAACGATCTCATGGGCGTCCAGGTCGAAATCGGACTGCCTCACCACCTCAGGCCTCCCTTGCGTCGGTCATGGCACCATGACCATCTTGCCAATGACCCGCCGATCGGCCATCCGCTGGAGCGCAGCGGGAAGCTCGTCGAAGGGGACCCGCTCGGTCACCGCGTTTCGCAACCCACCCTCACCGACAAGAGCGGCCAGGCTGGCATGGATGCTTTCGAGCTCGGCTCGGCTGTAGCCGGCGGCCAAGACTCCCATCAGCGTGGCATTGGCCCATACCAATTGCTGCGTCTCGGCGCTCGGCCACGTTCCGCTGGCAAATCCCACAGCCAACCACCGGCCGTACCGGGCGAGTGCACCGGCGGCGTCTTCGGCCAGGGGGCCCCCGACCGGGTCGAAGATCACGTCGGCGCCATTGCCGTCGGTGAGCTCACGCAGCGCCGGGGCCAGCGGACCATCACGGTGGTCCAGCGTCGCTTCGGCGCCAAGTGACCGACAGAACGCCGCCCGGTCCTCGTCGCCGACCACGGCGATGACACGCGCGCCGAGCACGCTCCCGAGCTGGACAGCGGCGATCCCGCTCCCCCCGCCCGCACCGAGTACGGCGAGCCACTCGCCACCGGCAAGGCGCCCACGGTCGACCAGCCCGATCCATCCAGTGAGGTGCGGGATCCAGAACCCGGCCGCCTCCACATCGGCGAGCCCCTCGGGCACCGGGAAGACGGAGGAGGCTGGAGCCAGGCATTCCTCGGCAAAGGAGCCGAACCCGTCCAGAAATGCGGTCACGGCCATGACCCGATCGCCGACCAGCGATTCCACGTCTTCGCCGATCGCCGTGACCACGCCCGATACCTCTTGTCCCGGGATGAAGGGCAGCGGCGGTGTGAGGGGGTAGGTGTGACGGCACATGAGCACGTCGGGGAGCCCGATGCCCGCCGCGGTCACGTGGATGCGGATCTGGCCGGGGGCGGGCTCCGGCGGGTCCAGGGTGACGGAGTGCAGAACCTCGATCGGCTCGCCCCTGGCCTGCACTTGCCAGGCCCGCATCAGCGCACCCCCGATCCGGCTGGGGAAGCCCGATCGGCCCCCCGATGACGACATGCTGTGGAACAGGTCACCGCGCTCCTTCGCGTTCGAAGATCCTCGTCGCGCTGTCGAGCAGCAGGTCGACCTGGTGCCCGAAGACCTCGTGCAACGGGTTGTCGGAGAGACCGCGCCGATACTTGGCGTAGCTGCCCTCGAGGACGATGGCCAGCTTCCATCTGGCGAACACGTCGTACCACCCGATTGCCGAGACGTCGCGGCCCGATCTCAGGGCGTATCGCTCAATCAGGGCTTGGCGGTCGGGAAGGTGATCAACGGCAAACTTCGGATCCTTCGCCCGCCCGAGCGGCACGGTTCCCTCCGGGCCCGGGTGGAAGATGAGGGCCCAGGCCAGATCGACCAGGGGGTCGCCAATCGCCGCCATCTCCCAGTCGACGACGGCAAGCAGCCGGGGCGGTGAGTCGGCAGCGAACAAGACGTTGTCGAGCTTGTAGTCACCGTGGCACAGGGCGCT
>DASZJQ010000104.1:0-13629 GCA_035947875.1 Acidimicrobiales bacterium
CTTCGGCCTGATCGCCGTGGCCACCATCATCGTGCTCGAGGGCACGCTGGCCTTTCTCGGGCTTTCCGTCGCGCCCCCGACACCGAGCTGGGGCAACATGCTCGATGAGGGGTCAACCCTCCTGTCGGGCGGAGCGGGCCAAAACAACCCGTGGTTGGTCATCTTCCCGGCCGCCGCCATGTTCCTGTTGCTCATCACCCTCAACGTGGTGGCCGACAAACTGCGATCCCACTTCGACGTGACCGAGATCAAGCTATGAGCCCGCTGCTCGATGTCACCGATCTCCGAGTGACCTTTGCCACGCCCCGCGGTGACGTCAAGGCGGTGCAGGGCGTCTCGCTGAGCCTGGAACAGGGCAAGACCCTGGGCATCGTCGGCGAATCGGGCTCGGGCAAGACGGTGCTCTCCCGCGCCATCATGGGCCTGCTCCCCCTGCAGGGCGTCACCCAGACCGGTTCGGTCGTTTACGAGGGTGACGAAATCCTCAATGCGCCCAACGCACGACTGCGCCGCCTCTGGGGTACGCACATCGCCATGGTCTTCCAGGATCCCATGACCTCGCTCAATCCGGTGCTGCGCATCGGGCAGCAGATCACCGAACCGCTCAAGATCCACCTCAAGCTCGACCGGGCCGAAGCCAGGGAAACGGCCATCTCACTCCTCACCCAGGTCGGCATCCCTTCGCCCATCGAGCGCTACGACGCCTATCCCAGCCAGCTGTCGGGTGGGATGCGGCAACGGGTCATGATCGCCATTGCCCTGGCCTGTGCGCCCCGGCTCCTCATGGCCGACGAGCCGACCACCGGTCTCGACGTCACCGTCCAGGCGCAGATCCTCGACCTCCTGGCCACCTTGCAGCGCGATCGCCAGATGGGGATGATCCTGGTGACCCATGACCTGGGCGTGGTGGCGACACGGACCGACGAGATCATCGTGATGTACGCCGGCAACGTGGTGGAACGGGCGCCCACCGACGTGCTGTTCTCGCGGATGGCCATGCCCTACACCGAAGCCCTCCTGCGCTCCACCCCCCGCATCGCCAACCCCAGCCACACCCGCCTCCTGACCATCGAGGGTCGCCCGCCCGACCTCTCCTCGCCTCCCCCCGGGTGCCCCTTCGCGCCCCGCTGCCCGTACGCCCAGGACAAATGCCGCGAGGCCAAGCCACCCCTCACCCCGAGCTCGGTGCCCGGCCACAGTTACGCCTGCTGGTTCCCGCTGGGAACCGGCACCCGCACCGACGGCAAGGTGGGCGTGGCGTGAGCAACGGCGCAATCGGTGCACCCGGGGCCGCTGGTGCGACTGGAGCCACTGGTACAGGCGGTGCACCCGGTGCCGCAGTGAGCGACACGACCGGCCCGCTGCTGGACGTCGACGATCTCCACGTCTCCTTCACCAAGGGCAAGGCGACGGTGCAGGCGGTGGCCGGCATCAGTTTCGGCATCTTCCAAGGCGAGACCCTGGGCCTGGTCGGCGAGTCCGGTTGCGGCAAGTCCACCACTGGCCGCGCCATCGTCCAGGTGGAGAAGCCAACCTCGGGCAAAATCACCTTCGGGAATGTCGAGCTGACCGCCTTAGGCCGCGGCGACCTCCGCACCCTGCGCACCAAGGTGCAGATGATCTTCCAGGACCCGGTCTCCTCGCTGAACCCACGCCGACGCATCACCGACATCGTGGCCGAGCCACTGACCATCTGGAAGATCGGTTCGAAACAGGAACGCAGAGACACCGCCAACGCCATGCTCGAGTCCGTCGGGATCGACCCCACCGTCTCCGGCGAACGCCGGCCGCGGGAGTTCTCCGGTGGGCAGTGCCAGCGCATCAGCATCGCCCGCGCCCTGGTGCTCGAACCGCAGCTCCTGGTGTGCGACGAGATCGTGTCCGCGCTCGACGTGTCGGTACAGGCCCAGATCCTTAACCTGCTCGAGGACCTCAAACGGGCGCACAATCTCACCATCCTCTTCATCGCCCATGACCTGGCTGTGGTGAAGAACGTCAGCGATCGGGTGGCGGTGATGTACCTCGGGCGGCTCTGTGAGATTGCCCCGTCGGACGTCCTCTACGAGGCTCCGGCGCACCACTACACCGCGGCCTTGCTCTCGGCCGCCGTCGAACCCGACCCCGCAGCCACCCGGAGCCAGGTGGTTCTGGCCGGGGAGCCACCGAGCCCGATCAATCCGCCTTCGGGATGCCGATTCCGCACGCGCTGCCCACGGGCTGAGCAGCGGTGCGCCGAAGAGGTTCCGGAGCTCCGGCCGATCGCGCCGGGTCATCAGGTGGCCTGCCACTTTCCTCTCGTCGGATAGTGACCCCGGGCCGTCCCCGCCTGGCCGTGGCGGTGTCGTCCCAATACCCCGACCTCCGCCCCGACTGGCCCCTGCTGCGCCGGGCGCTCACCGACCTCGACCTGGTCGTCTCCACCGAGGTGTGGACCGATCCCGATGTCCCGTGGGGCGAATTCGACCTGGTCGTGGCCAACGGCGCCTGGGACAACATCCACCACCCCGCTGAATTCCTGGCCTGGGCCGACGCCACCGCGCTGGTCGCACGGATGGTCAACACGCCCGCCACCCTCCGCTGGAACCTGGACAAGCACTACCTGGTCGACCTGGCCGCCGCGGGGGTGGCCACGGTGCCGACGCTCTGGTTGCGTGCCGCCGACGAGACCACCGGGGCCGGGGCTCTTGGGGCCATCCCCCGGGGCGACGTCGTGGTCAAGCCGACCGTCTCGGGGGGAGGCTTCCAGACCGCTCGCTACCGGGCGGGCGAACACCGGGTTGCCCAGAACCACATCGGCCATCTGCTCGCCGGCGGCCGAGACGTCATGGTCCAGCCGTATCAAGAGGCCGTGGATGCCGAAGGCGAGGGGGGCCTCATCTTCCTGGCCGGACAGTTCAGCCACGCTGTCCGAAAGGGCCCGCTCCTGCGGCGCGACATCGGACCGCGTTCGGAGTTGTTGGAGTTCCAGGAGATCAGCGCGCTCGAACCCACGCCGGCCCAGCTCACGACGGCCCGGGCCGCACTCGACGCGGCCGAGGCTCGGTTGGGTCCCACCACCTACGCCCGGGTCGACCTCGTCCCCCTCGACGACGGGACGCCGGCCGTCCTCGAACTCGAGCTGCTCGATCCGGCGCTGTTCTTCGAGGTTCACCCCCAGGGCGCCGCCCGCTTCGCCCACGTCCTGGCCCGGCTCACCAAGGAGGCGCCGACCGCTCCGGGCGGCTAGAACCTTGGCCGTGGCGGAGCACGGACCCGAGGTCATCCCGCTTTCGCTCACGAGCCCGGAAGAGATGTTCCAACTGGCGCAAACCGATTTGTTCTCGGAGTATCGGAACTTCATGACTGGAGTGGAGTACTGCATCAGCGTGCTCCGCAGCCGTCGTCGTTCCGGGGGTCCGGTTCGACTCGAGCTGTCGCTCCCGGCTGAACAGATCGAGGAGGGCGTGAGTGAACGGATCAGTCGGACCCTGCAACGGTACTGCGACCATCGGATCGCCTATAACCAACGGGAACGCCGCGCCGTCCGACTCGACGGCGTGTCCTCACTGTGGGTCGGGGTCCCGCTGGCCGTGGTCGGGTTCGTGCTCGTCATCATCAAATCGAGCGTGGTGGGCCCAACGGGGAACACCAATCTGGTCGTCGACACCGGAGGCTGGGTCCTGGTGTGGTTGGGCCTCTGGTTCCCGCTCGACACCATGTTGTTCACCCCGTTGACCTACGGTCGAGAGAACCGAGTGCTCGAACGATTGCGTCAGGCCAACATCGCTCTGGAGCCGCTCCGTCCCGCGGCTTGACGTCGTACGTTTGATCGCTTGCGGAAGGGGGTGCCGGAGACCGGTCGGACCCGGTCAGGAATAGACCGTCGGGACATAGGTCTGCTCCTCGATCGGCGGGCGGACGTAGCCGGCGCCCACCGGCCGGGGCGCCAGAGGCCCGGGGGCAGGAGGATCCTGTTCGGCGTAGCCGATGATGCTCAAGAGATGATGAATGCAATTGAGTCGTGCTGCTCTCTTGTCGTCGGAAGGGACCACGAACCAGGGCGACTGCTTGGTGTCGGTATAGGTGAACATCTCGTCCTTGGCCTGTGAGTACTCGACCCAGCGCGACCTGGCTTCGAGGTCCATGGGTGACAGCTTCCAGCGCCTGGTGGGGTCGGCCAGTCGGGACTGGAGCCGGCGCTCCTGCTCCTCGTCGCTGACCGAGAACCAGTACTTGATCAGCTGGATACCCGACCGGATCAGCATCCGCTCGAATTCGGGGCACGAACGGAGGAATTCCCGGAGTTCGTCATCGGTGCAGAAGCCCATCACCCGTTCCACCCCGGCGCGGTTGTACCAGGAGCGGTCGAGCAACACGATATGGCCGGCCGAAGGGAGGTTGGCCACGTAGCGCTGGAAGTACCACTGGGTGCGCTCCTGCTCATTGGGAGCGGCCAGGGCCACGACCCGGCACACCCGGGGGTTCATGCGTTCGGTGATGCGCTTGATCACCCCACCCTTCCCGGCTGCGTCGCGTCCCTCGAACAGCACCACGATTCGGGCGCCGGATGACTGGACCCAGTATTGGAGCTTTGCCAGCTCGACCTGCAGCCGTTCCAGCTCCGACTGGTACTCCTTGGAGTTCACGTCAGCTCAGCCTCCCTGGTTTCGTCTCCGGTGGACAGGCTGCCAGCTGCCGGGCCGTCGCGCTCTCCCTGCTCGACACCATGTTCATCCCCGGGCGTGGTGCGCACTGGTTCATCGGCCGGCTCCTGCTGCTGGTCCTGCTCCTGGTCCTGAGGTACGGATTGAGGCCGGGTCGGTTCATCCGGCCGGGGTCGGTTCAGGAAGATCTGCACCGAAGTCACCACGAGGACAGCCAACGTGACGACCCGCTCGCTCCGGGCCAACTCTCCGAACAGGGCGTAGATCTGGATCCCGGCGGCGATGGCCTGGGCCACGAGGAGCAGTATCACTGCACGTATGCCGGTGACCACCGCCCGATCGTCTCCCGCACCGGGTCCTGTGACCCAGGCCGCACCGGCGATACACAGCGCCCCCAGGGTCCAGACGAAGTCGTAACGTCCGCCGTCCACCACCCCGCGCGCTTCCTGGATGGCGAACGCAGCGTCCCCGATCGTCGTGGCCAACACGCCGAGGCCGATGAGGGTCCACATGCGATCGGGGCGCCAGCCCAGCAGCCCGTACACGCCGAGGAGGGCTCCCATGAGCAGGACATCGAGCACGGGATAGCTGAAGTCGACGACAGTGGCCAGCGTCGGCTGTGTGGCCCGCTCGGCCACCGGTTGGATGATGAGGGCGAAGCCTGCGGCAAGCACGAGCAGCGTGACAGCAAGGCCATCCATCCAACGGTGCAGCTCGAACCGCGGCAGATGGACCCTGATCAGAAGGGTGATGCCGACCGCCATCAGTGGGTACCACAACAGCCACAACACGTCGGCAAAGGTGGGGTAGGGCGCACGCGGCAAGCCGCCGTAGGCCAGGCTCCACGAAATGCTGCCCACGCTCCAGAACGCCATGGCCAACCCGAAGGCGAGCCACGCCGTCCGGGTCGTCGGCTCGTAGACGGCGCGGGCCAGAATCAGCACGGCCGCCGCGCCGATGATCAGATCATGGAACCATGTTTGATAGATCGTCGACGGGCCCCCGACCCCGAACAGCTCGTTTACCGCCTCGAGCACCGTCAAGAACAACAGCGCGCCAAAGACATAACCAAGACCGGCCGGCCGGGTGTAGAGCTCACCTTGGTTGTCGACGCGTTGGGCGGACTTTGGCCAGATGCCCTGACTAAAAGGTCGGCTCATGGTCTCTCTTCGTTGCTTCGTGTCCGAGGCGAAGGGTTACAGGCTCGAAAGAAGGCGTCCCTGTCTGGGGTACCCGCCGAGGGTGTCAGTCTACAGACGGGACTCCCCCACCCTCTGGTCCCCGGCTGGTCCACCGCTGGTCTCCGGCTGGCCTTCGGCCCCCTCCTCCGGCGTATCCTCACGTCGGTGACGCCGGAACCGCGAGCGAACTCCGCATGAGGATGGCGTCTATTGCAGGATCCACGGTTGGAGGGTCACTTCGACCGCACCGGTACTCTCGGGCTGCTCCCTCTCCGTATGCCTGAAAGCCGGCAGATCACCCGGATCCGCGACGAGGCGTCGCAGGTCGCGCAGGGCTGGTCAGGTCCTGACGCGTCGCCGACGTGGCAACTCACGGCGTCGCTCTTCCGATGTCTGGCCGACGACGCAGAGCTGTTGGCCCTGGCCGCCGAGATTCCGCCCGAGCGTCTTCCGCCCCTGCTCTTCGTGGCATCGGTGCACCGGGTGGCGATGCGGCATCGCGCCGAGCCCTTCGCCGCCTATTTCCCGGCAGCCGGGGGCGACCAGCCACCGCTCGACCATCACTTCGCCGGCCGCTACCGGGCGTTCTGCCTCGAGCATCGGGACGAGTTGTCCGGTCTCCAGAGCCAGCGCGTCTACCAAATGAACGAGGTGGCCCGTTGCACGCAGGTAGCGCTGGCCCTGGGCGCGCTGACGCGGAGCCAGCCCGGGCGGGAGCTGGCGCTGGTGGACATGGGGACGGGATCGGGGCTCGGCCTCTATCTCGACCGCTACCGCTTCACGATGAGCGATGGACGTGGCTGGGGGCCGGCGGACTCCCCCGTCCACATCGACTGCGAGCTGCAGGGACCTCTTAGGCCGCGCCTGCCACCGACGCCGGCCATCCGACATCGAGCCGGCATCGACCTCAACCCGCTCGATCTGGACGATCCGGAGGAGCGAGCGTGGCTCACGGCCTGCGCCCCACCCGAGGTCGGGGCATTGCAACGCCTCGCCGGAGCCATCGACGTGGCGCGCGCCGGTCGTGCACCCATCGTTCGCGGCCCGGCCGATGTCCACCTTCCCGAGGTGCTGGGAGCGGTGCCCGCGGGACTGTTCATCGCCGTGGTTGATTCCTACACGGCCGTCTTCTTCGATGACGCGGAGCTGCGTGCGGTACGGGACGTCATCTCGAGGCTCGGCCGCGAACGCGACGTGGCCTGGGTCTCGCTCGACCCGCTCGTCCCCCTGGGCACGCAAGCCCACCGCACGGTGCAGGACACCGAAGCGCCGGAAGGTCTGGTCGATCAGAATCGGCAAGGCGGGGTCTTCGCCGCCCTGTCGGTCACTACGTATGAGGGTGGGCAAGGGCCCGTCCAACTCTTGGCCACGGCGCACCCGTCGGGGACGCGGATGGAATGGCTCGAGGCCGTCAGCTCGATCTGATCGTCGGGGGGCCGGGAAGTCCCCACGTGGGGCCTCAGGTTCTCAGGGTCTCAGAGGCCCTCGCTATGAGGGAGAGCCACCGGTCCATCTATCTCACGTCGAAGGAGTGGGCGCCTCGGCCGAACCCTCGGCCTCGCCGGGGCCCTCCGTGGTGACAGGCGCAATCGAGCCCTCGGCCTCAGTCTCACCCTCAACCACAGCTTCAGGCTTGGCCTCACTCGGGGCGGTACCCTCGACCTCAACTGGAGGTTGAGCTTCGGCGACGGGCGACCCTTCGGCCGCTTCGCCGGCTTCACCTTCCTCGCCCTCCCCCTTGGCCCCGCCGGTCACTTCGACGGCGAAGTCGGCCCAGGCGGCCTGGGCTTCGGTCTCGGGGGTGAACTCGCCTTCGGCGTAGTCGAAGCCGATGTAGTTGCCTTCTGCGTCATAGGCGTGCTCGCCGAAGGCCTCTCGATACTCCTCCGACACCTCGCCACCTTCGGCCGCCTGCTTGATGGACAACGAGATCCGGCGGCGTTGCAGATCGATGTCGATGATCTTGACCCACAGTTCTTCGCCCGGGGTGACCACCTGCTCGGGCAGGTCCACGTGGTGGGCCGCCATCTCGGAGATGTGGACCAAGCCCTCGATGCCGTCACCCACCTGGACGAAGGCACCGAACGGCACCAGTTTGGTGATGCGGCCATAGACCAGCTGTCCCACGGCGTGGCTGTCGGCGAACTCCTGCCACGGGTCGGATTGCGTGGCCTTGAGCGAAAGGGAAATGCGCTCCTTGTCCAGATCCACGTCGAGTACCTCGACTTCGATCTCGTCGCCGACCGACACGACGGAGGAGGGGTGGTCGACGTGCTTCCAACTCAACTCGGACACGTGGACCAGCCCGTCCATGCCACCCAGGTCGACGAACGCACCGAAGTTGACCACCGAGGAGACCACGCCCTTGCGGCGCTCGCCGGGCTTGAGATTGGCGAGGAAGTCCCCACGCTGCTCCTTCTGCGCCTCCTCCAACCAGGCCCGCCGCGACAGCACCACGTTGTTGCGGTTGCGGTCGAGCTCGATGATCTTCGCCTCGATGACCTTGCCCACGTAGGGCTGCAGCTCACGCACCCGGCGCAACTCCACCAATGACGCCGGCAGGAAGCCCCGCAGACCGATGTCGACGATGAGGCCGCCCTTCACGACCTCGATCACCGGGCCGGCCACCATTTCGCCGTCGTTCTTCTTCTGCTCGATGGTCGTCCAGGCGCGCTCGTACTGCGCCCGCATCTTGGAGAGGACGAGTCGACCCTCCTTGTCTTCCTTCTGGAGGACGAGGGCCTCGATCGCCTCACCCAGCGACACGATCTCCTCGGGGTGGACGTCGTTGCGGATGGACAGCTCGCGGGCGGGGATGACACCCTCGGACTTGAAGCCGATATCGAGCAGGACCTCGTCCCGGTCGATCTTGACCACGGTCCCCATGATCACATCGCCGTCGTCGAACTCGATGATGGAGTCGCCCATCGCCTGTTCGAGATCGGCGTCGCCCAGGTCGTCGTCGACGATGGTGCGGGGGGTGTAGTTCCCTTCGGCATCGAAGCTGCCCATGGCTTCGGGAGAGAGGAGGACGGAAGTGCGCACGTCGGACATCGATAAAGCTCGCTTTCAAACTGCAGGTGACCGCGCCGGGGTCGGTGTGAGTCCAATAGGGTGCCCAGCTACCGGTGCCAGCGGGCGCAACAGGTTATCAGCCTTTGGCGGCGGCCCAACTCGGGCCCGTGGCCATGGAGATGGTCAGGGGGACCTTCAGGTCGGCCGCCCCGGTCAGGGCTTCTTCGGTGAGGCGGCTCACCTCGGCCTCCTCCCCGGCTACGACCTCCACGATGACCTCGTCGTGGACCTGGAGCACCGACCGGCTGGCCAATTTCCCTTCCTCGAGGTAGCGGTCCAGCCGCACCAGGGCCAGCTTGAAGATGTCGGCGGCCAAGCCCTGGATGCCGGCGTTCATAGCCTGGCGCTCGGCCGCCAGGCGCACCCGGTAATTCGAGGATCCCAGGTCCGGGAGCGGCCGCACCCGGCCGAACTCGGTCACAGTGGCGCCGCGCACCCGGGCCTCGGCCACCGTATCGTCCATGTACCGCTTGACCGTCGGGAACGCACCGAAGTACCCGTCCATGATGGCCGCCGCCTCTTCCACCGGCACACCCAGGCGCTGGCTGAGGCCGTAGGCCTCCATGCCGTACGCCAAGCCGTACGAGACCATCTTCGAGTATTCGCGCTGGGTGTGCGTCACCTCTTCTTCGGGCACGCGGAACACACCCGCGGCCACCACCCGGTGCACGTCGCAACCGGACGTCATCGCCTCGATCAACTCCGGGTCACCCGAGAGGTGGGCGATCACCCGCAGCTCGACCTGGTCGTAGTCGGCCACCAGGAAACTGCACCCTGGAGCGGGCACGAAGGCGCGCCGGAATTGCTTGCCCAGCTCGCTGCGTACCGGGATGTTGTGCAGGTTGGGCCGGTCCGACGAGATTCGCCCCGTCCGGGCCACCGTCTGGCCGAACGACGCGTGGATGCGACCGTCCTCCGCCACCTCGGCCAGGAGGTTCTCGCCGTAGGTGGAGCGCAGCTTCTCCACCTCCCGGTATGACAGCAGCGCCTCGATGATCGGGTGGACGTCCCGCAGGCTCTCGAGGGTCTGCGCATCGGTCGAGTACCCCGTCTTCGTCTTCTTGCCCGGCGTGAGCCCGAGCTCGTCGTAGAGCACCGTGCGCAGCTGCTTGGTGGAGTTGACGTTGAACTCGTGCCCGGCCAGCTCGCACACCTTCACCTGGAATGCCGCCGCCGACTTCTTGAGGCTGTCCGCGATGCTCTGGAGCTCCTGGCGGTCGATGCCGATCCCGGCCACCTCCATTTTGGCCAGGACCCGGACCAACGGGTTCTCGATGTCGTCGTGCAACGAGACCATATCCTCGGCCACCAGCCGTTTGCGGTACGACGAGGCCAACACGGCCGTGCTCCGGGCATCGGCGGCGGCGGACCGGGCCACTTCGAGGACGACGTCGGCCGGATCGGGGTCGAGTTCCCCGGTGCTCAGCAATTCCAACTGCCCGCCGCCCTCGCGCAGGGTGTCGAGCCCGTACTCGCCGGTGGAGGCATCGAGCAGGTAGGCGGCCACGGCCACGTCCATGGACAGGCCGGTGATGTCGATGCCCAGCGGCAGCAGCGAGCGCATCACCTCTTTGACGTGATGGCCGAGCACCTGACCGCCCGAGCGACCGAGAACGTCGTTGAGCTTCTTCGATACCGTCGCCGAGATCAGGAGGGCGGCCGGCACCATCACCGCCTCCCCGTTCCCGGCGGCCAGGACCAGCCCGACCAGCTCGCTCCGGCCCGGCACGCCGAGCCATCGCGCCGCCACGCTCACTTCGCCGTCACCCAGGGCGCCCAGGTCGGTCATGGCTTGGTCGGCCGTGGTCGGAACCCGCACCTCGCTCTCCGGCGCCGCGACCGGCTGGTCGTCCACCGAGTCGTCGTCCACGGCACGGTCGTCCACGGCGGGCGCGTGCTCGGTCCTCGGGAGCGCGGCCCGCCCACCTGCCGGTTCGCCCAGCGCGCCCGATTGCAGCAGGTCGTCGATGCGGACCCATTGGGTCTTCAGCTCGTAGCGGGAGAACACGGCTGCCGCGACCGCGTGGTCCCACCCGCCGAGCTGGAGGTCGCTGACGTTGACGTCCAGCGGCACGTCGCGCACCAGTGGGATGACGGCGGCGTTGGAACGGGCGAGGTCCTCATGGGCCGCCAGGTTCTCCGCCAGCTTGGGCGACTGCTCGTCCAGGTGGGCGAAGATCCCATCGAGGTCGCCGTATTTGAGCAGTAACTTCGCCGCCGTCTTCTCCCCCACCCCGGGCACGCCAGGCAGGTTGTCGGAAGGATCTCCCCGCAGGGCGGCCAGGAGCACGTACTTCGACGGTGGCACGCCGGTCCGCTCGACGATGCCCGTCTCGTCGTAGAGGGAGTAGTCGCTCACCCCACGGCGGTTGTAGAGCACGCGGACGTGGGGGTCCTCGATCAGCTGGAAGCTGTCCCGGTCCCCGGTCACCACCACCACGTCACACTGGCGATCCCGGGCTTCGGTGGCCAAGGTGGCCAGCACGTCATCGGCTTCGTAGCCCGGGGCTTCGACCACCGGAATGCCCAGCGCGTCCATGACCAGGCGGATCATCTCGAACTGCGGCGGCAGCGAGCTGGGCGCCGTGGCCCGCCCCGCCTTGTAGCCCTGCACCATCTCGTCGCGGAAGGTGTCTCCGGGCAGGTCGAAGGCAACCGCCAACGCGCCCGGCTGGTGCTCCCTCACGATGTACGTCAGCATCGAGACGAAGCCGTGGAGAGCGTTGGTCACCACTCCCGAAGACGTGGCCAACGTGTCGGGCAGAGCGAAAAAGGCGCGGAAGGCCAGCGACATCCCGTCGAGGAGAAAGAGTGAGCCTGAGCGTTCCTCCACCGGTGGCACTCAGGGTGCCAGCGTGCCGTCGACGATCTGCTGGGCTACGTCACGCATCCGAATGCGATTCCGCATAGCCGTCTGTTGAATGAAGCTGAACGCTTCTTCCTCAGGCAGATCGTTGCCGTCCATGAGAACGGTCTTGGCCTCATCGACCACGCGGCGGGTGGCGATCTTGTCTTCCGATCCCTGGCCCTCTTCCTCGGCATCGATGGCCCATTCCTGGCGGACCTTGGCCAACACGTCCGCGATGGCCGGCAACAACTCACGCGGTTGGAAGGGCTTGACCAGGTAAGCGGCCACGCCGGCGTCACGGGCCTCCTCGATTAGATCGCGTTGGCTGAACGCGGTCAGCAACAACACGGCCACCTTGTGCTGCGACGTGATCTCTCGGGCCGCCCCCAACCCGTCCATGCCCGGCATCTTTATGTCCAAAATGACCAGATCAGGTTGATGCTCTTCCACCAGCAACACCGCCTCGTCACCCCGCCCGGTCTCGCCCACGACGTCGTAGCCGGCCGTGGTCAGGATCTCCTTGAGGTCGAGCCGAATGATGGCCTCGTCTTCGGCGATGACGACGCGAGCAAGGGTCCGTTTCTCGGTCTTGTCGGTCTTCTCGGTCTTGTCGGTCTTCTCGGTCTTGTCGGTCTTGTCGGTCTTGTCGGTCTTGTTCATCATGAACGACCGGTACTCACGCTGGCCAACAACTCGTCTTGGCGACGTTCGAGGTCCATGACCGCGCTGGCTTGGGCGGCCCGGGCCCTGACCATGGCGTCGGCATGCCGCTTGGCCTCGCTGTGCTCATGGGCCGCCAGCGGGGTCTCCGAGACCAGCGAGCGGACACGGGCCTCATCGGCCGATTCGAGGACGACCTCCAGCTGCTCGTCGAGCACCGCCAGCTCCTCGCGGGCGCGGACCAATCTGGCATGGACATCTCTGATCCGTCGCTCGAGCAGGGCGCGCTGCATGGAGCGTCAAGTGTACGTGGCTGGGAACCAGCGACGCTGCGCTCCCAAATTGTCCAGGAGTTCCTGGCCAGGGGGCTGCCCGACTCCCGGCTGCGCCGGCACATCGACCCGGCCCTGCCGCGATTCGGGGTACCCGCAGGGATCGACCTCGAGGTAATCGGCTGGGTCGCTGAGGTCACCGACCAACCCGACCGCACTCTGCGCCAGTCGGGCGGCCAGAGCCAGGTTGGCGGCGCGGCCCAAGCCGGCTTCGAAGAACCCCCCGACGAAGACGGAGACGCCGGCGGCGACACAGGCGGCGTGAGCCTGCCGGACGGCCACGACGCCACCCAGGCGCCCCGGCTTGAGGCACGCCACCTGGCAGGCTTCGTTGCGCAGGGCATCGAGCACCCGCCGAGGGGATGAAAGCGACTCGTCCAGACAGATGGGCACGCCAATGCGCCGCCGCAGCTCGGCGTGGGCCACCAGGTCGCCGGGCGGCAGCGGTTGCTCCACACACCGGACGTCGAATTCGGCCAGACCTCCCAGACGAATCGCCGCATTGGGGTCGTCCCGATCGGCCTCCAAGCGGTACGACCCGTTCGCGTCAGCTTGGATGGTGAGTTCCGGATGGACTTGGCGTACGGCCTTCACCGGTTCGACGTCCCAACCGGGAGCGATCTTGAGGCGTACCCGCGACGACCCCCGTTCCACTTCACCCGTCACCCTCGCCAGCAGTGCGCCGAGATCTCGATCGGCCGGGATGCCGAAGGCCGTTCCCATCGGCATCGTCCGGAAGCCGGGGCCGACGCCCAACGAGTCGGCCAGGGACCTCCCGGCCAGGCGCAGCTCGGCATCGAGCACCGCCATCTCGAAGGTGGCCCCCACCATGCGGTCAATCGCCGAGCCTCCGAACAACTGGGCGATCTCGTTCCCATCCGGCAGATGCC
>DASZJQ010000105.1:0-4880 GCA_035947875.1 Acidimicrobiales bacterium
CACGGTCGGGCAGGCGGTCGTGCAGCCAGCTGTCGAGGCGGAACAATCGGCCCGTCGGGAGGCCGCCCGGACCTCGTTCGATCCCGGCCTCCCTGGACTCGAGCGCGCCGACGCGTTCCAGGGCGGCTGAGTTGAGCACCCACATCGAGCCCGAACGGTGCTGCACCCTGACGGGTCTTCGCGACGCCAGCTGGTCGAGTCTCCACCGGTCGAGCGAACCGCTCTCGGCTTCGTCGTACCCGACGGCGCGGATCCATTCGCCCGGCTGAGCGTGGCCGTGCGCGGCCACGATGGCGTCATCGAGGCCGCCGCTCACGTCGACCGAGTTCAGGGCGGCCGCCATGGCCATGAGATGGAGGTGGTGGTCGTGCAGCCCCGGCATGAGCGCACCCCCGCCACAGCGGATCTCCCGGTCCGCACCGCCGAGGCTGCCCGGTGGCCCGATGGCCGTCACGGTCGCATCGTCCACGCGCACGTCGACCAGCGCGCCGTCGACCTCGGCCCGGCGCACGACCAACGAGCCGAGCGACGGGCCAATCACACGGCCGGTGAGCGGCAGGGCGTCGCTGTCCGGCCACGCCACGCTTCGTCGATCCACTCCTCGATACTTTCATTGACGCCGGCACGTCGCAGAATCTCCTCGGGTAACGTCACCGCATCCGAGTCCTCCATACCTCAGACGGAAAGTTGGCGACGCTGGTGTCCTCACCGTTCGCCGCTGAGTCGCTGTCGGACGCGGAAGGATTCGTGGTGCTCACGTCGCCCGACGGCACGGACGCCGACGCCGAGGTCACGGCACGCCTGGCCTCCCTGCCTTGCGTGGTGATCGCCCGCGGCCGCTCGCCCGGTGCGCGCCCCCCCATGGCCGACGTCGTCCCCGAGGACGGGGTGGCAACGGTCGACGACCTCCTCAGGACGATCGGCGAGAACCCAACCGCGGCCGCGTCGCTGGCCATGCTCCTGCGTCATGGGCACCACTCGCTCGGACCCGGCCTGGTGGCCGAGTCGGCCGTTTTCTCCTTACTGCAATCCGGCGTCGAATTCACCACCTGGCGCTCGAGCCGAACCATCGGGCCAGAGGCGCCCGAAGCGCAGGCCCCGGTGCGACTGGAGCGTCAGGGGGATCGACTGGACATCGTGCTCAACCGACCCCAGGTGCGAAATGCGCTGAACCGGTCTATGCGTGACGGCTTGCTCAACGGGTTGGCGCTGGCCGGCGCCGATCCGACGCTCACCCACATCGTGCTGCGTGGCGAGGGACCGGCCTTCAGTAGCGGAGGCGACCTCGATGAGTTCGGCACCTTCGCCGACCCCGCCTCGGCTCATCTGGTCCGCCTGACCACCAGCATCGGCCGAGCCACCCACGAACTTGGGTCGCGCCTGTCCGTTCAGGTCCACGGACCCTGCGCTGGTTCGGGCGTGGAACTTGCGGCCTTTGCCGCCCACGTGGTCGCCCGACCCGACTTCACGGCAACCCTCCCCGAGGTGCAACTGGGGCTCATCCCGGGTGCCGGGGGCACCGTGAGCATCACCCGGCGGGTGGGGCGCCATCGCACGGCGCTCCTCGCCCTCAGCGGTGCCCGTATCGATGCGACCACGGCCTTGGGCTGGGGCCTGGTCGACGAGGTTGTCCGCGCCTAAGAGCTCAGCGACCAGCTCGCCAGCCGCCGAGCCCAGCCCATCTGCCGCCAAAATTGCGCACCGGAACGGGCCGACGGGCTCTAATTGCCCGGCAGGCCACGGTGCCGATAGACCAACGGACGGTAAACCTCGAGAGAAAGCAGGATTTGTGGATCTCAAACCCGGGTCCCGGTGGGCCAGCCAAGTCTGCGACACCGAAGTCGTCGTCGTGCGCGGGGCGAGCCAGGCGGTTTCGCTCGAATGCGGTGGGCACCCCATGGTGCCGGTGGGAGACGACCGTGCGTCGGGACTCGAGCTCGATCCATCGTTTGCCGGGGGTTCGCTGATCGGGAAGAGGTTTGCGCACCCCGACTCCGGCCTCGAGGTACTGGTGACCAAGGCGGGGGCTTGCACGCTGGCCGTCGATGGCGTGGCCATCCCGCCCAAGGAAGCCAAGCCCCTCCCCTCCTCGGACTGAGGCACGCTGCATGCACCTGACGTCCCTCCTCGATATCGTCGCCGACGCGCTCCCGGACCGCACCGCGGTCGGGCCGCAGGGCCGGGGTCTCACCTACCAAGACCTGCTGCAGCGGGCCCAGGCCGTCTCCCGTGACCTCCGTCGCCGAGAGGCCGAACGCCTGGTGGCGGTCGACGTCAACTCCGAGGCCGTGCCGCTTGGCCTCTTCGCCGCCGCGGTGGCCGGCATTCCCTACGTCCCGGTGAACTACCGACTGGCCGATGCCCAGCTGGCCGCCATCCTCGAGCGCGCCGCCCCGGGCCTGGCCGTGGTGGAGGCGTCCGTGCCGGCGCGATTCCCCGACGGCATTCCTGGCCTGTCGATGACGAGCCGTGCGGACTTCCTGCAGGCGGACGGGCCCGATGCCCCGGCGGCGAGCGACGACGCGGATGACCCGGCGGTGTTGCTGTTCACCAGTGGCACGACGGGCGAACCGAAGGCGGCGGTACTGCGCCATCGACACCTGACGAGCTACGTATTGGAGACGGTCGAGTTCCTGGGAGCCGAGAGCGGGGACGCCGCGTTGGTCAGCGTCCCGCCGTATCACATTGCCGGAATTGCGGCCGTGCTGACCTCGGTCTGGTCGGGGCGACGCCTCGTCTATCTGCCCCAGTTCTCCCCGGAGGCGTGGGTCGACCTGGCGGCGGCCGAAGCGGTGACCCATGCCATGGTCGTTCCGACGATGCTCGACCGCATCCTCGATGTGCTCCACGAACGGGGAGAGAAGCTGCCCGCGCTCCAGCACCTGTCCTACGGCGGCGGCCGGATGCCGGTCGCCATCGTGGAGCGAGCACTCGACCACCTCCCCCACGTCGGGCTGGTCAATGCCTACGGGCTCACCGAGACCAGCTCGACGGTCGCCGTGCTCGGGCCCGAAGACCATCGCCAGGCCATTGCCTCGTCCGAGCCGAGCGTGCGCATCAGGCTGGGCTCGGTCGGTCGTCCCCTCCCCAACCTCGAGGTGGAGATCCGAGGTTCGTCGGGTCAGCTGCTGGGATCGGGCGACCACGGGGAAATCTGGGTGCGGGGCGAACAGGTCTCCGGTGAGTACCTCGGACGTGGCGGCGCCGTGAATGCCGATGGGTGGCTGGCCACCAACGATGGCGGCTGGCTCGATGCGGACGGCTATCTCTTCGTCGAAGGGCGACTCGACGACGTGATCGTCCGGGGCGGAGAGAACCTCTCGCCCGGCGAGATCGAAGACGTCCTGGCCCAGCACCCGGCCGTCGCCGAGGCGGCGGTGATCGGCATCCCCAGTGACGAGTGGGGCGAAGCGGTGGCGGCCGTGGTCGTGGTGCGGAATCGCCATGATGCCAACGCGGCCGCGTTACCGGGCGACGAACCGGGCGACGCATTGAAGGGCGAACTGAGGGTCTGGGTCTCCGAGCGGCTCCGGTCGACCCGCGCACCCGAACGGATCGAATTCCGCACCGAACTCCCCTACAGCGACACCGGCAAATTGCTCCGTCGAGTCCTCAAGGCCGAACTCAGCCCCGGGCCGACGGACTGAAGGGCGGATTGAGGACCTGCGTCACCCCAGGGCGCCCACGGCGCGCAGCCGGCCGATCTCGTCCCAGTCCATGCCGGTCTCCAGCAGGATCTCTTCGGTGTGTTGACCGAGCTCGGGCGCCGCGCCCCGGGGAACCGTGGGCTGATCGTCGAAGCGCATGGGGGCGGGCACCAACTGGAAGGGGCGCCCGTGGTGGGGCGTGATGGTGGGCAGGAACCCGTTCGGCTCGACCTGGGGATGGTCCGGGATCTCGGATGGGCGCAGGACCGGGGCCCACACCCCGCTGAACCCGTCGAGAGCCTGATGCACCTCGTCCATCGTCTTCGCCCCGAACACCGCATCGAGCGCGCCGACGCACGCACGGCGGTTGGTGTAGCGGGCGGTGCCGTCAACGAACCGCTCGTCGTCGATGAGCTCTGGGCAGCCCAGAAGCGTGCACAGCTCGCCCCAGAACCGATCGGCCTGGAGGCACACCAGGTAGAGCCAACGGCCATCGCCGGTGCGGTAGGCGTTGACGATCGGGTTGGGTGACTCGGCTCGATCCCCCACGCCGTGGCTGCCCGAGAACGGCGTGCCGAGGATGTCCGGCGCCGTGGCCCACATGCCCACGTTCATGAGCGACACGTCAATGACCGACGTCTCGCCGGTGCGTTCGCGCTTGAACAACGCCATGCCGACCGCTCCGGCGATGGTGTTGGCCCCCTGCAGGTCGAAGAACCCCGGAGGCTGGGCCAAGGGACCCTCGTCGACGCACATCTTGTACGCCATCCCGCTGGTGGCCCAACCGCAGGCGACGTCGTAGCCCCCGACATCGGCCATGGGACCGTGGGCGCCCCATCCCGTCCCCCGGACGTAGATGATGTTCGGGTTGGCCGCCCGCATGTCCTCGACCTCGATGCCCAGCTTCTGGCGTACCGGCGCCAGGTTGCTGGTCATGAAGACGTCGGCCGCCGCGACGACCCGGGCCAGTACCCGGCGGCCCTCCTCGGAGGTGAGATCGGCCGTGAAGCTGCGCTTGCCCCGATTGGGTACCTCCAGGAAGGGGTTGGGCCCGTCCTCGGCCAGGTTGAGCAGGTTGCGCAGGGCCCGCTGCGGGTCCCCGTTGGGGGCTTCGACCTTGATGACATCGGCCCCCAGATCGGCCAACGCGGCCCCGGCCGCCGGCACGAACGTCCAGTTCGCCACCTCAACCACTCGGACACCTTCCAGCGGACCAGACATGCTCGCTTCCCC
>DASZJQ010000106.1:0-4191 GCA_035947875.1 Acidimicrobiales bacterium
ATGACGCGCTCCGCTTCGCCGTTACGCTGGCGGCGGAAGGGGCACACGCCGCTTCCAGCCCGGTCGACCATGCGCCCGGTCCCTGCGCATGTCGGATCGCGCTGCGTGACCACTACGGCGCCCGCCACGAAGGAGATTGCGTGTCCGCTTCACCCACCACGGAGGATTGGTTAGCCGCAACCGTCTCCTCCCATGAGCGGTTGACGCGCCTCGTCGGACAACTGGGCCCCGACGAGGTGGCGGGCCCCTCGTTTTGCACCGACTGGTCGATAGCCCAGGTGCTCTCGCATCTCGGTTCGGGCGCCCAAATCTTCAGCTTGTTCCTGCGGGCCGGATTGGGTGGGGGACCGATCCCGGGCATGCCTGAGTTCGAGCCCATCTGGAAGCGGTGGAACGCCATGTCGCCGGCCGGGCAGTCGGTGGAGGGCCTGGCGGCCGATCGCCTCTTCCTCGACCAGATCCTTGCCCTCGACGATCAGCACCGTCAGAGCTGGCAGCTCGACATGTTCGGCGAGGTCCGGGACCTGACCGGGCTGCTGCGACTCCGATTGGGCGAGCACGCGGTCCACAGCTGGGACGTCGGGGTGATCCGTGACCCGACGGCGACCGTGGCGCCCGATGCGGCGGCACTCCTCATCGACACGCTCGACCAGTTGGTGGCCCGAACCGGTCGAGCGCCGGACGGCCCGGTCCGGGTGTCCGTCGCCACCGATGGACCGGACCGCCGATTCCTCCTGGTATCCGACGATGACGGCGTCCAGCTTCACCCCGTGGACGACCTCCCCGGCGATGACGGCACCCAGACGTTGGAGCTGCCGGCCGAAGCCTTCATCCGCCTGGTCTACGGTCGGCTGGACCCGGACCACACACCCGCCGGTTCGCGGGACCAGGGCACCCTCGACCTCCTTCGCCGCACCTTTCCCGGGCCCTGAACCGAAAACCAAGGAGACACCCTTGCCGTTTCGTCCCAACCCACGTGACACCCCGGGGCGCCCGGCCACCGGGGCCTTCGGCCGTACGGCGGTCGGGGCTCGACCATGACCGAACTCGAGACCGTCAGCGCACCGCCGCAGGCGAGCGGGGGTCCCACTCGGGCGCACTGGTGGATCCTGGTCGTCATCGCCGGGGCGCAGCTGATGGTCGTGCTCGACACCACCATCATGATCATTGCCTTGCCGTCGGCCCAGCTGTCCCTGGGTTTTTCCAACGCCGACCGTCAGTGGGTCGTGACGGCCTACACGCTGGGGTTCGGCGGCCTGCTGCTCCTCGGGGGACGGATCAGCGACATGATCGGGCCGAAGCGAACCCTGATGATCGGCGTGGTGGGCTTCGCCGCCGCCTCCGCCCTGGGCGGGGCGTCGCAGACCACCGGCATGCTCATCGGCGCCCGGGCCCTGCAGGGCATGTTCGGGGCCCTGCTGGCGCCCTCGGTGCTGTCGCTGCTGGCCACCACCTTCACCGACCCCCGCGAGCGAGGCCGGGCCTTCGGGATCTACGCCTCCATTGCCATCGGCGGCGCCGCGTTCGGACTGATCCTGGGCGGGTTCCTGACCCAGTACCTCGACTGGCGCTGGTGTCTGTACGTGAACCTTCCCATTGCCGCGCTGGTGGCCTTCGGGGCCTTCACCATGATCCCTGCACGTTCCGGCCGCTCGGAGGTGCGGCTCGACATCCCGGGCGCCATCTTGGGTTGCGGCGGACTGGTGGCCCTGGTCTTCGGCCTGGGCGAGGCCGCCACCAAGGGCTGGAGCTCGCCCCTGGTCGTCGGACCCCTCGTCGTCGCCGTGGTTCTGCTCTCCCTGTTCGTGCTGGTGCAGACCAGAGTGGCGAGCCCGCTGCTGCCGATGCGCATCCTGGCCAATCGCAATCGGGCCGGGTCCTTCCTCACCATCATCCTGGCGGTGCTCGGGATGTACGGGACCTTTCTCTTCCTCACCTATCTGCTGCAGACGGTCGACGGCTATTCCCCGCTCAAGACGGGCATCGCCTTCCTGCCGCTCATGGCGGTCAACGGACTGGCCGCCACCCAGCTGGCCAGCCGCTTGATGCCGCGTATGCGAACCCGATGGTTGGTCGTGCCCGGGCTGTTGATCGCCGCCGTGGGCGTGGCGCTGCTCACGCAGCTCACGCCCGACGCCTCCTACGCGGCCCACATCCTGCCCACCGAGCTCCTGCTCGGCCTGGGCCTGGGGATCGCGCTGGTGCCGTGCATCAGCACCGCCACCAACAATGCCGAGCCACGTGACGTCGGCATCACCTCGGCCACCACCAACACGTCCCAACAGGTCGGCGCGTCGGTCGGCACGGCACTGCTCAATACCGTGGCCGCCACGGCGACGGCCGCCTACCTGACGACACACGCCCACACCTCGCGCTCCGTGGCGGACGCCACCGTGCACGGCTTCGCCGTGGCCAGTGGCTGGGCCGCCGCTTCCTTCACCCTGGGCGCCATCGTCGGAGGGATTCTCATCAACGCCCACCCGGGTCGCGACAACGAGCCGCATCCGGCCACGGCGACCGCGGTCGACGAATAGCGAACGGTCAGGGCGAGACTGAGCGCCCCGTGCTCAGGCCCGCGTGACGGCCAGCAGCTGCCACTCGCCCGGCACGCCCTTCAAATCGTGCTGGCCGCGGTCGTCGAAGACGATGCCGGACCCGACCACCAGATCCCGCACCGTTCCGGTGGTCAGGACCTCGGAGGGACCGGCCAGCGCGCTGACCCGTGAGGCGATGTGCACGGCCAGGCCCCCGATGTCGTCACCGCGCAGCTCGATCTCGCCGGCGTGCAGCCCGGCCCGGATGGCCACGCCGACGTTCTCACCGGTCTGCGCCATGGCCAGGGCACACCGGACGGCCTGGGCGGGGCTGGCGAAGCGGGCCAGGGTCCCGTCCCCGGTGTTCTTCACATGGACCCCGTCGAAGCGGTCCAGGAGGCGTTGCACGTTGACGTCGAACTCGTCGAGCACGCCGCGCCACTGACGGTCTCCGGCGGCGGCGGCCCGGCTGGTCGAGTCGACGATGTCGGTGAACAGCACGGTGGCCAGGATGCGCTCGGTGGGATGGTCACTGCGCCGACCGGTGAGGAACTCCTCGATCTCGTCGACCACCGAGTCGAATTCACCGGCCCACAGGAGCAGGTCCGGCCCCGGTACCTCGAGAAAGCGGGCGCCCTCGATGTGGCGGCTCAGGTAGCGACCGTGCTCGACCAGGTTGGCGAAGGCGTCGGCCCGCGAGATGATCAGGGTGGGACAGGAGATCCTCGGGAGCTCGTCCCGCAGGTCGGCCGAGAAGGTGACCAGGTTGAAGGCGATGGCCGTGGCCGGGCTGGCGCCGCGTCGGGCGGCCCGGCCCCACCACTCGCGGAAGCCCACCCGGTGGGCCAGGCTGGGGACGAAGATGGCGATGTCCTGGGGCACCTCGGATTCCCCGGCCGGGCTCTCGACGTTGCTCGAGACGGCGGCGGTCAGATCCTCGGCGACCCCGAATTCGTAGTCCTCGGCCCGGCCGACCCGGGCGCTGCCGTTGATCAGCACCAGCGAGGTCACCCGTTCCGGGTGGTGCGCGGCCAGCCACATGGCGGCCATCGAACCGCCGGTAGGGCCGATGACGGCCGCTCGCTCGCAGCCGGCGTGGTCCAGGACGGCTAGGGCGTCCTCGGCCCAGCCGGCGATGGTGGGGGAGGTGCCGGCGGGGAGCGGATCGGAGAGGCCGAGGCCGAGAGCATCGAACCGGATCAACCGGCAGAACGAGGACAGGAGCTCCTCGCAGCGCAACCAGTTGGGCTCGTCGAACGTCTCGTCGATGGAGATCATCAGGCCGTTGTTGAACTCGAGCACATCGATGGGGCCGGATCCCCAGACCTGGTAGCCGATGTGTTGCCCGTCCCGCAGGGCGTACCGGGTCTCAGGTTGCGTCATGGTGATGGCAGTTCGCCTGCGTCAGCGACTGCCTCGTACCAAGCGCCCTGGAAGCTCCCCGGTCGCCTTCCCGCCCTCGAAGGTCACCGCGCCCTTCTTGATGGTGGCCACGTACCCGTCGGCCTTCTGCAGCAGGCGGCGGCCACCGGCCGGCAGGTCGGCCTGCACGTAGGGGCCGCCCAGCGAGAGGGCGTCGTAGTCGATCAGGTTGAGGTCGCCCAGCGCGCCGGTTTCCACCGTGCCCCGGTCCGTCATGCCGTAGAGGCGCGCCGTG
>DASZJQ010000107.1:0-3234 GCA_035947875.1 Acidimicrobiales bacterium
CTGGCGCAGGCCGTGCTGGGAGGCCCACCCGCCGGCCTGGGCCGACTCGAGCGCATCGAGCACGGTCGGGCCGTCGTACCAGGGGGCGGCGTCGGAACGCTCGACCACGTTGTCGCCGTGGAGGGCGGAGATGGGGATCACGGTGCAGGAATGAATGCCGAGCCGGCGGGCCAGCGTCTGCATGTCGTCGACGATGCCCTGGTAGGCCGACTTGTCCCAGCCCACCAGATCCATCTTGTTGGCGCAGACCACGAGTTGGTCCACCCCCAGCAGGGCCGAGATACAGATGTGGCGCCGTGATTGCTCGCGCAGCCCCGAGGTGGCGTCGACCAGAGCCAGGACGAGGTCGGCCGTCGAGGCCCCGGTGGCCATGTTGCTGGTGTACTGGACGTGACCGGGGCAGTCGGCGATGACGAACTTGCGGTGCGGCGTGGCGGCGTAGCGGTAGGCCACATCGATGGTGATGCCCTGCTCGCGTTCGGCCCGCAGCCCGTCGGTGACGAAGGAGAGATCGACCTCGTCGAGGCCCCGGCGATCGGCGGCATCGGAGAGCGCATCGAGCTGGTCGTCGAAGAGTTGGCGGGTGTCGAACAGCAGCCGGCCGATCAGGGTGCTCTTCCCGTCGTCGACCGACCCGATGGTGGCGAAGCGCAGCAGGTCCATGGTGTCGACGCCGAGCTCCGGGCCGCCGGCCGGCGGCGGGCTGGGCTGCGTGGGCATCGTTTTAGAAGTACCCCTCGCGCTTGCGGTCCTCCATGGACGTCTCGGAGAAGCGGTCGTCGCCCCGGGTGGCCCCCCGCTCGGATATCCGGCTGGCCGAGACCTCGCGGATGATGTCCTCCACCGTGGCGGCGGTGGAGCGCACGGCCCCGGTCAGCGTGGCATCGCCCACGGTGCGGTAGCGCACGGTGGCCACTTGGACGGTCTCGGCGCCCTGGGGCTGGACCCACTCGCTCTCCGCCAGGAGCATGCGGTCGCGCTCGATGACCCGGCGCTCGTGGGCGTAGTAGATCGATGGCAGGGCGATGCGCTCACGGCGGATGTACTGCCAGATGTCGAGCTCGGTGAAGTCCGAGAGCGGGAAGGCGCGCAGGTGCTCGCCGGGCCGCACGCTGCCCTGGTAGAGCTGCCACAGTTCGGGGCGTTGCCGCTTGGGGTCCCACTGGCCGAACGAGTCGCGGAAGGAGAGCACCCGCTCCTTGGCCCGGGCCTTGTCCTCGTCGCGCCGGGCGCCGCCGAAGGCGGCGTCGAACTTGTTGGCGTTGATGGCGTCCAGCAGCGTCGTGGTCTGCAGCCGATTGCGCGAGGCCACCGGACCGGGGTCGGCCACGCGGCCCTGGTCGATGGAGTCCTGCACCTTGGCCACCAGGAGGCGGGCCCCTTCGGTGGCGACCTGGGCGTCGCGGTACTCGAGGACCTCGGGGAAGTTGTGCCCGGTGTCGACGTGGAGCACGGGGAAGGGCATCTTCGCGGGCGCAAAGGCCTTGGCCGCCAGGTGCAGGAGGACGGCCGAGTCCTTGCCGCCGCTGAAGAGCAGGACCGGGCGCTCGGACTCGGCCGCCACCTCGCGGATGATGAAGATGGCGAGCGACTCGAGCAGGTCGAGGTGCCCCAGGGGATGGCCGAAGGGCCGGACCAGGGCGGTCACCGACGCGCCAGACTGCGCCGATCGTCCCGGGGGCGGGGTGGGGCCGACGGATGGGCGAGCACGTGTCGTTGCAATGGATTCGGCAGTATCCACGGAACCTCTTCAAATCATGACCAATCTGGTCATGTATACTTTGGTCTGCATTCCGTCGGGCGTCAAGGCCGCGGGTCAGGACCCCGGAAGGCGTTCCGACAGGTTATGGGCGAGGGTCCGATCCCGAGCCACGAGGAAGGGAGTGGCCGATGGCTGAATCGAAGATCGCCGGGGACACGCTGAGCGCCGACGAGCTGAGCAGCCTCAATGCGGACTTCGAGACGGCGCCGGCCAGCACCGTCATCCGCTGGGCCGTGGATACCTTCGGCACCGATCTGGTCCTGGCCGCGTCCTTCGAGGACGTGGTCCTGATCGACCTGGCCACCAAATGGGCGCCCGACATCGAGGTGATCTTCCTCGACACCGAGGCGCATTTCCCCGAGACCCTCGCCTTCGTGGACACCGTGCGCGACCGTTACGGGCTCAACCTGACGGTGACCAAGCCGGGTCCCGAAGCGGCGGCCCATCCCTGTGGCAGCGAGCAGTGCTGCCAGTTCCGCAAGGTGGCCCCCCTGCGGGCCGCGGTCAGGGGCAATCGGGCCTGGCTGACCTCGCTCAAGCGCGACGACGGGCCGACCCGGGCCAACGCGCCGATCGTGAGCTGGGACGCCGCCTTCGGGCTGGTCAAGGTCAACCCGCTGGCCACGTGGACCAACGACGACATCACGTCGTACCTGGTCGACCACCAGCTCCCGCAGCACCCGCTGTGGTCCCAGGGCTACCGCTCCATTGGCTGTGCCCCCACCACCCGTCCGGTGGCCGAGGGCGAGGACCCGCGGGCCGGCCGCTGGGCCGGACTCGACAAATCCGAGTGCGGGCTGCACGCTTAGGTCATGCCCCGCGACCTCGACAACCCCTACGGGATGGAGTTCCGCGGGCGCGAGCGCGGCCTGAAATTCATCCGTCCCTACCGCAACGTCGGCGAGCTCAATTCGGTCGAGCAGTTGAAATTGTCCCGTCATCCCTTCGAAGTCGCCCAGGCCGTGATCGACACGTACTCCAAGCAGGGAGCCGACTCCATCAGTGCGGTGCCGGGCGAGCAGGAGCGGCTCAAGTGGGTCGGGATGTACCCGCAGAAGCAGGGCGGCGACGCCTTCATGATGCGGATCAAGGTTCCCGGCGGGCACCTCACCGCCGCCCAGTTCCGGGAGATCGGGGTGGTGGCCGACGCCTTCGGCGAGGGTCCGGACGGCACCGAGAGCCGGGTGTTCGGCTCGAAGTACGCCGACCTCACCACCCGGCAGTCGGTGCAGATCCACTGGATCCGCATCGAGGACGTCCCCCGCATCTGGCGCCGGTTCGCCCAGGTCGGGCTCACCAGCATCCAGGGCTGTGGGGACGGGGCCCGCAACGTCCTCTGTTGCCCGGTGTCGGGGGTCGACGCCGACGAGGCCTTCGACGCCTATCCGGTGGTCAAGCAGGTCTCCGACTTCTTCACCGGCAACCGCGAGTACGCCAACCTCCCCCGCAAGTTCAAGATCTCCATCACCGGC
>DASZJQ010000108.1:0-4646 GCA_035947875.1 Acidimicrobiales bacterium
CGCCCGCGCCAGCTCCGACCCGGGCGCAACCCTGACCCTGATCGGGTCGCCGACCGAGCCCGCCTACGCCGCCGCCCTGCGCCGGTACGCGGCGGCCCTCGGGCTCGCCGACGCCGTCGACTTCGTGTCCGGCGTGAGCCAGGACGAGCTGGCCGCGCACTACCGCACCGCCGACGTGCTGGTCATGCTCTCCGACCACGAAGGCTTCGGAGTGCCCCTGGTCGAGGCCATGGGCCACGGTCTCCCGATCGTGGCCTTCGATGCGGGTGGCGTGAAAGAAGTCCTCGGCGACGCCGGGATCCTGCTGGACCACAAGCACCCCCGCCACGTGGCCGCGGTCATCACCGGGCTGATGGCCGACCCGGGGCGACGGGAACAGCTGGTTGCCGCGGGAAGGAGCCGGCTCCGAGCCCTCGACATCGCTGACGCCGGGAATCACCTGGTGGAAGCCATCCTCGGTGTCCGGGATGCGGCTGCTGCCCGTCGTTGACCCGGGGGTCGGGCCCGTCTGACGTGCGCCCGCCCACAAGACCGAGCCACTAGGCTTTGCGCCATGGACGACACCCGTCACGTGTTCCCGCATGCCCGCGCCACCGACCCGGCCCGCGGGTCGCTCCAGATGAGGACCAGCGCCGAAGTCGGGCCCGGGTCGGACATCTTCCAGCGCCTGCTGAAAGAGCGCATCGTCTTCATCGGCTCGGCGATCGATCAGGACACGGCCAATCTGGTCTGCTCCCAGCTGATCCTGCTCGAGGCCGAAAACCAGGAGCGCGACATCTCCGTCTACATCAACTCGCCGGGTGGCTCGGTGACCGACGGCCTGGCCATCTACGACACCATGCAGTACGTCCGGTGCGATGTGCGCACCATCTGCGTCGGCCTGGCCGCCTCGATGGGTCAGTTCCTGCTGTGCGCGGGAACCCCCGGGAAGCGGTTCGCACTTCCCCACAGCCGGATCCTCATGCATCAACCCTCGGGCCAGATGCAGGGGCAGGCTTCGGACATCGCCATCCAGGCCGAGCAGATCATCTACCTCAAGCGGATGATGGCCGAAAGGATCGCCTTCCACACCGGCCAACCCATCGACCGCATCGAAGCAGACTCCGACCGCGACCGCTGGTTCACGGCCGAAGAGGCCCGCGAGTACGGCTTCATCGACGAAGTCATCCAAAAGGACGCCATGGAGGTCCCGAAGGCCGGAGCGGGGGCCTCCAGCTCGTGAGCCTCAGCGTGGAGCCCGCGTCAGCGGGGCCAGAGCGCACCTCAAACATCGGGGGAAGTACCCGCTTCGTGCCCGGGCAGAGCAACGACCGGGTCACCGTGGTCAACGGCAAGGTCCAGCTCGGCCAGCGGCTGAAGGACCTCTGGGTCAACCGGGACCTCCTGGTCCTGCTCACCCGCACCGAGCTCAAGGTCAAGTACAAGAACTCGGTCCTCGGCTATCTGTGGTCGATGCTCAACCCGGCCCTGGTGCTGGCCATCTACTTCTTCGTCTTCAAGATCATCAACGGGCGCAACGGCCAACCCCACTTCGCCATCTGGCTGTTCGCCGGGCTGCTGGCCTGGAACCTGTTCAACGGGGCAGCCATGGGGTCGACCGGCGTGGTGGTGGGCAAGGCCGGCATCGTCAAGAAGGTCGCCTTCCCCCGCGAACTGCTGGCCCTGTCGGTGGTGGGGGTGGCCATGGTCATGTTCGCCATCCAGGTGGTGGTCCTCATCCTCGCCCTGCTGCTGTTCGGCATCGCCCCCGACTGGACGTTCGTGGCCATCCTGCCGCTGGCCCTGCTCGCCCTCATCGTCTTCACCGGGGCCGTCTCCATCTTCCTCTCCGCGGTCAACGTCTACCTGCGGGACACCCAGCACCTCACCGAGGTGCTGCTGATGGCCTGGTTCTGGGGCACCCCCATCGTCTACTCGTTCGGGCTGATCTCGACGCACCTGGACGGCAAGCCCGGCCTGCTCTGGCTCAAGTACCTCTATCTGTGCAACCCGGTGACGCCCATCGTGCTGACCTTCCAGCGAGCCATCTACGGGGTCACCCAGTACACCAGCACCTCGACCCACCAGGTCAACCAGCTACTGCCCAACTGGGGCGTCGGCACCTACGCGGCCGTCAACGGGATCGTCCTGGGGGTCAGTGTCGGGTTGTTCTTCTTGGCCCTGATCGTGTTCGGCCGGCTCGAGGGCAACTTCGCCGAGGAGCTCTGACCGTGGCCGTCGCCATCGGGGTCACCGACATCTCCAAGCAGTTCCGCCTGTACAGCGAGAAGCACACCTCGCTCAAGGAACGGGTCATCCACGGCGGCAAGATGCCGTTCACCCCGTTCTGGGCCCTCCGTGACGTCAACGTCGACATCAACCAGGGGGAGACGTTCGGCATCCTGGGGCGCAATGGTTGTGGCAAGTCGACCCTGCTCAAGTGCGTGGCCGGTATTCTCAAGCCGACCACCGGGGAGATCCGGGTACGGGGCACCCTGGCCGCCATGCTCGAGCTGGGGGCCGGGTTCCAACCCGAGCTGTCGGGACGCGACAACATCTTCCTCAACGGATCGCTGCTGGGGCTGTCGCGTGGCGATATCGCCAAGCGCTTCGACGACATCGTGGCCTTCGCCGAGCTCGAGGACTTCATCGACAACCAGGTGAAGTTCTACTCCTCGGGTATGTACGTGCGGCTCGGGTTCGCGGTGGCGGTGAACGTGGAGCCTGACGTGCTGTTGGTCGACGAGGTGCTGGCCGTGGGTGACGCCGCCTTCCAGCGGAAGTGCATGGATCACGTGAAGCGGTTCCAGCGCGAGGGCCGCACCATCGTGGTGGTGAGCCACGGGACCGACACCATCCGCCAGAACTGCGACCGGGTCATGGTGATGAACCACGGCCGGGTGATCACGGTCGACGAGCCCGGCGAGGGGATCCGGGTGTATCTGGCCGACCTTCTCGGCGTCGGCACGCTCGAAGGGTCGGAATCCGGCGGCATCGAGGGCAATGTGTTCGCCATCGGCACGGTGCAGGCCGAGCACGGCGGAAGCGGGGCCCGGAGCCATCTGTACCCCGGCGAGTCCCTGACGGTCACCGCCGACCTGGACAGCCTGGCCGCTGTGCCCAACGCCATGGCCACCATCGCCATCCACGACGACAAGAACGAACTGGTCTTCGCGTCCGATCCCGATGATCCGGTCTGCCAGATGGAGGTGCCGGTGGGCGGAGGGGTCGTGAGGTTCTTCTTCCCCGAGGTGCCCCTCCTCGACGGCACCTACTCGGTCAGCGTCGGGGTCCGCAGTGAGACCGAGACCGCCATCTTCGACTGGAAGGACCAGGCCACCCAGTTCGAGGTGGCCAATCCCGGTCGTTCCACCGGTCGGGTCCGCCTTCCCCTCGACGTCAGCTTCCGCTTGCGATCCACCGGTCACACCGGTGAGGTGCCGGCCGTCGGCTCCGTGTTCGCCCCGCTGGCCGGTTGGGAAGAAAACGCGTCTTGACGGTCGTCCGCATCGATCACGTCATCCCTTCTTTGGCCAGTAGGGACGCCATCGGCGGGCACGTGATGCAACTTCGGGATCTCCTGAGGTCGAGGGGCTACCAGTCGGACATCTACTACGGCAACGCCTCGTCGGACCGTCTCGATGACGGGCTCCCGGTGAGCCGCCTCGGTGACCGCCCGTCGGCCGGACGGGTCCTGCTCTATCAATTGTCCATCGGGAGCGGGGTGGCCGACATCTTCCGAGGCCGCAGCGAGCGCAAGTTCGTCAACTACCACAACATCACGCCCGCCGACCTGCTGGAGGCGTGGATGCCCTCCGTGGGCGAGGAGGTCCGTCTGGGCCGGGCCCAGCTCCGCGATCTGGCGTCGGTGACCGAGTTCGCCATCGCCGACTCCGAGTTCAACGAGCGGGAGCTCCAGGCGGCCGGCTACCGATCAACGACCACCGTGCCCCTGCTCATCGATCTGGACGGCTTTGCCGGCTCACCCGACCGGGCCCTGGCCGCCCGGCTGGCCGACCAGAAGGCTGACGGCGGCGCCGACCTGCTGTTCGTGGGGAAGGTGTCGCCCCACAAGGGCCAACACGATCTGGTCAAGGCCTTGGCGGCCTACCGCCGGCTCTACGACCCCAAGGCCCGGTTGCACCTCGTCGGCGGTTCCATCAGCGACGAGTACCAGCTGGCCGTCGAACGCTTCGCCCAGGAACTGGACCTCCTGGACGCCGTGGAGATCGCCGGTTCGGTCACCCACGAGGAGCTGATCGCCTACTACGCCGCCTCGGACGTCTTCGTGTGCCTCTCCAACCACGAGGGGTTCTGTGTTCCCCTGCTGGAGTCGATGTATCACCGGCTCCCAATTGTGGCCTACACCAACACCGCGGTGCCGGAGACGGTACGGGGTGCCGGGCTGATCCTGCCGAACAAAGAGCCGGCTCGGGTGGCGGCGGCGATCGATCGGGTCGTCCGGGACGATCAGCTCCGGACGACGCTGGCACAGGCGGCGTCAGAGAGGGTCGGGACCTTCGCCCTGCCCCGGGTGCAGGACGGGTTCCTGTCCGCGCTCGAGGCCGCCTGCGCGGCGTGAACCGGGTGATGAGGCCGGCCGCGACTCGCTGCCGTCACACCCCGTGAGGGTCGCCTTCGTCCTTCCCCGCTACGGGACGACCATC
>DASZJQ010000109.1:0-93208 GCA_035947875.1 Acidimicrobiales bacterium
GTGCGGCGGCCACCATGGCCACGGCCACGACGGCGTTGTCCACGTTGGTGCTGACGAACGCCAGGGCGGCGACCCCGATTTCGGCCGGAAGGCCGGCCACCATCGGGAAACCCGTCAGCCGTCGGTGCGCGCAGGCATGGCTGGCCCGAACGGTTGGTCGCCGCGCAGGGTCACCCGGTGGGCGAAGCGGGGGGTGTCCCCGTAGTCGTCCAGCGCGTAGTGCATGGTGGCCCGGTTGTCCCAGAAGGCGACCGACCCGGCCCGCCACCGGAACCGGCAGGTGAACTCGGGCCGGACGCAGTGCCGGTAGAGCATCTCGAGGATGGCGTTGCTCTCGTTCTTGGACAGGCCCAGGATCGACTGGGTGAACTGGCCGTTGACGAACAGCCCGTTGCGCCCGGTTTCGGGGTGGGTGCGCACGACCGGATGGATCGCCGGCAGCAACTTCTCGTACCAGACGCCGTTCCATTCGTAGCCGCCCCGCTCGTCGACATCGGCGGCGAACCACGGGTCGTGGTGGATGGCGATCAACCCGTCGCACAGGGTCCGCACGCCCGGAGCCAGGCCGTCGTAAGCGTCCTGGAGGCTGGCCCACATGGTGTCGCCCCCGACCTCGGGCGCCTCGATCATGTAGAGGATCGAACCCATGGCGGGCGTCTGCGTGAACGTCACGTCGGTGTGCCACCAGCTGGCCCGGTCCACCTTGCCGTCGATGGCCAACACCTCGGTGCTCTCCTTGATGGAAGGGAGCACGGGGTGGGCCTCGGTCACGACACCGAATTGCCGGGCGAAATCGGCCTGTTGGTCGGGTGTGAGCGACTGATCGCGGAAGAAAATCACGTGGTGCGTGTTCAGCGCCTCACGCACGGCGGCCACGACGGGAGGCGCCAGTGGCTTCGACAGGTCGATGTCCCAGATCTCAGCTCCGATGCTGGGGGAGAGGGGATGCACGCTGAGGCCGGCGGCAATGGTCACCCAGGCATTGTGCCCGACGGCGGGGTCGTTCTCAATCCGGCCCGGCCCGATGCCCTCTACATTGAGCAGGTGAGCAGATCCACTACGGCGGATCCCCACCAAAACGGGACCGCCGGTGCGATCGAAGAAGGGAGCTCCATGGGCAATCCTGAGAGCGGTGACGGGCCAACCCTGGTGCTGCCGGTGCCGGCGAGGAATTACTCCCCCTGGTACCAGTGGATGACGCGGCTGGCGGCCACCAGGCACGAAGACCCGTTGCCCGAAGAGGATCTCGACTCGCTCCCCGCCTGGAAGGCGCGACGCCGGCAACGCCTGGTGGCCCTGCTGGGCCAGATGCCCGAGCCGGTCCCCCTCGACCTCGAGACGCTCGAGTCGGTGCAGTGCGACGGGTACCGGCGGGACAAGGTGGTGTTCGACAGCGAAGAGACCATGTCGGTGCCGGCCTACCTGCTCGTTCCCGACGGCCGGGTGAGCCCGGGGGCCGCCGTGCTGGCCTGTCACGGGCACGGCCCGGGAAAGTCCCAGGTGGTCGGCCTCGAGCACACCAACCAGCCCAATGGTGACTACGCGCGTCAGCTGGTCCGGCAGGGCTACGTGGTGTTGGCGCCCGACCTCCGCTGTTTCGGGGAGCGCCAGGACTGGAACCCCGACGACCACTACGCCTGCGACACCAACCTCGTCCACGCGGTGATGGCCGGGTGGAACCCCCTGGCGCAAACCGTGTGGGACATGCAGCGTTGCCTCGACGTCCTGGCGGCACACCCCCTGGTGGATGCGGGCCGCATCGGGATGGTCGGCCTCTCACAGGGTGGAACGGTCACGCTCTTCACCGCGGCCTTCGACGAGCGGGTGGCGGCCGCCGTGGTCAGCGGGTACTTCTCCTCCTGGGCGGTGGCCCACAAGATGCCCTGGAACATGTGCGGATCGCAGGTCCTCTTCGACATGCTGGGCAAGTTGGAGCACGAGGACCTGGGAGCCCTGATCGCGCCCCGCCCCCTGCTCATCGAGTCCGGGACGGACGACGATCTGTTCCCCGTCGCCACCGCCACCGAGACGGTCCGGCGCACGCGGCTGGTCTACGACCACGAGGGCGGGGGGGACCGGTTGGTGCACGACGTCTTCGAGGGCGGGCACCAGTGGCACGGGGTGGCCGCCGTGGCCTTCCTCAACCACTGGCTGTCGCACACCCCGCCCACCGGGTAGCTCCACCGTGAAGGTCGCGGCCCACCAAGCTCCGAGGGCCTCCGGTGTGGTGTCGCGGCGTCGCACATGAATGAGCGCGGCGCAGCCGATGCGCACCTCGTGGTGGCCGGGCTTCTGGTCCGCCGTGATCGCGTCCTGCTGTGTCACCGATCGTCAGAGCGAGCCTGGTTCCCCGACGTCTGGGACCTTCCCGGTGGTCACGTGGAGAACGGGGAGACGCTTACGGGCGCGCTGGTTCGTGAGCTCCATGAGGAGCTGGGCATCGTCATCGTGGAGCCCGCCGAATTGGATGCGGTCCGGGTCGTGACCAGCAAGTTCGACCTGAGCGTCTGGGTGGTCGGCCAATGGGCGGGGCAGCCCGGCAATGCCGCGCCAGATGAGCATGATGAAGTGTCGTGGTTCTCGGCGGCCCAGGTGTCGAGGCTCTCGCTGGCCGATGCGAGGTACCTCGACCTCCTCACGAACGCGCTCGCCAGCCCCCCGTAGGGCGGGAGCCAGGCCGGCCAGTCGTGGCACCGCTACCGTCGTGTTCGTGCCGACCGAGCCTCCCGTTCGCTACCGGTCACCCGATGAGGACAGCGCCCGCTGGCGGCACTTCCCCTTCCGGGCGGGCGACATCGTGATCAGCACCCGTTCCAAGAGCGGCACCACGTGGATGCAGATGATCTGCGCGCTCCTGGTGTTCCAAACTCCGGCCTTTCCCCAACCGCTGGCTGACCTCTCACCGTGGCTCGATTGGCTGATCACACCGGAGGCCGAGGTCTACGCCCGACTGGCGGCCCAGCGTCATCGGCGCATCATCAAGACGCACACCCCCCTCGACGGGCTTCCGATCGACCCGCGGGTCACCTACATCGTGGTCGCCCGGGACCCGCTCGATCTGGCGGTCTCGCTCTTCCACCAGAGGACCAATCTCAACCGGCACCGGATCCGCCAGCTCACCGGCCAGGCCGCGCCGGCGCCCACCGAAACCCCGCCGCCGACAACCGTGCACGAGTGGCTGGTGGCCTGGGTCGACTGGGAAGGCGAGGCCACCGAGCACCTGGATTCACTGCCCGGGGTGATGCGGCATCTGTCCGACGCCTGGGGCCGCCGGGCCGAGCCCAACGTGGTGCTGGTGCACTACGACGACCTGTCGGGCGATCTCGAAGATGAGATGGGCCGGCTGGCTGATCGCCTGGGCATCGTGGTGCCGGAGGGGGCCCTGGTTCAGCTCGCCCACGAGGCCAGGTTCGAACAGATGCGTGCCAGCGCCGGCCGGATCGTGCCGGACCCGATGGGGATCCTGGTGGACGGGACGCGCTTCTTTCGACGCGGTTCGTCGGGCGAGGGAAGAGAGGTGCTCTCATCCGAAGAGGTGGCGCACTACCGGGCGCGGGTGGCCGACATGGGACCACCCGAACTCGTGCGTTGGCTCCACCGCTGGGACGGGTGACAGGGTGAGGGGTGACGTAGCGCCGGGTGACGGGTTACGCCGACGCGACGGGCTGTCCTACGAAGTTCAAGAACCGCGTCTGCTCGTCGGCGCCGGCCGGCGACGCGATCTTGTCGGCGAAACCCCCGGGTCGTCGGACGGCGTCGTCGATGGGCGTGAGGATCGCCGTCGCCCCGGCCATGGCGGCCGGATCGAGCGTCGCATCCTGCCCGATCGCTCGCGACAGCTCCCAGGTGTGCACCAGGGTGTCGGGGCAGATCAGCTGGCCGACCAATGCCTCGAAGGGCTGTTCCCCGAGCAAACCGCGAATCGTCTTCGAGCCGCGCTCGGGGTCGTTGAGGGCGTCACGCATGGCCTCGCTGGCGTCATGCCATTGCGCGGCCAGGTCACCGTCCTCATCTGGCCCGACCGCTTTCGGTCCGCCCAAGGTGGCCAGTACCTTGCGTTGCGTGATGATGGTGTGGGCTACCAAGTCCCGGACCGTCCAGTCCTCGTGCGGCGTGGGAGCGGACCACTGTCCATCTGAGATCACGTCGACCCTGGCCGAGAAGCCGCTCGCCACCAGCTCATAGAGGTCGGACACGTCGCTCATGGCGGCCACGGTAGTGGAGCGCCGATCCCCTTGCCCGGGCGCTGAACGCCCTCGGTTCGGCCAGGATCCCAGGCGCAGGCCCCGACGGCTACGACTGCTGCGAGGGCAGGAGCCGCGCCGATGCGGGCTCGAGGTGCACGGTGGCGTGGGTGATGGTGCGTAACGCCGACGCCGGGCACGCCGTCGAGATCGGACCGGTCAGCGCGTCGCGGACGGGCTCGGCCTTTCGCCCCTCGGGCACGATGGCCAGCACCTGGGCGGCCCGCAGCAGGGCGGGAATGGTCACGGTCAGGGCGTGGGTCGGGACGGAGGCCAGATCGGCGAAGTGGCCCTCGTTGACCTGCTGACGCCGGCAGGTGGCATCGAGCTCGACCACCTTGACGTCGTGGGGGTCGTCGAAATCGGCGACGGGGGGATCGTTGAAGGCCAGGTGCCCGTTCTCGCCGATGCCCAAGCAGCACAGATCGAGCGGGTGGGCCCGGAGAAGGCCGGCATAGCGGCGGCACTCGGCCTCGGGGTCGCCCAGTCCCTCGACGTAGTACGCCGCCCGGGGAGACGCGCGTTCGACGATCCTCTGGCGGATGTACCTCTGGAAGCCGGCCGGGTGGTCGGGCCCTACCCCGACGTACTCGTCCATGTGAAAGACCACGGTGTCGGGCCAGGGCACATCGGGTGTGCGGGCCACGAGTGCGTCAAGGAACTCCAGCTGCGAGTTGCCGGTGGCGAACATGACGTGGGCCACGCCGCGAGCCTCGACGGCCGACCGCATGATGGCGGCCGCCTGGTCCGCCGCCGCCCGGCTCATGGCCGCCACATCCGGATGGACGTACACCGTGGCCCCGCCATAGGTCGATGGACTGGTCATGTGCGCAGCATGTTAGGTGGACCTCGGCCAGACTGGTGCCGATGCGAGACGTGGCCCTTCCCCAACCGGCGCAGTTCGACGCGGCCTGGGACGTGGTGCGTCGACACCTCCCCGTCACCCCGGTGGTGGCCGCTCCCCAGTTGGGCGAACGGGTGTCGATCAAGCTCGAGACGGTACAGCCCACCGGATCGTTCAAGGTCCGTGGCGGCCTGGCCGCGGTGGCGGCGACGCTGGCGTCGGACCCCGGGCGAGCCGTCGTCGGTGCGTCGGCCGGGAACCATGGACTGGGGTTGGCCTATGCGGCGGCCCAGCTCAAGGCCGACGTCACGGTGGTCGTGCCGCGGGAGGCCTCGGCGGCGAAAGTGTCGGCCCTCAAACAGTTCGACGTGCACCTGGTGCAGCACGGCTCGGGGTACAGCGAGGCGGAAGCGTTGGCCCTGGCGTTGGCGGAGCGGGAAGGGAGCCGTTACGTCTCGCCGTACAACGATCCCGACGTGATCGCCGGCCAGGGAACGATCGCCCGGGAGCTGCTCGCGCAGGTACCCGACCTGGGCACCGTGGTGGTGCCGGTGGGCGGGGGCGGTTTGATCTCGGGCCTCGCGCTCGGCCTGGCGGACGCAGGGGTCGCCGTGGTCGGGGTGGAATCGGTTGCGTCGCCCTCGGTGAGCTCGGCGCTGGCCGCCGGGGGCATCGTGGCCGTCAGCGTGACGCCGACCCTGGCCGATGGCTTGGCCGGCAACCTCGAGGAGGGTGCGGTCACCATCGACGTGCTGCTGCGCCACCATGTCCCGGTGGTCACGGTCACCGAGGCGGACATCCGATCCGCCATGGCTTTCTCCGTGCAGCAGATGGGCCTCGTCATCGAAGGAGCCGGAGCGGTGGGCGTGGCCGCGCTGCGGACCGGCCTGATTCCCGCCAACGAGGAAGGTAAGGAGACCGTCGTGCTCCTCACCGGGCGCAACGTCGCCCCCGCCCTGCTGTCCGAGGTCATCGGTGCCTGAGTTCGACACGGGCGAGGTCATCCTCAATTACGACGTGACCGGCACGGGCGAGCCGCTGCTGCTCATTTGCGGGTGCGGGCAACCGGCCGTGGCCTGGCATCTCCAGATCGTGCCCGACCTCGTCGCCGCCGGATACCAGGTGGTGACCTTCGACAACCGCGGCGTTGCCCCATCCTCCTCACCCCCGGCGCCGTACCGCGTCGAAGGCATGGCCGCTGACGCGCTGGCCCTGCTCGACCACCTGGGTTTCGACCGGCCCGTGCGGATCGCCGGGCACTCACTGGGCGGATGGATCGCCGAGACCCTGGCCCTCGACCAGCCCGACCGGGTGCGGGCGGCGGCCCTCATGGGGAGCGCCAACCAGCCCACGGCCTGGGAGATCGCCATCACCACCGTCGAACGCGACATCGCCGCCCTCGACGTCGAACTGCCCCGGCTGTTCTACGCCACGCAGACCCTGCGCTATCTCCCCATCGCCGACATCCAGAACGACGACGTGGTGAGCACCTGGCTCTCCTTCACGGCTGACCTTCCGCCCTGGCCCAACCCGGGCGCCCTCGGTCAGTACGAGGCGGCCCTCGCTTGGTCCACCGATCCCGTGCGCACCACCCGCTGGCCGGAGATCTCGGTGCCCTGCCTGGTCCTGGCCTTCGAGCATGACGTGGACTCACCGCCCGACAAGGCCCGGCGGGCCTCGGAGATCATTCCGGGCTGCGAGTACCGGGAGATCATGGGCTCGGGCCACATCGGCATCGTGACCCACGCCGGCGACGTGTCCGCCCACCTCATCGAGTTCTTCGATCGGACCTGACTACCAGCCCGATTGCCAGTCCGACCACGAGTCTGACTACCAGTCCGCCCATCCGGCCGCCGTCACCGATCCCGTGATGGTGCGGGGATCGACCGACGTGCCGATCTCGGAGGCCCGGTACACGGCGAAGCACAATTGCAGCACCTTGATCGCCGACTCGGGGCTCATGTCGGCCGGCGTGCCGTGCAGGAGGGCATCGACGAAATGCTGTGACGAGCGGACGAAGCCGGTGCCCCAGTCGGCATCGACGTCCCGGAATTCGGTGGTGACGCACTCCTTCTTCGTGCCGGTGAACAACATCACGGGAGGCAGGTCGAGCATCTCGCCCGTGGCCCGGGTGACCCAGATCTGCCCCTCGTCGCCGGTGATCTCGAAGAATTCGTCGGCCCCGTAGTAGCCCGAGCGCATGTAGAGCTTGGGGGCGTACTGCACCTCCATGGTGCCGAGCACGTCGGGATCCTCGTACTCGAAGATGACGGCGCAAGGTTCGAAGAAGAGGTCGCGTCGCCGCACCACCGCCTGGACGGCCGTGATGTCGAGGTCGAGCAACCACAGGGCCATGGCGTACTTGTGCACCATGTCGTCGAAGAGGTGGCCACCGGGGCTGCGCTTGTCGAGCCGCCACCCGTATCCCTCCGGCCGGAGGGCGGCCTGAAAATCCGAGGTGGTCTGCCCCACCAGCGTGCGGATGCGCAGGGACGTGGGCTTGCCGATGGCACCGTCGGCCACCAGCTTCTTGGCCAACTCGAGCGGCGGGTAGTGCACGAAGCACTCGCTGATGCGGAGGGTCCGGCCGGCCCGCTCCGCTGCGACCTGCATGGCGCGAGCGTCCTCGACCGTGTTGGCCACCGGCTTCTGCACCGACACGTGCTTGCCTGCTTCCAGCGCGGCGATCACGTGGTCGTGGTGCAGGTGGGTCGGCGTCAGCACCTCGACGGCATCGATGGAGGGGTCGGCCAGCATGGCGTCGAGGTCCGGGTAGTACGCCGCCCCGCCCCATGCCTTGGCGGCCAGACGACCGACCTCTTCATTGGTGTCGCACACCGCGACCACCTCGCAGCGCGGATCGTCCACGTACCCTCGCACGTTCATCACTGCGATATTCCCGGCTCCGACGACGCCCAACCGGACCTTGTCCATGTTCCCCCTCGTCTTCCTACGTGCGTTCTCGCGGGTGCTCGGCCGCGCCGCCGGCAGCCGGCTCTTCGGTCTTCCCGAATGCCCCGGCATCGGCGGCGGCGGCAATGCGGGCATCGTCCCACCCCAGGACCGACTTGAGCACATCGTCGGTGTGCTGGCCCGTCGTCGGGGCCCGGGCCGGCTTCGGGAGCTCCTCGCCCACGAAGTGCAGCGGGGTGAAGAGCTGGTCGGTGCCGACGTCCGCGGCCGGGAGCAGCGGGAAACGATCGATGAACTGGGGGTCGTCGAGCAGGGTCTGGGGCGTGTTGACCGGGGCCATCGGAGTATTGACCCGGCCGCCGAATTCGAGCCATTCGGCCAAGGTCTTGGTGCGGAAGATGTCGCGCAGCTCGCCCTGCAGCTCACGATTGCCCCGGGCATGATCGGCGTAGGTTGAGCCGGGCCAGCGCTCGAAGAGGTCCATCCGGCCGACCCCTTCACAGAAGTTCTTCCAGAAGGCCTGCTCGGACGCCATGAAGAGGACGTACCGGGCGTCGGACGCCTCGTAGACCTGGTAGCGAACCCCCTCGATCATTCCCCCGGTGCCGGGGGCCCGGCGCTCGTAGTTGTCGGCCTTGTTCCCGGTCACCTCCGATTCGGGGCGCTCGTAGGCCCGCCAGGTCTCGCTGCGCAACCAGTCCATGGCCGCCGCCGCGTCGGACTGGGCCAGCTCGAGGTACGACCCCTCGCCCGTGGCCCGGGCCCGCAGCACGGCGGCCAAGATCCCCAGGGCCCCGAAGAGGGGGCCGGCATGGATCCCGATGGAAGCGTGTTCGGGAAGGTAGGCGAAGCCCTCCTCATCGGTGGCCACGTTGACGATGCCGGCCCAGACGTCGTAGGCCACACCGTGGCTGGGGAAGTCTCGATACGGACCGGTCATCCCGTAGCCCGAGATGGTGCAGAAGACGATCTTCGGGTTGACGACGCGCAGGTCGTCGAACCCGACACCGCGGCGGGCCAACGATCCCGGTCGCATGGCCTCGACCACGGCATCGGCCGTCTGCACCAACTCCTTCATGATGGCCACGCCCTCGGGCGTGCGCAGATCGAGCACCAGGGAGCGCTTGCCCCGGTTGAGATGGAGATGCATGAGGGAGACGCCCTCGACGATGGGCCAGGTCATCTGGCGGATGTAATCGCCCGCCGGCGGCTCGACCTTGATGACGTCGGCCCCGAGGTCGACCAGGGGCGTGGTGATCTGGGCCGGGCCCAGGGCCGAGCACTCGATGATCCTCATCCCGTGTAGCGGCGATTCGGTCGCCATTGCACCTCCAGTCGCGGACGGCCGGATCGTAGTGGCCCCCGGACCACCCCGGCCATGTGCGGCCGGGGACATACTGGGGAGGTGGAGACCGCCGCGGAGACCGACCCGCTCGACGAGGCGTTGACGCTGCTGGCGGCCACCGCCCCCGAGTACGGGCCCTACGGCCTCACCAATCACGGTCCGATGGCGGCCGAAGCCCTGGTGCAGTTGAAACGGGCCGATGCGGTCCCGGCGTGGACGGCGGCCTACGCCGAGCGGTTGTCGCCGGCCCCGGCCCCGGCCTCCAAGGCCCTGAGCGACGACGCCTGGCCGCACGCCCTGGGCCAGGTCGATCGCTTCCCGGAATGGTTGACCCTCTTCGAGACCGAGATGGCCGACCGGCCGGTCACCGCGGTCGTCGGGGAGTGGGTGCCCCGGTTGGTCCCCGGCACGGTCGGCGCGGCCACACACGGGCTCATCCGCACCGCCCACGGCCTGCGGGCGCTCGGTGAGGCCGACACGCCGGCGCGCCGGGTCGAGGTGGCGACCGGGTTGGCCTATTGGGCCTCGGTGTACCAGGAACTTCCGGGACCACCTCTCCTCATCGGGCACCAGGACGTCCCGGAGGCCTTGGCCGACCTTCCCTACCTGCCCGAGGAGGCCCCCGACCCGTTCCTGATCAGTGAACGGCTGACCTTCGTGGCCGACATCTCTGACGAATTCGAGCAGGGCGTGGCGTCGTTGGCGCCGCGTGGCGATGCCGTCACCCTGCTCGACGCCTTGGCCTGTGGCGGGGCGAAGGCCTATCTGCGCAACGCCGAAGACGGGCACGCCGTCGCGGTGCTGCACTCGATCACGGCGCCGTTGGCGCTCGAGCTGGTCCTGCCCTGGCTGGCGAAAGAGGACCGGGATGCCGCGGTGGCCTACGCCTGGCAGGCGGTGGCGGCCCTGCATGTCGCCTATGACATCGAGCGCCACGCCCCCCTGCCCACGACCGATCCGCTCTCGGCCGACGAACTGATCGAACGGGCGGTGACCTCAGAGGATGCACACGCCATCAAGCTGACCGAGGCCGCCCTGCGGTGCTACGCCCGGACCGACGAGCCGGCCCTGCTCCTGGCCGCAGCCGACGCCTCGGCGCGCTTGGGAGGCTGAGGGACCCGCCGACCCGGCGACTCGGCGACCGGGTGACCCGCCGACCCGGCGGCGGGGCCGCTGGCTACCATCTGGCGCATGGACTATCGGACACTTGGTCGTACTGGGGTCAAAGTAAGCCCGCTCTGCCTGGGGGCGATGATGTTCGGGGCCTGGGGAACGCCCGACCACGACGAGTCCATCCGCATCATGCATCGCGCCCTCGATGCCGGCATCAATTTTGTCGACACGGCCGACGTCTACTCCTTCGGCGAATCCGAAGAGATCGTGGGCAAGGGCCTGGCCCAGGTGAAGCGGGAGAAAATCGTCCTGGCGACCAAGGTGCACGGCGCCATGGGCAAGGACCCCAACGCTCAGGGCAACTCGCGGCGCTGGATCATGGCGGGGTGTGAGAACAGCCTGCGCCGGTTGGGCACCGACTACATCGACCTCTACCAGATCCATCGCCCGTCCCCCGACACCGACATCGACGAGACGTTGGGCGCGCTGACCGATCTGGTGCACGCCGGCAAGATCCGGTACTTCGGGAGCTCGACCTTCCCGGCCCACGAGATCGTCGACGCGCAATGGGTGGCCGAGCGGCGCGCCCGTGAGCGCTTCGTCACCGAGCAGCCGCCGTACTCGATCCTGGTCCGAGGCATCGAGAAAGACGTACTGCCCATGTGCCAGAAGTTCAACATGGGCGTCCTGTCCTGGAGCCCCTTGGCCGGTGGATGGCTCTCGGGAGCCTTCGGAAGCGGCAAGGAAAACACCAGCCGGCGCTCGGCCATGCTGCCGCATCACTACGACATGTCGCTGCCCGGGAACCGACAGAAGCTCGAGGCGGTGACCGCCTTGGAAAAGGTGGCCGACGGAGCTGGGCTGAGCCTGCTCCAGCTGGCGCTGGGCTTTGTCCTGGAGCACCCGGCGGTCACGTCGCCCATCATCGGTCCGCGCACCATGGAGCACCTCGAATCCCAGCTTCCGGCGCTCGAGCTCCGTTTGAGCGCCGACGTGCTCGACCGGATCGACGAGATCGTCCCTCCGGGAACCGACCTCAACGTCACCGATGTCGGATGGGTACCGGCCGCCATCGAGGATTCGTCTCTCCGCCGCCGACCCCGCTGACCCCGACCCCGTGACGTCGTGGGGAGAGCTCGGCCGGCTGCGCCCCGACCTGACCGGCGGAGGCCGGGCCCTCCTCTATCAGCATGGGGTGGGTTTGGCCTTTCTCGCTTCCATCCGGCGGGACGGCGGGCCTCGCCTGCACCCGTTTTGCCCGCTTCTGACCGATGACGCGATGTACGGCTTCATCATTCCCTCTCCCAAGCAAGAGGACCTTCGTCGCGACGGCCGCTACGCCGTGCACTCCTTCCCGACTCAGGACAACGAGGACGCCTTCTGCGTGACCGGTCTGGCCTCTGTCGTCAGCGACGCCGGTCTCCGGCAGGCGCTGGGTGAGCAGTTCGTCCGCGAGCGCGCCGACCTCGGTGTGCCGTTCCCGTCCGACGAGGACCTGCTCGTCACCTTCGCCATCGAGTCGTGTCTCTGGACGCGAACCAAGGGTTTTGGAGACTGGAATCCCCGCCATGAGGTGTGGCGCGACCATCGGTGACCCAGCGGCGGAACGCACAGGTGGGACGTACAGACGGAACGCACCGGCGGAGCGCGCAGACGTCCACGTGGCTTTGGTCGGCCGGACGTCCTCACGCCGAGCGGGTGGGCTCCTGACGGGCCATGACCTGAGGCATCGGGATCGGGTAGGGGGGCTGGTTGTTGTCGATTTCCAAAATGTCGCCCTCGGTACACCCTTCGGCCATCACATTGGCGGGAAGGTCATTCGAGGTGGACGGGAGAACCGGTGCCGACACGTCTTTGGACTGCATGTGCAGGGTCGAGGTCAGGTCGCCGGCCGTGCGGCGGCGCCAGGCCGTGAGATTCGGGGCCCGAACGCCGAAACGCGCTTCGAGGAAGCGAAGCTGGGAGGTGTGGTCGAAGACGTCCGATGCGATGTGGCCACCCCGGCTGAAGGGTGACACGACGAGCATGGGCACGCGATAGCCCATGCCGATGGGGCCGCGGATCCCACCGGCCAAGGTCGGGAGCGGGCGGGCCGTGAGGAACTCGCCGGGCGTCCCTTTGGGCGGGGTCGGGGGCGGGACATGGTCGAAGAAGCCGTCGTTCTCGTCGTACATGTGGAACAGCACCGTCTTGGACCACACCTCGGGGTTGGACACCAGGGTCGTGAGGAGCTGGCTGGTGAACCACTCACCCAAGGCGGGCGGTGACGGCGGGTGCTCGTCGTAGCCGGCGGGCGGCAGGATCCAACTGACCGACGGGAGCGTGCCGTTGGCCACGTCCGCCATGAATTCGCTCGGGTACTGGGGGAGGAACGCCTTTTGGTAGAGCGGGGACGCCGGGTTCTTGTACTGGCTGAAGTAGGGGAGGATGGCGTCGCCGGCCACCAGTCCGTTCTGCTCGAAGAAGGGCGGCGCGTAGATGGAGCCTTCGGGGTTGTAGACCTTCCAGCTGATCCCGGCGTCTTCGAGGATCTCGGGCATGGTGTCCCACGTGGCGCTCCAGATGGCCTCGACGCTCTGGTTGGTGATGATCACCGGACCGCCCGCTTTGCCAGCGGGGTCGATGGTGCCCGACAGCGCCATGAGCCGGTTGGGGTGGGTCGGGCCCATGACCGAGCAGTGGTAGTTGTCGCAGATGGTGAAGGCATCGGCCAGGGCGTAGTAAAACGGCAGATCCTGTCGCTCGTAGTAGCCCATGGTCATGACGCCGTGCGCGGGTCCTTCGAAGGCGGGTGACGTGTGGGTGCGGACGAAGTCGGCGTTGTTGCCCTGGCCCCGGCTCATGTGCTCGGCCGGCCAGGTGTGGCTCAGGTCGTACGTGCACTCGCCGATGCCGGAGTTCGCCGCCAGGTGGAAGGGAAGCAGGTGCTCGGCGGCACCACCCGGCCACGCTTGGGCAAAGGCGCCGAGGGAATGGGCCGGGTGGTCGTCGAAGCCGCGCACTCGCGGGTAGGTGCCGTAGTAATGGTCGAACGACCGGTTCTCCTGCATGAGGAAGATGACGTGCTCGATGGCGCCCAGGTCCGAACCGGCTGGCTTGACCGATGTCGCCGCCCGAATGGTGGCCGCCCCCGCGCCCTCGCCGCCGCCCATGGCGGCCAGCAGGCCGCCACCACCAGCCGCCAGCGCGGCGGCCAGGAAGGTTCGTCGATCAAGCCGAGGCGCACGACGCGGCGGTTGACTCGGCGGTGCGGCCATCAGATCGGCTCAATCAGTTGGGGATCGTCGTTGCGGAAACTGCCGACACGTGGGCCGACCGGGTGGTGCGCGAGGGTGCCGCTCGGCGTCGGTCGCAGCAGCGGGATGAGCCCGCTGACGTCTTCGCTTTCGGGATCGAGCCACCGGTCGAAGGCTTCGGGGGAGAGGATGACCGGCATGCGGTCATGAATCCCGTCCATGTCGGGGCCGGCGGATGTGGTGATGATGGTGCAGGAACGGATGGGAGGCGTATGGTCCGGCGCCTGCTTGTCCCACCACGATTCGGCCACACCGGCCATGGCCAGGGGCTCGCCGTCGGCGCGGGTGAAGAAGTGCGGTTGCTTGGCGCCGCTGTTGAGCTTGTGCCATTCGTAGAAGCCGTCGGCCGGGATGATGACGCGACGGGAGGCGAAGGCCGAGCTGAAGGATGGCCGGTTGGTCACGGACTCGGCGCGGGCATTGAACAGCCGGCTGCCGGCGGAGGGGTCTTTGGCCCATGAGGGGATGAGCCCCCAGCGCAACATGGTGAGCGTTCGCTCCGGGGGGCGGCCGGCGGCCGGGCGGTGCGCCCTGACGGCGAGCACCGGCGTGGTGGGGGCCACGTTCCAGCTCGGGGGCTGCTCGGGGTCGACGTCATCGCCCAGGGTGGCCTGGAAGTAGCGGGCCAGGCGCACGGGAGGGGTGAAGAGGGCAAAGCGTCCGCACATGAGGGCTGCATTGTGGCACCGCACCCGTGGCACTGCGCCGCCACCGGGGGCCTTCAGCGAGGCTGAGCGCCTCTGAACAGGTCTTTTGTCTCTCCGGGCAGAACGGGCACGTTGTCGGTAGTGTACGAACATATGTTCGCTTTCCCCGCCGAGATCCCCACCGAGAAGCCCCTCGAGAGCCCCGCCGAGAAGGCCGTCGAGAAGAGTGCGCCGCTTCGCTCCCGGGAGCTTCCGGTCGGCCTGGCCGATCGGGTCCGCCCGACCACCCCGGTGGCCGGGCGGCTCCTCCCGGTGCCGGCGCCCTTGGTCCCGCTCTTCCCCGATGGGGCGCTGCGGCGGGGGACGACGACCACGGTGGCGGGGGAGCCGGGTCACGGTGCCACCACGTTGGCCCTGGCCCTCCTGGCCGCGGTGTCGCAGGCCGGGAGCTGGTGCGCCGCGGTCGGCCTGCCCGATCCGGGGGTCGTCGCGGCGGCCGAGCTCGGTATCGATCTGCGCCGCGTGGTCTTTGTGCCGCACCCCGGCCGCGGGTGGGCCGAGGCCGCGGGGGATCTCCTCCGCGGTGTCGACGTCGTTCTGGTCCGCCCACCCGGCCGAGCCCGCGGGACGGTAGCTCGGCACCTGGCCGCCCGGGCTCGTGACCGTCAGGCGGCGTTGGTGGTGCTGGTCGAGCGGGGCAGCGACTGGCCCCAGGGCGGGGACCTGGCCCTGACCGTCGGGGACGTCGAATGGCAGGGGATCGGCCAGGGCCACGGTCACCTGCAGAGGAGGCGGGCCGAGGTACGGGTCAGTGGACGACGATCGGCCGGCCGGGACGCCGAATGCACACTCTGGCTTCCGGCCGACTCGGGTGTGGTGGCGGCGACGGCGGCGACGGTGGCGAAGACGGCGAAGGGAGAGGACGGGTCTGTCGGGGCCGGTCCCGACAATGGGCCCAAGGCGGCCTGAGTGGAGCAGCCATGGAGTTGGAACGGTTGGTCGTCATCTGGTGCCCCCTCCTCCAGCAGGAGGGAGGGCGCGGGGAAGAGGCCCGGCGATTCGTCCAGGTGGTTGCCCGGGCCGGGGAGATCTGTCCGTGGGTGCACCCGATCCGGCTCGGGGTGTGTGCCCTGCCCGCCCGCGGACCGGCCCGCTTCTTCGGCGGTGAGGAGATGGTGGTGCGGCACCTGGTCGAAGCGGTGGAGGAAGATGGCTCCGTCGGCGTGGCCGACGGCCTCTTCGGCGCGATTCTGGCCGCCCGATCACAGCTGATCGTCCCGGCGGGGGAGGTGGCCCAGTTCCTGGCCCCTTGGTCGGTGGCCACCCTGGCCCGGCCCGAGCTGGCCGTCACCCTGCAGCGACTCGGGGTCACCACGTTGGGGCAGTTCGCCGCCCTGCCCGCCCCCCACGTCTCGGATCGTTTCGGCGCCGACGCCGCGGCCTGTCACCGCCTGTGCCGGGGCGAGAGCGGGGAACTGGCCGGCGTGCGCGATCGGGCCATTGACCGTCGATTGCGGGTGGCCCGGGGGGAGGATCCCGACCAGGGGTCCGAGCCGCCTCCCTTCCAGCCCGGGTTCTTCGGTGGCGCTTCGGCGGCGGAGACCCGGGCGGCCCTTTCCTTCGCCCGGGTGCAGGAGCGGCTGGGAGTCGATGCCGTGCTGGTGGGCCGGTTACGGGGCGGCCGGGATCCGTCCGAGCAGGCGGCGTTGGTGCCGTGGGGGAGCGCGGAGGCCGAGGGGCCTGGGGCGGGCGGCGCTCCCTGGCCGGGACGGCTGCCCCCTCCTTCCCCCACCCGTGTGCTCGGTGTGCCACAGCGGGCCGAGATGGTCGACGCCACCGGTCGCGCCGTGGTGGTGAGCGGGCGGGGATTGCTCGAGGCGGACGTGGATCGGCTCTCGGTCGAAGGTGGTCCGTGGCAACCGGTGGTGGCCTGGGCCGGACCGTGGCCGGTCACCGAACGGTGGTGGTCGGTACGTCGGCGTCGGGCCCGCTTGCAGATGGTGATGGCGGACGGGACGGCCCGCCTGCTCTACAACGAACGGACCCAGTGGTGGGTCGAGGCGCTCTATGACTGAGGTCGAGACTTACGCCGAGCTGCACGCGCATTCGGGGTTCAGTTTTCTCGACGGCAGTAGTGACCCCGAGGAGCTGGCGGCCGAGGCGCACCGGCTGGGCCTGGCCGCCTTGGCCCTGACCGATCATCACGGTTTCTACGGGGTGGTGCGCTTCGCCGAAGCGGCCCGGGCCCTGGGCCTGCCGACGGTCTTCGGCACCGAGGTCACGCTGGCGCCGGCCGGGCTCCGCACCGGTGAGCCCGATCCGCGCGGGACACATCTTGTCGTGCTGGCCCGTGATCCCGAGGGCTACGCCCGCCTGTCGAGGGTCTTGGCCGAAGCCCACCTCGAAGGGGGGGTGAAGGGGCAGCCCGTCTTCACCCTGGACGCGCTCGCCGCGTCGGCCGGAGGCCATTGGTTGGTGCTCACCGGATGCCGCAAGGGGGCGGTCCCCGCCGCGCTGGTGGAGGCCGGCCCCCGGGCGGCTTCGGAAGAGGTGGGGCGACTGATCGAGCGGTTCGGGCGCCCCAACGTGGCCGTCGAGCTCTGGGACCACGGGGACCCACTGGACACGGCCCGCAACGACGCGCTGGCGCTGCTGGCCGCCGAGTGGGGGGTCGATGCGGTGGCCACCAACAACGTGCACTACGCCACGCCGGCCGGGTTCCGCTTGGCCACCACGCTGGCCGCCATCCGGGCCCGGCGCCCACTGGCCGAGCTGGAGGGCTGGCTCCCCTCGGCTCCCTCGGCCTGCCTGCGCGGGCCGGCCGAGCAGCTCCGTCGGTTCGCCCGCTGGCCCGGCGTGGTCGCCCGGGCCGGGGAGCTGGGTCTGGCCTGCGCCTTCGACCTGCGCCTGGTGGCCCCGAGGCTGCCCGACTTCCCGGTACCGGCGGGGATGGACGAGCAGAGCTACCTGCGTGAGCTGGTGACGCGTGGCGCGCTCGAACGCTACGGGCCGCCCGACGACGAACGGGTGCCGGGAGCGTGGAAGCAGATCGAGCACGAGCTGGAGGTCATCGGTCAGCTGGGCTTCGCCGGGTACTTCCTGGTGGTCTGGGACATCGCCGAGGTCTGCCGCCGCTTGAACATCTATTGCCAGGGCCGGGGCTCGGCCGCCAATTCGGCCGTCTGTTACGCCCTGAGGGTCACCAACGTCGACGCCGTCGACCTCGGCCTCCTCTTCGAGCGTTTCCTTTCCCCGGCCCGGGACGGGCCGCCGGACATCGACGTCGACATCGAGTCGGGCCGGCGCGAGGAAGTGATCCAGTACGTCTACGAGCGCTACGGCCGGCGCCATGCGGCGCAGGTGGCCAACGTCATCACCTACCGTCCCCGCTCGGCCGTGCGTGACGTGGGCAAGGCCTTCGGCTTCAGCCCGGAGCAGGTCGACGCCTGGTCGGCCGGGATCGACCGAGCCTCGCGCGGGCCGTCGTCGGTGGCGGCGGTCCAAGAGGCGGTGGGTGGGGCGGTGAACGACGAGGGTGAGGGCGTGCCGCCGCTGGTGGCCGAAATGGCGGCCGAGCTCCTGGACCGGCCGCGCCATCTGGGCATCCACTCGGCCGGCATGGTGCTGTGCGACCGCCCGGTGATCGAGGTGTGCCCGGTGGAATGGGGGCGCATGCCCGGGCGCAGTGTGCTGCAGTGGGACAAGGACGACTGCGCCGCCATCGGGCTGGTCAAGTTCGACCTGCTCGGTCTGGGCATGCTCGAAGCGCTGCACCGCATGGTCGACCTGGTGCACGACTTCCACGGTGTCCCCGTCGACCTGGCGAAGATCCCGCAGGAGGATGCGGTCTACGACCTGTTGTGCCGGGCCGACACGGTCGGTGTCTTCCAGGTGGAGAGCCGGGCCCAGATGGGCACGCTGCCCCGGGTCCGGCCGCGCGAGTTCTACGACCTGGCGATCGAGGTGGCCCTCATCCGGCCCGGGCCCATTCAGGGCCACGCCGTCAATCCCTACATCCGCCGGCGCCGAAAAGAGGAGGACGTCACCTACCTGCACCCCTTGCTCGAGCCCATCTTGAAGCGGACGCTCGGGGTTCCCCTGTTCCAGGAGCAGTTGATGGAGATGGCCGTGGCCATCGCGGGGTTCAGTGCGGCCGAGGCCGATGAACTGCGCCAGGCCATGGCGGCCAAGCGTTCTGCCGAACGGATGGCGCGGCTGCGGGTCCGTTTCTATGACGGGATGGCGGCGCGTGGGGTGGTGGGGGAGGTGGCCGACCAGATTTTTGCGGCGCTGGCCGCCTTCGCCAATTTCGGGTTCCCCGAGTCCCACTCCGTGTCCTTCGCCTATCTCGTCTACTCGAGTAGTTGGCTGAAATTGCACTACCCGGCCGCCTTCACCGCCGGTCTCCTCAATTCCCAACCCATGGGGTTCTGGTCCCCTCAGTCCCTGGTGGCCGACGCTCGGCGTCATGGGGTGACGGTGCGCCGCCCTCACGTGGATCACTCCGAGGTAGGGGCCTCGTTGGAGGGGGAGCGTGACGACGCAGTGCTGCGGTTGGGACTGGCCTCGGTGCGCGGTGTCGGGGACGCGGTGGCCGAGCGGATAGTGGCCGGGCGACCCTGGGCCGGGGGGGAGGACCTGGTCCGCCGGGCCGGCGTATCCCGGGCCCAGCTCGAGACATTGGCGGCGGCCGGTGCGCTCGACGCCGAGGAGAACGCGACGACGGCCTCCCGGAGGCAGTTGTTGTGGGCGGCCGGGGCCGCGGCGCAGGGGACACCAGACCGGTTGCCCGGGATAGTGGTGGGGGCCGAGGCCCCGCCGCTGCCCGCGCCCAGCCTCTACGACTCGGTCGGTGACGACATGTGGGCGCTGGGACTGGCTCCCGAGCACACGGCCATGCACCTGGCCCGGGAACGGTTGGAAGCCCTGGGGGTGGTGGTGGCCGGTGATCTGTTGTCGTGTGCCGACGGCGATCGGGTCACCGTGGCCGGAGTGGTGACGCACCGCCAGCATCCCGAGACGGCGCGTGGTGCGGTCTTCGTCAACCTCGAAGACGAGACCGGTCATGTCAACGTGGTCTTCTCCCGCGGTGCCTGGGCCCGCTGGAAGCTGGTGGCCCGCCATGCCCCGGCGCTGCTCATCCGGGGCCGCCTTCAGTTGGGGCAGGGCACGGTCAGCCTGACCGCCGAGCGAGTGGAGCCGCTGCGGGTGGGAACGGCCGTTCCGGCCAGCCGTGACTTCCGCTGAGCGTTCGGCATCCGGGTCACCTGGTTGATGTTCACGTGCACACCCATCTCGCACAGGTCGTCACGCGTCACTTGCCGTGACCGAGCCAGGGGGACGATCAGGTGACCACGAGACCCCGGCCGGTGATCGGCGGCAGGTCGAGTGCCGTCACGATGCCGGGTTCGGCTGCGATCACGGCAGGGATGGCGTTGACCAGGCGCATGGCCGTGGCCTTGAGGCCGGCCGTGTTGTGGTCGCCGTCGGTGCCCATCAGTTGGAGGTCGAGGGTGTAGTTGGGCTCGCCCGTGATCTCGACCCGGTAGCCGCCATGCCCGGCCGGTTGGGGCCAGCCGGCCCCGAGCTCGTCGCTCAGCCGGGTGACGTGTTCGACCACGACCACGGCCTTGTCGCCCACCATGCCCCGTATCTCGAAGTGCAGTGCGGCCGCGGTGCCTTTGGCGATGGGACCGGCGATCACATCGAAGTCCCCCGGTGCCGCTTCCCGTTCGTACCATTCCTCGACGCCCGAGAGGGCGACGCCGAGGCCGGCGGCGATCTGGCGCACCACGCTGCCCCAGGCCAGAGTGAGCACACCCGGTTGGAGGAGGAAAGGGACCTCCTCCATCGGCCGGCCGAAGCCCATGATGTCGAAGAGCACCATGGGCTGGTTGTAGGTGTTGTAGTTGAGGACCTCGGAGCAGCGGACCTCTTCGATGCGCTCGCTGATCCCGGTCAGCACCAAGGGGAGGGCATCGTTGGCGAAACCGGGGTCGACACCGTTGACAAAGAGTGAGACGCCGTGGGCCACGCCGGCGGCGGACAGGGACCGGGCCATGTCATCATCGTCGGCCGGGTACTGCAAGAAGACGGGTGACGATGAGACCACATTGCACCCCGCTTCGAGAAAGCGCTGCAGATCGGCCAAGGCCTCCATCATGCGGTCGTCGGCCATGCCGGTGTGCACGATGCAGTCAGGCTTGAGGGCCAGCAAGGCGTCGAAGTCATTGGAACCGCTGACCCCGAGGCTGCGCCCGAGCCCGGCCAGCTCGCCGGCGTCCTGGCCGATCTTGGCCGGATTGGAGACGAAGACGCCGACCAAGTCGAGCTCGGGATGGGCGTCGATGCCGGCCAGGGCGTGTCGTCCCACGTTGCCGGTGCTCCACTGCACGACGCGATAGCTCATGACACTCCTTTTCCTTTCGTTTAGAGGTCGGGAAGACCGAATTCGAGGTTGGCCGACTGCAGGCCACCGTCGGCCTCGATGATCTTGCCCGTGATGAAGGACCCGGCCGAAGAGGCCAGGAACAGGACGGTGGCGGCGATGTCTTCTGGATCGCCGATGCGCTTGAGCGGTGTGGCTTCTTCCATCTGGGTGCGCAGCTCGTCGCTCGACATGACGATGTCGAGGGCGGACGTGGCGGTGGAGCCCACCGCCACGGCGTTGACGCGAATCCGGGGACACAGGTCGCGGGCGGCCAGGCGGGTGTACTGCTCGAGGGCTCCCTTGACCGTTCCGTAGGCCAGGTAGCCCCGGGCACCGACATGGCCCATCACCGATGAGATGTTCACGATGGCGCCACCGGGGGCCTCGCCTTCGAGCATGAGCGGGACGGCGGCGCGCACCAGGGCGTGGCCGGCGCCGACGTTGAAGTGGAAGGCCTCCTCGAGGGCGCGTGGGGACGTATCGAGCAGAGGGCGGGGCATGGTGCCGCCCAAGTTGTTGACCACGATGTCGACGCGTCCGAAGGCTTGGTGCGCCGTGTCGGCCAGAGAGCCCATGAGTTCGACGTCGGTGAGGTCGCCGGCCACAACGGCGGCCCGGCGGCCGGTCGCTTCCACGCGCCGCGCCACTTCGCGCAACTGCTCCTCGGTGCGGGCGGCCAACACGATGTCGGCCCCGGCCTCGGCCAGGGCCACCGCTGAGGCCGCACCGATGCCGCGGCCACTGCCGGTGACGATGGCGACCTGGTCGGTCACCTTGAAGCGGTCGAGAATCATATGGCCTCTTGACGTCGTCGGAACTGGACGAGCCGGACTGTAGCGGCTCTGACCTTCCTTGACGCCGGAGCGCAGGTCGGAGGATGGTGGTGTTGCCATGGACCACACCCCCTCCGACTCCGCCCCTGCGCTCCGGCGGTGTTGGCATCCGGTGGCCCACGACGACCTGGTCCTGCCGCCGACGCCCACGGCCGAAGTGCACACCCGGGCCGACCGCACGATCGTGGAGCTTCAGCTCGCCCTGTCCGACCGGGTGGCGATGGCCGAAGGCGTACGGCGGTGAGGGGCGTCACCGTGGTCGAGCACCCGGTCCTCGAGCACCGGCTGGCCGCGTTGCGGGATCAGCTGACCGATCGCGACCACTTCCGACGCCTGGTCTCGGAGATCTCGCGGTTCTTGGCCTATGAGGGCCTGCGCGACCTCGGGACCGAGGAGATTGTCATCGACACGCCGGTGGCCGACGGGGTGACGGCGCGTCGGGTCAACGAGCACGTACTCGTGGTGCCGGTCCTCCGGGCCGGGCTGGGCATGGTGCAGGCCGTTCAAGAGGTGCTCCCCCTGGCCGAGGTGGCCCATGTCGGGTTGCGGCGCAACGACGCAACCCTGCAGGCGGATGTCTATCTCAATCGGCTTCCGGGTGATCTGAGCGGACGGCGGGTCGTCGTGTGCGACACCATGCTGGCCACCGGTGGGTCGTTGGCTCAGGTGTGCGATCTCGTGCTCGACAAGGGGGCCCGCACCGTGGTGGCGCTCTGCATTATCGCTTCGGAGCCCGGTCTGGTCGCCTTCACCGAGGCGCATCCCTTGGTGCCCGTGGTGTGCGCCGCCGTCGACCCGGTCCTCAGTGACGAGGGCTACATCGTGCCCGGCCTGGGCGATGCCGGTGACCGACTCTTCGGTCCGCCCGACTGAGCGCTGTCGCACGAGTCGCCGGGCGTGCTTCGCCGTCGCCGTTCAGGCCCAGCCTCCGGCGTAGGCCACGAACTGGCCTGTGGTGAACCCACTCGTTCCGTCGATGAACGGCAGGCAGAAGGCGGCGAACTCCTCCATGGTGCCCAGTCGCTTCATGGGGACCATGGACTCGACCTTGCGTCGCGACGCTTCGTCGGTCACGCGATTCGCCCTGAGGAACTCGGGGAAGTCCATGAAGTTGGTGCCGACCACGTTGACCTGCACCCCGGTGCGGGCCACTTCCATGGCGACGTTTTTGGCCAGCATCGTCGCCCCGGCGCGGGCCGCCGAATACAGCGGGGCTCCCGGGGTGGGCCGGACCGCCGAGGCGCTGGTGATCAGCAGCATCTGGCCGTGGCCTTGTTCGACCATGGCCGGGACGACGGCGCGCAGCAAGTGGTAGGGCGCGACCAGGCAGCCCTGCACGACAGCGTCGAGTTGCTCAGCGGTGGAATCGACGAATTTTCCAACGATGACCCGACCCGAGCCTCCGACGGCGGCGTCGAGCCGGCCGAACCGCTCTTGGGCCGCGCCGACCAGTCGTTCCGAGGAAGACGGATCGGCGAGATCGAGGACGCCCTCGACGGCGACGACCGCGGCGCCGGTTGCCTCGAGCTCGGCCACGAGGTCGGTCCCGGGGTCGCCGAGCACGAGATCGTGGCCCCGGGAGGCGAGGAGCCGGGCCAGATGGGGCCCGACATAGTGCGCGGCATCGGTCACCAGGGCGACCCTGCGTTCGGTGTTGTTCATGTTCCCCCCCAGGCAGTCCGTCCGGTGTGCCAGCGATGGGGACGGTATCCCTATCGCTGCTCGAGAGTGTACGGCGGTCGCCTGTCCGCATCATGTTGGGGATGCCAGTCACTTGCGGTCAGTGGTCACCGCGGCGAGAGTCATGTCCATGTCCGCCGCCCGTACCTATTCGACCACCGTCGGAAGTCAGTCGGTCGACCTGCCCCTCGTGGCGCTGACCGACGAGCTGAGCATCGCCCTGCTCATCTGTGTCGACCTGGGGGTGCACTTTGCCGAGGTGGCGGGCCGGGAGCTGGCCGACCTCATGCGGCCGGCCCGGCCCGAGATCATCGTTTCGGTTGCCACCATGGGTATCCCGCTGGCCATCGAGGCCAGCCGCGCACTGGGGTTCGACGACTACGTCATCTTGCACAAGACGCCGAAGATCCACCTGGGGGAGACCTGGGCCGAGCCGGTCAACTCCATCACGACCGAGAAGCCCCAACGCCTGCGCATGGATCCCGCCCGGGTCCCCGCCGTCCGGGGACACCGGGTGGCGGTGGTCGACGACGTGATCTCGACCGGCGCCTCCACGCTGGCGGCGCTCCGGTTGGTGCGGCGAATCGGAGCCGAGCCGGTGGTCATCGGCACCCTCATGACCGAGGGGTCGGGCTGGCGGAAGGCCCTCGGGGCGGACGCCGACATGGTCCGCTCCCTCGGGTCCATGCCGTTGTTCCGGCCTGCGGGGGACGGCAGCGGGGAATTGGTGGAGGACTGGGACTAATGGGGTGTCTCGGCGGGGGAGCGGGACGAGCGGTCAGAGCAGGCCCTCGGCCTTGAGCGACACGTCCTGCTCGTCGGCCTGCGTGCGGACGCTGCGCGTGGCCAGGATCAGGTAGACCAGCGCTCCGACGCCCAGGCCGAGGAAGATGCTGAAGTCGCCCCCGAAGTGGGAGGCGTCCTGGGTGTGGTCCGTGACCTCGTTCAACCACTGTGGAATGCGGAAGTAGTAGGTCGGGTTGACGTACAGCCCTGAGATGGCGGCGAACATGCCGACCACCTGGGCGATGATGGCCGGCCAGAAGATTCCCCCGCGACGCCAATACAGGGAGTCTCGGCCGGTCTTCTGCAGCTCGCTCGGCACGTAGCGGTAACGGCGCAGGACCCAGTCCACCAGGAAGATGGCGCACCACGGCGCAATCCAGACGATGACGATGTCGACAAAGTCCGACAGATACTCGGTGAAGGACCCGCTGAAGATGGCCCACATGGTGACGCCGAGGGCGATGGCGCAGTCGATCAGGACGGCGTGGTAGCGCTTCACGGGAACACCGATGGCCTGCAGGGTGACGCCCGACGAGTACATGTCGAGGCTGTTGATGCCGAACAACTGGATGACGGCGAAGACCAGGAACACCACCACGAACCACGAGGGAATGGCGGTCTGGTGGGCGAAGGGGAGGAAGCCGCCGGCCCCGGTCCCGACTTTGAGAACGAACGTACCGACGACAGCACCCAGGGTCATGATCAGGATCTCCGGCACGGCCGTTCCCAGGAAGACCCAGCCGACGATGCCCTTCTTGGAGGTGTCCGTCGGGCAGTACCGGGTGTAGTCGTTGCCGTTCTCGGTCCAGCCCAGCCCGCTCAGGGCGATGGTGAAGGCCAGCGCCTCGGTGAAGCCCTGCCAGTCCCCGCTGGTCTTCACCACGTGGAGATTGGCGTGCGGGATGGCGAAGCCGAGCATGATGGCGAAAAGGATCACGAAGGGCAGGACAAGCCAGCGCAGCGTCTTGACGATGGCGGCGTGACCCAGGAAGGGGAGGATCCCCTGTACGAGCACCGCGGCGATGACGAGAATGACCTTGGCCGGGTCGCCGGGCAAGAAGCCCGCTTTGATCATCAAGACGAGCCCGGCCCCCACGATCAGGAGCAAACCCTCGACCTCGAAGCCGATCTGGGTGATCCAGTTGAAGAAGGAGATCGGTCGTGAGCCGTTCGGGCCGTAGCCGGCCCGGTTGATGGCGAAGACTGTGGTGCCGGCATTCGGCCCCTGCAGGGAGCACAATCCCAACAGGAAGAAGGACAGGTTCCCCAGGATGATGATCACCAGGACCTGAAGGAACGTGAGCCCGAATGTCATCAAGATGGCGCCGTAAATGAAGTATTCGATCTGGACGCTGGCCCCGGCCCACATCCCGAAGATGTCCTTGGGCCTGGCCCAACGCTCGCCCTCGGGTATGAAGTCGATCCCGTGCTGCTCGACGTGGAACGCCACATCCGACCCCGGGTCGTGAATGACCGCTCGGTCCTCCGCGATTGCCATCGCTGCCTCCCTTGTCATCGCCCCGCGTGCTCCGGTTCCTTGGACACCACGTCAACCATGGGCGTCTCCGCACCGATACGGACGTGGCCCGGTCCACCACCGGGCCGAAGGGTGGGCGGAGAGACGGACGTTGCCGTCTCCCTCGGCAGCCTTCTCCGGTCTGGCGTCCACGCACTTGGCCCTATCTGATTCGGTGCGCTTCCCTGGCGACCGCGACCGAAGGTTGTCGGTCCTCACCTTGTTGGCTGATTGGCCCTGCGTCAAGTGGCAGGCGTGAACATCGTGGAACTGGTTCGGTGGCGTCGGGGTCACGGGCTCGATCCGCTCCTTTGTTGTAGAACGTGGCGTGGTCTATGTCTTGGCGGCTTCCGCTGCGCTGTGCAGCGCGGTTGCCGGGGTGATGCAGCGGATCGGAGTCGAATCGGCGCCGGCCGGCGACGCCATGCGTCTCCGACTGCTGACCAATGCGCTCAAACGGGGGATCTGGTTGCTCGGTTTCGCCCTCCTTCTGGTTGTGTTCGTGCTGCAAGCCTCGGCCTTGCGCTTCGGCGACCTGACCGTGGTCCAGCCCATATTGACCGTCGAGTTACTGTTCCTCATCGCCATCTTGCGGGTGGTGTTCCGTCGCCACGTGGGAGGGCGCGAGATCCTCGGTTCGGTGGCCATCGTGGTCGGGCTGGCCGGATTCATCGTCTCGGCCGATCCTGCCCTCGGCCAGGGCATTCCGAGTTCGAAGGCGTGGGGTGTCGTCACCGTCGTGATCTTCGTGGTGGCAGCGATGCTGGTCGCCGGTGCCCAGCGCGGGCCCCGGTGGTGGCGGGCCACCGCCTTCGGGGCGGCGGCCGCCGTGCTCTTCGCCTACAACGCCTCCCTGACCAAGGCCATCACCACCCTGATCACCGGCGGATGGGGCCATGTGTTCACCCATTGGGAGCCCTACGCCCTCGGCCTCACCGGATTGGTCGGCTTCTTCTTCCTCCAAAACGCCCTCCATGCGGGCCCGATCGCCGCCTCGCGCGCTTCGATGCTCATGGTGAACCCGGTGGTGAGCATCATCATCGGCATCTTCGTATTCAACGAGCATCTGCGCGGCGGACCGGGGTACGTCGCCGCGGAGATCCTCTCTCTGGTGGTCATGTTGACCGGCGCCTTCGTGCTGACCCAATCGCCCTTGGTGGCTGGGGCCACCTTGGACGGGGACCAGAGCGAGATGCTCGGAACGGTCCTTCCGGTCTCGCCCATCGGGCCGTGACTTCACGCCAGGAGGTCCGGTCCCCTGCTGGGTCCCTACAGGGTGGAGAGGCCCAGCTCCCGACGCATGAAGGCCACTGACTTCTGCTGAATCTCGCGGGCTTGGTGCTCGATGAACCGCTCGACGATCGGTCCGGCGCCGAAGATCTTGACCCGGGCCTCGAGGTCGAAGTTCTCAATGGTGTCCTCGCCGTCGGGTGTGAGCGCGATGGAGCCGTTCAGGTGGGTCTTGTCGCCCATGGTGCCGGGGGTGAGCGTGAAGATGGTGGTGGAGCTGGCCGGGCTGAAGATACTGACCTCGGTGCTGGTGATCTCCTCACCGAAGATCTTGCGCACCGGTCCCGGCGCGTTGGGTCTCTGCGAGTAGCGGAGGGTCCGGGTCAGGCCCGAGCCCAGGGTGCCCTCCTGGCAGAGGACCTCGGCCGAGATCGAGCCCAGGCCCTCGAGGTGCAGCCGCACGACGAAAGCCGGGTCGAAGTACAGGGCCCAGAACGCGTCCGGCGAGCACTCCCAGGTGTAGGAGAGGGACAGCTTCATGGTCTGAGATCGAAGAGCATGTGGTGGGCCAGGTCGCCCACGAGCTCAATGATGATGTGCACCGAGGTGAAGCGCCATGCACCGTCGGTGCAGGCATAGGCATTGCGGTAGCGCCCGGCGATCACCGGCTGGAGCGTCAGTGCTCCGGGCACGGCCTGGAGGACGGTGAAGTAGGAGCGGCTGGTGGCGGTCGACCCGTCGGAGCTGACATCGACCATCACGTTGGTCATGACGTGCTTGGTGCGCGGCGTGCCGTCCTCGTAGCGGCGGGTGGTCCGCTCGTAGAGGGACTGAATGGCCTCGGGACTCGAGACGGCGTCGCCGAATCCCTCGAAGGTCAACGTGGCGTCGGAGAAGACCTCGGCCACCCCGGCGAAGTCGCCGGCGTCAATGCGCTCGGCGTAGGTGTAGATCAGCTGGGAGATCGCCTCACGAGGGGTCGGCTCCATCGGCATGATTGTGGCACCGATCAGTGCCCGAGCAAATGGTCCATGCGGGCGGCCAGGCGGCTGGGGTGGCCCTTGCGGGCTTCGGTGTGATCAGCCAGCTTCATCGTCCACAGGCCGGCGTTGACCCCCAGCCAGCGCAGGGGCTCGGGTTCCCAGAGCTTTGAGCGGTGGTTGACCCACGGCAGGTGGGTGAGGTCGGTGTCGGCCCCGGTGATCAGGTCGGCCAGGGTCCGCCCGGCCAGGTTGGTCGTCGAGACGCCGTCTCCCACATAGCCCCCGGCCCAGGCCAGGCCGCTGTCCCGGTCGAAGCCGACCGAGGATTGCCAGTCCCGCGGGATCCCCAGCGGGCCGCCCCAGGCGTGGGTGACCTGCGCCGAGTCCAGCGCGGGGAAGAGCTCGATGAGGGTCCGGTGCAGCAGGGCGTGGACGGATGCCACGTCGTCGTAGGCCGGGCGGACGGTGGAGCCGAAGTGGTACGGGGCGCCGCGCCCACCGAAGGCGATCCGGCCATCGAGCGTCCGCTGCCCGTAGATGATCATGTGCCGGTAGTCGGCGAAGGTGGCCCTGTCCACCAGCCCGGCGGACTCCCAAAAGCCGGGGTCCAGTGGTTCGGTGGCCACCATGAGCGAGTACACCGGCGCCAGCGTGCGCTTGTACCCGGGCAACGTCGAGGTCCAGGCCTCGACAGCGCGCACCACGACCTCCGCCGAGACGGTGCCGCCCGTGGTGTGGACGACCGGGTGGCGACCCTCCCGCCCCGCCTCGATGCGGGTCACCTCGGAGTGCTCGTAGAGGGCCACGCCGCGCCGCACCACCGCATCGGCCAGGCCGCGGGCCAGGAGGGCTGGTTGGATCGCCGCGCAATGTGGGGTGACGGTGGCGCCCATCACGCCGTCGATCCCGACCAGTGACTCGGCCTCGGTGGCGTCGACCCAGCGCAGGTCCTCCTCGCCGAAGCCGAGACTCCTGGCCTCGTCCACTTCGGCGTCGGCCCGGGCCCGTTGCGCCGGGGAGCGGGCCACCACGATCGTGCCGCCCTTGGCGAAATGGCAGTCGATGCCTTCGGTCGCGGCCGAAGCGCCGACCACATCGACGGTGTCCTGCATGGCCCGGCGCATGGCGCGCATGGCCGGGACGCCGTAGGCCCGGGCCAGCGCGGTGTCCGAGGTGGCGAACAGGGCCGAGCACCAGCCGCCGTTACGCCCCGAAGCCCCGAAGCCGGCCACCTCCTTCTCGACGATGGCGACGCGCAGGGTCGGATCGGCCTGAGTCAGGGCGTGGGCGGTCCACAGCCCGGTGAAACCCGCCCCGACGATGCAGACGTCGACCTGTGTGTCCGAATCGAGTGGCGCTCGGTCCGGAAGCGGTTGGGCAATGGCATCCCACCAGAGGGAGAGGTCCTGATAGCGCACGGGCCCTTCCTCCGGGGGGTCTACATCCGGCGCCACGCCTCGGTCAGTACCTCGCGCAGGGTGGAGACGATGAACTCGATCTCGGCGGGACCGCAGATGAGCGGCGGCGAGAGCTGCACCACCGGGTCACCCCGGTCGTCGGCCCGGCAGATGAGCCCGGCCTCGAACAGGGCCCCGGAGAGATAGCCGCGCAGCAACCGCTCGGATTCCTCGTCGTCAAAGGAGAGTCGGGTCTCCTTGTCCTTGACCAGCTCGATCCCGTAGAAGAAGCCGGCGCCGCGCACGTTGCCGACGATGGGCAGGTCGTAGAGGGACTCCAAGCCACTGCGGAACGCACCTTCGGTGTCCCGGACGTGCTCAAGGATGTGCTCACCCTCGAACACGTCGAGGTTGGCCAAGGCGACGGCGCAACTCACGGGATGGCCGGCGAAGGTGAACCCGTGCAGGAAGGACGCGCCCTCGGCCAGGAAGGGCTGGACCAGCCGCTCCGAGGCGATCATGGCGCCGAGGGGGGCGTAGCCCGACGTGAGTCCCTTGGCCACCGTGATGATGTCGGGTTGGTAGCCGTAACGCTCGGAACCGAACCAATGACCCAGTCGACCGAAGGCGCAGATGACCTCGTCGGAGACCAGGAGGACTCCGTGGCGGTCGCAGATCTGGCGCACCCGCTCGAAGTATCCGGGCGGTGGCGGGAAGCATCCGCCGGCGTTCTGCACCGGCTCGAGGTAGACGGCGGCAATGGTGTCGGCACCCTCGCGGAGGATCGCCCGCTCGATCTCATCGGCCGCCCACTGCCCGAAGGCGACCTCGTCGTCGGCGAACAGCTCGGCCCGGTAGAAGTTCGTGTTCGGGACCTTGATGGCCCCCGGAACGAGGGGTTCGAACGGGGTCTTGAGATCCGGGAGGCCGGTGATCGACAGCGCCCCCATGGTGGTGCCGTGGTACGCGATGTCGCGGCTGATGACCTTCGTCCGCTGCGGCTGTCCGGTCATTCGGAAGTACTGGCGGGCCAGCTTCCACGCCGATTCCACCGCCTCGGACCCACCCGAGGTGAAGAAGACGCGGTCGAGGTCGCCGGGCGCGTAGGCGGCGAGGCGCTCGGCCAGCTCAATGGCCTTGGGGTGGGCGTAGGTCCAGAGGGGGAAATAAGCCAGCGTCCCGGCCTGCTTGGCCCCGGCCTCGGCCAGTTCCGTGCGTCCGTGACCAAGCTGCGACGTGAAGAGACCGGCCAGACCGTCCAGGTACTTCTTTCCGTGCTGGTCCCAGACGTAGGCTCCCTCACCGCGCACGATGACGGGGACCTCGTGGGTCTCGTACGTGGCGAGGCGGCTGAAATGCATCCAGAGGTGACGGCGGGCCTGGTTGCTCAGTTCGGAATTCTCGGGGTTGGAGTTGCTCATGGTTCCTCCGCTCAATGGGGGACGGCGGCCGGTGCTCCGGCCTACCGGGTGCCCCAGCTGTACGTCTGCTTGTTTAGTTTCAGATACAGGAACGTCTCGGTTCGACGGACACCCGGGATGGAGCGCACGGAATCGTTGAGCACGTGGAGCAGGCGCTCGTCGTTCTCGCACACCACCTCGGCCAGCAGGTCGAACGAACCGGCGCACATGACCACGTAGTCGACCTCGGCCAGGGCCGTGAGCTTGTCGGCCACCACCCGCACATCACCCTCGACCGAGATGCCGACCATGGCCTGGCGGGTGAAGCCGAGTTGGAGGGGGTTGGTGACGGCGACGATCTGCATGATGCCCGCATCGCGCAGGCGCTGGACCCGGCGCCGCACGGCCGCTTCGGAGAGGCCGACCTGGCTGGCGATCGCCCCGTACGGCCGGCGCCCATCCTGCTGCAGCGCTTCGATGATGGCTCGATTGGGCCCGTCGAGAATGGTGGCCGGGGCGGCGCCGGTCTCGTCGTCGCCCAGAGGTTCGGTCCCCGTCTCCGTCGGCTCGCCCCGGTCGGACATGCCCCTCCTCGCCTCTCCTCATTCTCAATGTGCCGGGTTCTTCTGGATCGAGATTCCCGGGTGGTGCCGAATTATGTCACTGTTCTGCCTCCATTGAAACAGAATTCGGCGTTTCAGGGGGCAATTGTTGCGGTATCGCTTGTGAAGCCCGGTTTAGTGTGATTCTCTAGCGGGGGATCGACCGGTAAGGGTGGGAGCGACGTGCGCAGGTTGCAGAACTTCGTCGGAGGACAGTACCAAGACGCGTCAGATGGATCGCAGGCCCTCCTGGTCGATCCCAGCACCGGGGAGGGGTTCGCCGAGGCCCCTGTCTCCGGCGCCGCCGACATGGACCGGGCGCTGGCCGTCGCGGCCGAGGCGTTCGGCTCGTGGAAGCGGACCACTCCGTCGGAACGGAGCTTGGCTCTGATCCGCATCGCCGACGCCTTCGAGTCTCGAGCCGAGGACCTGGTCCGGGCGGAGTGTCAGAACACCGGCAAGCCGTACCGCTTGACCATGGACGAAGAGATCCCTCCGATGGTGGACCAGATCCGCTTCTTCGCCGGCGCCGCTCGCCACCTCCAAGGCGTGGCAGCCTCCGAGTACATGGCGGGGCACACGTCCTTCGTCCGGCGCGAGCCGGTCGGCGTGTGTGGCGCCGTCACGCCCTGGAACTACCCCATGATGATGGCCGTCTGGAAGTTCGCGCCGGCCTTGGCCGCCGGCAACACCATGGTGCTGAAGCCCTCGGACACCACGCCCGTGTCGACGCTGCTGATGGCCGAGATCATGGCCGAGCACCTTCCACCGGGTGTGTTCAATGTGGTGTGCGGTGACCGGGACACCGGCCGGGCCCTGGTGGCGCACGCCACGCCGGCCATGGTGTCCGTGACCGGATCGGTCCGGGCCGGCATGGAGGTGGCGGCGGGGGCGGCACCAACACTCAAGCGGGTGCACCTGGAACTGGGGGGCAAGGCACCGGTCATCGTGTTCAACGACGCTGACGTGGGGGCGGCGGCGGAAGGCATCGCCGGGGCCGGCTACTTCAACGCGGGCCAGGACTGCACCGCCGCGACCCGGGTGTTGGCCGGGCCCGGTGTGCACGACGACTTTTTGTCGGCGCTGGTCGAGCAGGCCGAAGGAACCACGGTGGGCGGACTCGAGAATGCCGAGGCCGACTACGGACCCTTGAATAGTGAGGCCCAGCTCGAACGCGTGCGAGGGTTCGTCGAGCGGGCGCCCGGGCACGCCCGCGTCCTGACCGGCGGGACGCCGGTGGGCGAGCGGGGATTCTGCTTCGCGCCGACCGTCGTGGGCGGCTTGCGCCAGGACGACGAATTGGTGCAGTCCGAGGTGTTCGGCCCGGTGATCACGGTCCAGCAATTCAGTGACGAGGCGGAGGCTTTGGCCTGGGCCAACGGAGTGGAATACGGCTTGGCCTCGTCGGTGTGGACACGGGACCACGGCCGGGCCATGAGGATGGCGCGCGACCTCGATTTCGGGTGTGTGTGGATCAATACCCACATCCCCCTGGTGGCCGAAATGCCGCACGGTGGGTTCAAGCACTCGGGGTACGGCAAGGATCTCTCCACCTACGGATTCGAGGACTACACCCGGATCAAGCACGTCATGAGCAACATTGAGGAATAGATAGACAGCCGTGAGCCAATGATCGTCGGCATACCCAAGGAATTGAAAGACGACGAGTACCGGGTCGCCATGACCCCGGCCGGCGTGCGCGAGCTGGTCTCGGCCGGGCACACCGTCTACGTCGAACAGGACGCTGGCGCGGGCTCGTCCATGTACGACGACGAATTCATCAAAACAGGGGCGCAGATCATCGACTCGGCCGACGACATCTGGGCCGCCGCCGACCTGGTGTGCAAGGTCAAGGAGCCAATCGAGCCGGAATTCCATCGGCTCGGGGCGCGATCGGGCCAGGTGCTCTTCACGTACCTGCACTTGGCGGCTTCACGCCCCACCACCGACGCCCTGCTGGCCGGGGGCAACGTGGCCATCGCCTATGAGACGGTGCGCCAGAGCGACAATTCCCTTCCTTTGCTCGCTCCCATGAGCGAAGTGGCCGGGCGCATGGCGCCCCTGATGGGGACCCACCATCTGATGCGGCCGGGCGGAGGCCGAGGTGTCTTGGTCTGCGGCGTGCCCGGCGTGCGCTGCGCCAAAGTGGTCATCCTGGGCGCCGGCGTGTCCGGCATGGCCGCGGCCACCATGGCCGTGGGGATGCACTCCGACGTCTACGTGCTCGATCGAAATCTGGAAAAACTGCGCCAGGTCGACCATCACTTTCGGGGGGCACTCGAGACCCTCGCCTCGTCCCAACACGCGATTGAGGAGGTCTGCCTGGACGCCGACATCGTCATCGGCGCTGTGCTGGTGGTCGGGGCACGGGCACCGCGCCTGGTCTCCGACGCGCTGGTGGCGCAGATGCGGTCGGGTTCGGTGCTGGTCGACATCTCGGTCGACCAGGGCGGATGCTTCGAGTCGACCCGGCCGACCACCCACTCGAACCCCACCTTCGACGTGGAAGGGTCGGTCTTCTACTGCGTGGCCAACATGCCCGGCGCGGTGCCGCACACCTCCACCCACGCCCTGGCCAACGCCACGCTGCCGTACACGTTGAGCATTGCCGCCAACGGGTGGAAGGCCGCGGCGCGGGCCGACCACGCGCTGGCCGAAGGGGTCAACGTGGTGGCCGGCGACGTGGTCTATGCGCCCGTGGCCGAAGCTCACGGATTGGCGTTCACGCCGCTGGCGGACCTGCTCGAGGAATAGCGTGAGAGGGGACATCCGGCCGAGATCTTGGGTGAAATGTCGTTTTGATTCGGTGCGTGCCGGGTAATTCGATGGGTGCCGAGCCAACCATCGTTGAGTACGAGAGATCGGAGGACGTCTGCCTGCACCTGGAGGGTTTGCCGTCCGCACCAGGTTGTGCCGGTCCGCAATCTTGACCGGCCTGCCTCGTTCTCGGGTCATGCGGTCTCCATGCAGGCGTATCCGTACCCTGCTCGCAGCCGCGTGCGCTGTCCTCACGCTCGTGGTGACCGGGTCCTTGGCCGGGATCGGAGCGGCCAGCGCGGGCGCCGCGCCCGCGCCCGACCTGCCCCAGGGCACCATCTTCACCGGCTTCGCCACCGAACTCTCCGACCCGGGTGGATTTCCTCCCGGCATGAATGTGCCCTGCACGCCCACCGGCGCGCACCCCTTCCCGGTGGTGCTGGTGGCCGGCACGGGCGCCAACGAGAACGTGTCCTGGCAGGCCCTGTCTCCGGCCCTGGCCGACGAGGGCTACTGCGTCTACGGCTTCAACTACGGCGCCACGTCCATCTCCGGCGGCCGCTTCTACGGCCTGGGTGACATTCCGACGTCGGCGCACACGCTGGCCGCGTTCGTCAGTGGCGTCTTGTCAACCACGCATGCCACGAAGGTCGACATCGTCGGCCATTCACAGGGCGGCATGATGCCCCGGTACTACATGAGATTCCTCGGCGGTGCGGCCAAGGTCAACATGCTGGTCGGGCTGGCTCCCTCCAACCATGGCACCACGCTCGACGGCCTCACTGCGCTCACGTCGCTCTTCGGTCCCAACCTCACCACCGGAGGTGCCTGTGATGCCTGTACCCAGCAGGAGGCCGGCTCCGCCTTTCTCTCCTCACTCAATGCCGGAGGAGACACGCAAGCCGGCCCTCGCTACGTGGTGATCGAGTCGGTGTACGACGAGGTGGTCACCCCGTACACTTCGGCCTTCCTCAGCGGTCCGAAGGTACAGAACATCTTGTTGCAGACCCAGTGCGCCATGGACTTCAGCGAGCATCTGGGGATCCTGTACGACCCGATCGCTCAACAAGACGTACTCAACGCCCTCGGAACGGACGACCCCTTCTTCGTCCCGGCGTGCTCGTTCGTGCCTCCGGGCGTCGGGTAGGCCACCCGGCGCCGCACCCCGCACGGAGACGAAGACCTCTCCGCCTCACCCTGGGGCCCTTCACGAAGCAAGCGGCCAGCGGCGTGAGGGAGCAAACTGCAGTGGTGACCGATCTGCCCGATTCGTCCGACCCGGAACCCCGCGCCCCCGCATCCCGTCGGGGCGACACGGGCGACATGGACGTCCGGGTGGCTGACGCCGAACGAGATCGGGCGGTAACCCAGCTCCGGGAGCACGCGGTGGAGGGCCGGCTCACCCTCGACGAGTTCACCCAGCGCGTCGGCCTGGCCCTCCAGGCCCGCACCCAGGGAGACTTGCACACCGCCATGGCCGATCTGCCCGAGGTGGCGGTACCCCAGGAAGTCTCGACCCGGCGTCCGCCCCGCCGGTCGTTCGTGGCCGTCATGAGTGGCTCGCGGGCCAAGGGACGCTGGCGGGTCGGCGCGCGCACCACGGCGGTGGCCGTCATGGGTGGGTGCGAGATGGATCTGCGCCAGGCCGAGATCGAGGGACCCGAGGTCGTGATCACGGCGGTGGCCTTCTGGGGAGGGGTCCACGTCATTGTCCCCGAAGGGATCGATGTCCAGCTCGAAGGGTTCTCTTTCATGGGCGGACGAAACCTGAGGGTACGCGATGTGCCCATCGTCCCCGGTTCGCCGAGGATCAGAGTCCGCGGCTACGCGGTCATGGGTGGCATTAACATCCGGAGCCGGTCGAGCCGCTCGGGTCGGGAGATCGCGCGGGCGGCCGCGCAAGGCGTGCTCGGACCTGAAGCCGTTCCGCCCAGCCTGGCCGGCGCCTCCTCGGACCCCATCGATCTTGCTGCTCTCGGGCGCGATATTCGCCGACAGATCCGGGGTCAAGGGGCTCCCGCTCCCGCCCCTCCGTATTCGCCGCCGTCGGGCGAGGAGACGGTCACCATCGTCTTCAGTGACATGGTCAACTACGCGGGCATGACCGAGGCGATGGGCGATCGGGTCTCCCGTGAGATGTTGCAGGAGCACCACCGGATCGTGCGCGACCAGGTGCAGCGGCACGGCGGCCGGGAGGTGAAGGTGCAGGGCGACGGTTTCATGATGGCCTTCGGCGGCGTGGCACGGGCGTTGCGGTGCGCGGCCGAGATGCAACGTGCTTTCCACGACTATTCGTTATTCCACCCGGAACGCCCCATTGAGGTCCACATTGGCGTGCACACCGGGGAGGCCCTCGAGGAAGACGATGACTTCTTGGGACACACGGTCATTGTGGCGAGCCGCCTGGCGGACGTGGCCGAGCCGGGAGAGATCGTGGTGTCGTCACTGTCCGAACAACTGGTGGTCCGGTCGGGTGAGTTCCGCTTCGGCCACCATCGTGAGGTGTCCCTCAAAGGCCTGACCACTCCCCAGCAGGCGGCCTCGCTGGTGTGGGGTGACTGAGTACGCCCGAGACGTGCGGCTCCGAATGAATCGGGAGGCCGCGTAGAGACGAGTTCCAACGTGAGGTCGGGGAAGGTCCGACCCACCTGCACCAGATGGAGCGCTAGTCGATCACCTCCCGCCGGCGACAGCGTTCTCGACTTTTGTCGAATCGCGATGACTCAGGGCCCTGTTCGGTGTAGCCTGTTGGCATGTTCCGCTGAGTCCCGCCATTGAAGAGGTCCCGCGCCGCCGGCGCGGTGCGGCCTCTGGCGATGCACTCCGGTCCTCCAAGCATCCGCAACACCCCCCTTCACGCTGCCCGCGGTTCTTCGCCCGGCCGGCCCCGAAGAACCGAATTCGATACCTGCCGCACCCGCACCTGAAACGACCGCGATGACGAACGATCCCACACCCCCCCAGCGCTCCAGCCCGACCCCCGACGGGGTCATCGATGAGCGCGCCCCGACCGGCACCCGGACCGGCGATCGCTCGGTCAGGCCGGGCCGCTCGCTGAGGCGGGCCACGGCCCTCCAGGTCATGACGGCGGCGGGGAATGGGCTGGCCTACGTGGCACTGTCCCTGCGGGTCTACCAGGAGACCCATTCCACGCTGGCCGTCACGATGGTGCTCCTGGCCGGTGGCCTCCCCGTCGTCCTGCTGGCGCCGGTCTCGGGCCTCCTGCTCGATCGCCTGCCCATGGCCCGGGTGCTTTCTGTGGCCAGCTTGGTGGTGGCGGCGTCGTTGGGCGGCCTGGCCTATGCCCACTCGCTCAGCTCCACCATCATGTTGGTCCTCTGTTTCGGCATTGCCGACAGTGTGCTGCAGCCCGGCCTGACGGCCGCGATCCCCCAGTTGGCCGGCGAAGTGTCGTTGGTGCGCGCCACCAGCCGACTCCAGGGTGCCGCCATGGGAGGCACCGCCCTGGGGCCGTTGTTGGCCGGCGTGGTCGGCAGCATCGGAGGTACCTCGACCGCGCTCCTGCTCGATGCGGGAGCATCCGTTGTCTTCTCCATCGGTGTCCTCACGTTGGGCTTGCGACGTACCCAATCGATCGCCCCGCACGGTGCCGACGACGGCATGGCCGCGGGCCTGCGCTATCTCCGGCGGGACCGCCCGATGGGTCTGCTGGTGCTGGTGGTCTCGACCATGATCGGATTTTTGGGCGTGACCATGGTGGTCGAGCTCTTTCTGGCCGAAAAGGTGCTGCACGGTGGAACCACTGGGTACGCCCTGCTCATCACCGCCTGGACGGGCGGCATGACATTGGGCACCGTGATCGCCGGGCGACTCTCGGCGCGAGCGCTCAGCCCGGCCATCGTGATCGGTCTGGTCGTCCTGGGCTTGGGCGTGTCCGCCGGCGCGCTGTCCCCGACCATGTGGATGGCCATTGCCGCCTATGGCATCGGTGGCATCGGCGACGGCGTCCAGATGGTGGGGGCCCGGACACTCCTCCTCCAGCGGGCGCCCGAGCACATCGCCGGCCGGGCCTGCGCCGTGTTCACCGCCATGACCATGGGGGCGGTGTCCATCGGAATGGCGGCGGCCGCACCTCTGGTGGCGCTGTTCGGCGTCCGGGGCGCACTGCTGTGCGCCGGGGTGGCCAGCATCGTGGCCGCCCTGGTCGCGCTGGCCCTGGGCCTGCAGCACATTCGAGGGGAGCTCATAGCCCAGACGCAGTCTGAGCCACGGCACTCGCCGATTGCGAGGCCGCTCCTCGTCTCGTCGGACGAGGAGTCAGATTCTTCGACCCTGCTCAGGCAGAAGACTCTTGTCGACGGCATCATCGGATGAGTCTGACCCTCGATTGGTCGACCGCTCCCGGCTCTGATCCGCCGTTCCGCCCCGGAGTTCGCGTTCCCGCCTACCATAAACGCAGCCATGGCCGAGCACCCGAATGTGCAAAGAATCCGCGACTCGTACGCAGCCCTGGCCGCGGGCGATCTGACCGCGGCCTTGAAATACCTGGCGCCCGCAGGGGTCATCCATTTCAATCGACGGGGCCCGCTCGGCGGCGCCCCGATGGGGATCGACAACATCAAATCGGCCCTGGTGAGCGATTACCGGTTGACCGCCGGCACGCAGCGCTTCCACATCACAAGGATCTTCGCTGACGACCACCATGGTGTGGTTCTGCTCCGAGAGACGGCGAGTCGTCCCGATGGAGCCACACTCGACCTCGATTCGGTGCATCTCCTTGCCTTCGACAGCAATGGTCGGGTGCACGACCTCTGGGACATCTCGAGCGATCGTGAGGCTCAGGCTCGGTTCTTCGCTGGCCAATAGCGATCCGGGCAAGTCGATGATGCCGGCTGACGGCGGTGTAGAGCGGTCAACGGAGCGATCACGAGCACTTTCGACGTGACCTCGAAGAGTCAGTTGACCTGTCTGCGTTTGCGTCGTGAGAGCACGACATCCAAATTGAACAACTCGGGGAAGGCATCCGTCACCCGCTCCAGAGAGTGGCGAACCCGTCGAGCGAGTGGTGTCCCCACAGGGAAGAACCACTCGTCGTCGGAGAGAAATCGGCCCATGCCGATCCCCGCCAAAGCGTCATTGAGGACTTCACGTGTTCTGCCCACTTCAGCCCGCGCGGCATCTGCTCGCGCCAGAGAAAGCTCAGATGGATACATTCTGGCAAATTCATCGGCGTGACCGAGAGCCTCGCGGGCAGTTCCCCAAGCGAGGTTGGCGACGATGGCTCGGCCCACATCCTCGTCCGCACCCGACAGCACACTGAAATGTACGTCCGAACCAGCAAATCCGCACTGGAAAAATAGTGCTGCTATTGCACAAACGATGCGCTCGAGCGGATGCGCCAGGCGACGCTCGACCTCGAGTCAACCGGGCTGCAGGACACCGAAGCCGCTCAAGACGGATCGTAAAGCCCCACGTAGCACGCACCTGCGGTGTAGCCGGAGCTGAGACCCACGGACAGTTGCCACTTTTCGTGTCCCGCGATCTCCGCCGTGGAGACCTGCACGGAGTTCTTGTCAAAATGGGTTTGTTGAGCATCGAGGACGCCGACCTCCAGCGAGTACAGCCCGTTGCCATTGGGGTTAGGCGGGACCTTCCCAGCAGCGTCGAAGGTGCCCTTGGCGACCACCGATGACCCGTTCGAACTCAATTCGCACGTTGCGGGGACAACGTCCGGCAGCACGGTGTCACTGAACACGTTGAAAGGTAACGCAACGCCGGTCTGAACGATCGGAGGTGGAGCCGGCGTCGTCGGCGTCATCGTTCTCAACGCGACGGCGCTGACGCCGCCGCCCAAGATGACAAGTGCGGCACAACCGACGAAAACCCTCGGCCATAGTGCCAAGATCCAGCCCCTTCCATTCGCCGCCGCCTCGCCGTCACCCGGCAGAAACAGGGCGGTTGGGCGCCGGTCTCTGGATCAGGTTGCCGCACGGTCCGGGCACCACCACACCGTCTGCGAGCCCTGGCACCAATTGAATACCCAGGTGTCACCGGGTCTAACACGAAATAAAGGCGGCCACCCGCCAGCTCGGGAGCGTGGCGAAACGGCACCTGCGACCTTTCCGGCACCCAGACTCGCTCAGGCCGGACCACACCACACCGGGTAAGCTGACGGGTAGTCAGATTCGTGTGCGACCGGGATTCCCTGGCGCCGCCTTCCGGCCCTGGAGGTCGTCCCAGCATGGATTTTGAGTTCTCCGACGAACAGCTCGCGTTCGTCAAGGAGGTGGAGACGTTCCTCGACGCCAACGATGATCCCGAAGTCTTCGACGTGACCCGGGAGAACATGGCGCAGATCGTCGACACCCCTAGGCGCCGGGCCTTCATGGCGTCATTGGGAGCTCAGGGATGGCTGGGTATGACCTGGCCGGCCGAGTACGGGGGTAAGGAGGGCGAAGGCGTCTACGAGTACCTCCTCAATGAGCAGCTGGCCGGTCGTGGCGGTCCGCAGATCGGCAAGGGCGTCGGCATCATCGGCAAGACCATCATTCGACATGGCAACGAGCGCATGAAGGCCGAGTTCCTGCCGAAGATCCTGCGCAACGAGGTCGAGTTCGCCGTCGGGTACTCCGAGCCCAACGCGGGCTCGGACGCCGCCTCGATGCAACTCAAGGCGACCAAAGCCGACGGGGGCTGGATACTCAACGGCCAGAAGACCTGGACCACCTCGGCCCACTTCGCCGAGTGGTACTGGGTCGGGGCCCGCACCGATCCGACCGCGGCCAAACACGCCGGCATCACCCTGTTCCTCGTCCCCATCGATCAGCCCAGCATCACCGTCAACGCCATCTGGACCATGGGAGACGAGCGCACCAACGAGGTCTTTCTGAACGACGTCTTCGTGCCGGACGATTACGTGGTGGGAGAGCTGAACCGGGGCTTTCAGTACATCTCCGAAGCGTTGGACCTCGAGCGCTTCACCATGTTCACCTTCTCTCCCATCAACCAGCGCTTCGAGCTCTTGACCGAGTACGTGCGCATGACGGTGCGTGACGGCGTGGCCCTGAAGGACGACCCGATCATCCGGCAACGACTGGCCCAGCTGGCGACCGAACTCGAGGTGGCACGGGTCATGGGCCTGAAATTCGTCTTCGAGTCGGGCAAGGGAGGCGCCGCCCCGACGACCGAGGCCTCCGAGTACAAGCTGTTCGCCACCGAGCTCTCCAAGCGCCTGGCCAATGCGGCCATGGACATCGCCGGTCCGGGAAGTCAGTTGCGGGTCAAGACGGAAGGGGGGCCGATGGCCGGGCGTTCCGAGTCCACCTACCGCTACACGGTGATCGACACCATCGGCGGCGGGGCGTCGGAGATCCAGAAGAACATCATCGCCCGGCGCAAGCTCGGTCTTCCCAAGAATTTCTGATTTCTTGGTCACGGCCACGTCACCCACCGGACCGCTGCAAGGGGTCACCGTCCTCGATTTTTCGTCGGTTGGACCGGCCGCCCGTTGCACGCGCCTGCTGGCCGACTACGGCGCGCTGGTGATCAAGATGGGTGCGGTGCCCTCAACGGAGACCCCGAGCGATGATCCGTGGTTTTTCGCCTACAGCGGTCACCGCGGCATGCGCCGGGTCATGGTCGACCTGAAGGATGACGGCGGCCGGGACGCCTTTTTAGCCCTGGCCGACGACGCCGATGTGGTGATCGAGAGTTTCCGGCCCGGTGTGGTCGATCGCCTGGGCATCGGGTACGGCGCGGTGAGCGCGCGCAATCCGGGCATCATCTACTGCTCGACCAGCGGCTACGGCCAGAACGGGCCGTACGCCAACCGGGCTGGCCACGACATCAACTACCTGGCCGTGGGCGGGTTCTTGGCCATGAGTACTCCGGGTGTCGATGGTGCACCACCCATCCCCGGCGCCACCATCGCCGACGCCGCCGCCGGAGGCATGCAGGCCGCCCTGGCCATCACGGCCGCGTTGGTACGTCGGTCCGCGTCCGGCGCCGGCACCTACCTCGACGTCTCGGTGGCCGAGGGTGTCCTCTCCCTCATGGCGCTCCCGATTGACGAGCACCTGGCTCTCGGCACCGCTCCGGAGCCGGGTCACGACGTTCTTTCTGGCCGCTTCGCCTGCTATGGCACGTACGAGACCCGCGACGGCAAATGGGTGGCCGTGGGCGCCATCGAGGCGAAGTTCTTTGCCAACCTCTGCCAGGCTCTCGGCTGCCCCGACCTGGCGGGGGATCAGTTGAACGACGCGGCCCAGCCCGCCATCCGGGCTGCCTTCGCCGCAGCCTTCGCCGCCCGGAACCGGGATGAGTGGATGGCCCTGCTCGGGGAGGCTGACGCCTGCGTCGCTCCCGTGCTCGACGTCGCCGACGTCGCCGACGACCCCCAGTTCGCCGCGCGCGGCGTGTTCACCCGGGCGACCCACCCGACCAAGGGCTCCCTGCGCCAGCTGGCCCCGCTGCTCGCCGGCATGGATCGGCCCGAGGGAGCGGTGTCGCTGCCCGATCCGACCGAAACCCAGACCGAGCACCTCTTGAAGGAGGCAGGCGTTCCGGTCGAGACCATCGCGCGCTGGATGTCCCACCGGGTCGTGGCATGACCGACGCCGATCTGTTGGCGCGGGCGCTGGAGATGGTGGGGGTGGAGCAGTACCCCGAGATCAGCGAATTCCCGGTCGAGCGCGGGTATATCTGGACCACCTGCGCCTCGGTGGAGAACGGCAATCCGCTCTACTGGGACGACGAGGTGGCTCAGGCCCTGACGGGCGGGCCCATCGCCCCGCCCACCATGGTCTCGGTGTGGTTCCGCCCGCACAGTTGGGCTCCCGGGAGGACCGAGGTGGCACTGCCGCTGCAGGTGCACTTCGACCTCAAGGCACTCTTCGGCCTGCCCGAGGCTGTGATGAGCGACAACTCGATCGAATTCCACACCCCGGTGCGCCTGGGCGATGTGCTGCACACCCATCAGGTCCTGCGGTCCATCAGCGACGACAAGACGACCAAGCTGGGCACCGGTCGGTTCTGGGTGATCGATGTGGTCTACGCCAATCAAGACGGAGACCTGGTGGCCGTCGAGTCCTACACCGGCTTCGGCTACCGCCGCACGACTGACGGATCGGGCCGCTGATGGCGACCATCGCACCGACCCTTCTCTTCGACGATGTGCACCCGGGCGACACCCTGCCCGAACTCCGCTACGACGTCAGCGCCACCACCGTGGTGCTCGGCGCCCTGGCGGCGCGGGACTGGCGTCCCATGCACCACGATCACGATTTCGCCGTCAACCGCAACGGGACCCAGGACATCTTCTTGAACACGCCCAACCAGGCAGCCTGGTTCGAGCGCTACCTCACCGACTGGACCGGCCCGTACGGACGATTGGGGCGGGTCACCTTCCGGATGTTGGGTTCGGTCTTCCCGGGGGACACTATGGCACTCAATGGCATCGTCGAGGGGACCGACGTCGACGCGTCCGGATGCGGTTTCGCCTCTGTGGCCGTGACCCTATCCGTCGACGGTGACACCAAGACGACGTGCGCCGCTCGCATCGCGCTGCCGCGTCGGACCGACGACAACCCGTGGGCCCGCCGCGGTGACCAGTGGCAGCCCTCGCCGGTCAGCGCGTGAACACCCATTCCGATCGATCGCCCATCCGGAGGTAGTTGGCATGTTGGACCTTGACTTCAGTCCCGAGCAGGAGATGCTGCGCCAGACGACGCGCGACGTGCTGCAGCGGCACTGCCCGCTCGACGTCGTCCGCGATATGGAGGACAACCCGACGGGCTACCCGCTCTCGTTGTGGACCCAGCTCGGAGAGCTCGATCTCATCGGCCTGCTGCTCCCACCCGAACACGGCGGTTCGGGCATGACGCTGGTCGAAGGTGTCGCCCTGTACCAGGAGTTCGGACGCGCCCTGGCCCCGATCCCGCACTTCGTCAGCGCCGTCCTCTCCGGTGGGGTGCTGACCCGGTCGGCCAGCCAAACACTGAAGACGCAATGGTTGGATGGCCTTGCCTCGGGGGAGGCCATCTTCACTCCGGCCTGGCTCGAACCGGAGAGCGGGTACTCACCTCGGGGTATCGAGGCCCGGGCCGAACCCGACGGCGAGGGCGGGTTCCGTCTGAGCGGGACGAAGCGGCACGTGGCCTTCGCCGCGGCAGCCGACCGGCTCGTGGTGCTGGCCCGCACGGGTGATGACGCCGAGGCCATCGACCTCTTCCTGGTCGATCCGACGGCCGTCGGGGTGACCCTGCGCCAGCAGTTCACCATCGCGTCGGACACGCAGTACGAGGTGACATTCGACGACGTCGCCCTCTCCGGCCCGGACCGGATCGGCGCCGCCGGCACAGGATGGGCCACGTGGCAGGACGTCCTCGAGCCCGCGCTGGTGCTTTTGGCCGCCCAGGCAGTGGGTGGCGCCCGCTACGCCCTGGAGATCACCACCCAGTACGCCAAGGACCGCCAACAATTCGACAAGCCGCTCGGCGCGTTCCAGGCCTTGGCCCACAACCTGGCCGATGCGGTGACCGCCCTGGACGGGGCCGAGCAGCTGGTGCACGAAGCGGCCTGGGCCGGAGCCAGCGGACGGTCGCTGCGTTCCCTGGCTCCGATGTCCAAGTTGTTCGCCTGCCGTACGTTCCGCGACATCACCGCCATGGCCCAGCAGATCTTCGGCGGTGTCGGCTTCACCCTCGACTTCGATATTCAGCTGTACTTCCGCCGGGCCAAGCAGCAGCAGGTGATGTGGTCGAACGACCGCTCCCTGGAGGACGCGGTAGCTGCCGCCCTGTTGGACTGATCCGACCCGCGGGCACCATGTCTGCCCCATCGACAACGCTCAGCGCGCAGGAGGCCAGGCGGGTCGCCCTCGTCGCCCAGGCCCTCTTGGGCCCCCGGCCGACCGGCGGCCCGGCGGCCACCGTGCGCCGGCTGGGCGCCGTCCAACTCGACACGATTTCCGTTCTGGCCCGGTCGCACGAGCTCGTCGCCTATGCCCGGCACGGCCCGATCGACCGAGATCGGATCGAGGCGTCCTATTGGGGTCCCACGAGCACCACCTTCGAGTACTGGTCCCACGCCGCCTGCCTCTTGCCGCTCGAGGAGTGGCCCTCCTACGCCTTCAAGCGCCGGGCCCGCCGGGCCAAGGGGAGACGATGGCACTCCCTGCAAGACGAGACAAAGACCTGTGGCGAGGTCATGGCCCGCCTTCGCGCTGAGGGACCTCTCACGGCCAAGGAATTGGGCGGAGCCAAGAGGGGAGGCCCGTGGTGGGACTGGTCCGAAGTGAAGATCGCCGCGGAACGGTTGCTGGACGTCGGCGACCTGGTCTGCCGCCAGCGCCGGGGGTTTCAGCGCGTCTACGACCTGGTCGAGCGGGCCATTCCCGACGAGATGCGACGGGACGAATTGAGCGACGAGGAATGCGTCACCCGGCTGGTGCGTTCCGCTGGACGGTCGCTCGGCGTGGCCACCGTGGCCGATCTGGCCGTGTACCACGGGGTGCCGGCCAATCAGGTGCCTCGCGTGCTCGAGGCCGCCGGTCTCGTGCCGGTGCAGGTCGAGGGTTGGACGAAGCCGGCCTATGCCGATCCCGCCGCCCTGGAGGTGTTGGGTCGCCGACTGCGGGGTCGCCGCCTGTTGCTCTCCCCGTTCGATTCGCTGATCTGGGATCGGCCCCGTACCGAGCGTCTCTTCGGGTTCCGCCACCGGCTCGAGGCCTACACACCCCGCGCCAAGCGACTCTTCGGGTACTTCGCCATGCCGGTCCTGGCCGGCACGAAGATGGTCGGTCTGGTCGATCCCGGTCGGGACGGGAAGACGTTGGTGGCCAAACAGGTCACGTTGACCTCGCGCGGTGCGACGCAGCACGTGGCTGCGGCATTGACAGAAGCGGCGACGTGGGTCGGCAGCGACAACATCGTGGTGGGGCGGGTCGAACCGCCGGGACAGAAGAGGATCCTGGAGAAGGCCCTGATCGCACGCGCGGGGTGACCGGGTCCCGCTCGCATCACGTGCAACCAGGGCCATGTGGCCGTGACCGATGGGCGGTCTTGTTTGCTGGGACCGAGTGCTCGGCCGGGACCCTCGCGGGGAATGCAGAAGATCCACCACTTTTCGCTATCATCCGCTGGTTCGATGCACCTGCCCAATCGGCTGAATGAGTGAGGTCGAGCCCGCACGGAGGATGGAAGCAATGACGAGCACGGAACTCCTGGTCGATGCCTTCGAGCGGATCCGCGATGCCGTGTACCCTGCGGTGAACGGGCTCTCGCGTGAGGAGCTGGCGTTTCGCCCCGAGGACAACTCGAACTCCATCGCCTGGTTGGTGTGGCACTTGACCCGGATCCAGGATGATCACGTCGCCGGGCTCGACGGCCGCGAACAGGTGTGGACGGCGAACGGCTGGGCCGACCGGTTCGCCCTGTCCCTCGAGGTATCAGATACCGGATATGGGCACGGCCCCGAGCATGTGGCGATGGTCACCGCTGAGGACCTCTCGCTGCTGGGCTACTTCGAGGACGTCCACGACAAGACGCTGGAGTACGTGCGCACCCTGGCCGACGAAGACCTGTCTCGAGTGGTGGATCGCACGTGGGATCCTCCCGTGACCGTGAGGGTGCGTCTGATGAGCGTGATCGCCGACGACCTGCAGCACGCGGGTCAGGCGGCGTACGTCCGGGGAATTCTCCAACAACGCTGAAGGCCCAGGCCGGCTCAATAGCCGGTTGCCGCAGATCGCTCCGCAATGTGCTCAAAGACGGGGACGGCCCCGCCGTAGGGGCCGGTCTGTGCCGGGTGGTGCAGGACCAGCTGGTCGATTCCCATCTCCGCGTAGGGAGCGGCCAGCGCTTCGAATTGGTCGAGTGACGTGATGACCGGATTGGTGGGCGTCCACAGCACCACCTTGCCCAGGCTGTCCGGATCCCGGTCCACCGTGGCGCACGCCTGAACGAGTTGCGAGCGTTGCCTGCGGACGGCGTCGACGATGTCGGCGGGTGCTCGCGGTTCACCCGAGCCCGGCCCGATGGTGACCCACTGCTGACCAGAGGAGGCGGCCAGGCTGAGTCCGCGCGGACCGCCGGCGGCAATCGTCAGCGGAAATGGGGTCTGCACGGTTCCCGGCGTACTTGGAGCGTTCGTCGCCGCATAGTGCCGACCAGAAATGGTGGTGCGAGTAGCGGCGTCGCCGTCGAGCACTTGTCGCAGCGTCTGGACGAATTCGCCGTAGCGGTCCATCCTCTCGGCCAACGACCAAGGGTCCTGCCCCAGGGCCTGAGCGTCGGGTCCCTCAGTGCCGGGGCCGACGCCCAGGTCGAAGCGGCCATTGCTCAGGTCATCGAGCGCGATGACGTCTCGGGCCAACACCACCGGATGTCGAAAATTGGGGGTGGCCACCAAGGTGCCCAGTCGGATCCGCTTGGTGACCGCCGCCGCCGCAGCCAGAACGGGGATCGCCGCCAGCCACGGGCCGTCGGGCATCCCGCCCCAGCGGATGTGGTCATAGGTCCATGCGGTTGCGAAGCCGACGCCATCGGCCCACTCCCACTGCCGGCGTGCGTCCTTCCAGCGGTCGGTGGGGAGTATCACAAGACCGATGCGCACCGCGTCAAGCTACCGGTTGCCCTCCTCTCACGCTGGACCTCGCCAGTCGATCCACGCGCCGTGCTCGTGCACGATGCCGAGCAACTCCCATCGGGCCACACCGCCTTCGAAGACCGCCGCACCGAGAAGATCGGCCCCGGCGTCACGGTCAGGCACGGGCTGCTCGGCAAACGCGGCCACCGTCCCCACGCCTTCAGCGCTCAACCAGGCGATGGTCCGCGTCCGGGATTCAGTCTCCAACAGTTCGACGAAGCGCTGCCGAGCTTCGAGACTGAAGTAGGCGAAGGCCCATGTCGTCACGATGACGGCGGCGACGCCGAACGGGAGGTCACCGAGAACGCGCGGGAGGGCGGCGATGGCGTCCCCGGCGAGTACCAGCGGGGGATCCTGTTGGGCCAGGTGGATGGACGCGGCGGTGCGTTCGAGTCGGCCCGTGTCGGGCCATACACAGGCCAACAGCCAACGAGCATCGTCTGGATGGGCGAGGTCGATCGGAGAGCGATCGATCCCGATCCGGGACCGGAGAGGGGGAAGCGCCGGAGCAATCGGGGGGTGGCCACCGGCCACTCGGCATGTGATCTGGACGGGGGAATGTGGCGGGCCCGTCGCCCCTGCCGCGCCGTAGTCAATCCGGTAGCGATCGCACAAGAGGTTCAGTCCGGCGCTTGCCCCCACATCCGTCAACGCCATCGGTTCACTGAGCCGGGAGGCCAACCAGGTGAGGCCCGGACCGATCAATGCGCTGCGGCCGCAGTCATTCGTCTGTATATGACGCGTGGACAGCAGCGCCATCACTTCTTCCCGGCGGTCCCGGCAGAGCTGCAGAAACAGCGGTGCCGGATCCGCAGCCGATCGCCCCGAGTAGATGGCAGCCAGGGGATCGTCCGGATCATCGAGCAGTAGGTAATGGACCGCCGCCAGCAAGGCCGGAGGTAGGTGAGCCGAAGGCGGAGCGGACTGCACCCAGCCGAGAAGTTCGGGGTCGCCGGCCACCGCGATCGAGAGGCGTTCATAGAGCGGCGAATAGTTGTGGCAATGGAGGGCAAACCATTCCCACATATGCACAAAGTCCCTCGTCGGTTCGGACATGGCAAAATACTCACACATCCGTCGAGGCTGGGACGCCGGCGATCAGCGGTAGATGTCCGGTCCTCCGAGCGGGCAAACTCTGTCGAGGATCGTGTCCGCCAAGGGCGTGGTGTCTGGGGAGTGCAGCCCAAGCCGGACGGGAGTCAACAACTCACGAGGCAGCACCTGGTGAGCACCAGATGCCTTGCGGAGTGTGCCGGTCTCTCACGGACGATGAGAAGGCGCAAGGGATCCGGAAGACGGTGGCGGCAGCGTGTCCGCGAACCACCGAGAGGTGGCGGTATGCGAGGTCATCGACCCGCTCAACCGGGTGATGGCCGTTGCGATCGAGCGGTGGCGGCTGAGCGGGGCACCATCGAGCAACTCGTTCCAAAAGATGGCCCATCCCCCGGCTGGAGCGTCGCCGCCAGCGACCGTGGTGAGCAAACGGGCCACGGCCGCGACGGCCCGGGGCCGACCCACCAGCGCAGCCTGGGCGGCGGCGGTGATCCGATGATAGGGAAGGTGCGCGGCGGCGAGGGCGGCTCGATAACGCTCGGCCGCATGCCCGGGTTCGCCCAGCACGGCCTCAGCAGCTGAGCGTCCACTGCCCATGGCTTGGGCGATCCCCTCACCTTGGAGCGGGTTGACGAGGCCGGCGGCGTCGCCGACGAGCAGCACTCGGCCCCGTGCCGGATTCGTGCCGACCATTCCCATCTTCAGCCAACCACCGAGTCGGCGCGCCGGGGTCGACGCCTGCGAATCGGTGAGTAGACCGCGCCCTTGCAGGTATTCGAGGAAATTCGGTAGCGCCCTCAGCGCGCCCGCGCCGGCCTTGCGATCAGACAGCGTCCCCAGACCGAGGCCAATGTTTGCTCCGTCTTCCGCACCGGGGAACACCCACCCGTAGCCGGGAAACGCGTGCCATGGTGTCGGCTCCCACAATACGATGGAGGGGAGATCCACCGGCCGCGGCAGGTACGTGCGAACGGCGAACCCCCAGAGGACTCTGTCGGTATCAACCAGGTCTGCGGCCGAAGCAACACGACTGGTGGCCCCGTCGGCTCCAATGACGAAGTCGGCGCGCAGCTCTTCTCCGGTGCTCAACTGGAATCCGTCGATTTCTCCTGCTTCTTCCAAGGGCTCGTCTGCCCGTCCGACGATGGGTATGGCTCCGGCCTCGATCGCCGCCTGATGGAGCGCGGCGTCGAAGACCGTCCTGGCCACTGACGTGCCGTGCCCCGGGTACGTCAGTCCTTCCGCGCTGGGCAGCCGCACCTTTCGACCGGTCGGACCGACGACCCACATATCGCCGACCTCGGCGCCTGACGGCAGTGGGAGCCCCAGCTCGGTCAGCACCTGAAGACCGCGGGGACCGACCAGGTCGCCGCACGCCTTGTCGCGAGGGAACGTGGCCTTGTCGACCAGGGCCACCCGAGCACCGCTGCGGGCCAGCACGAGAGCAGCAATGCTGCCCGCCGGACCGCTGCCGATCACCAGGACGTCAAAGCGCGTCGCTCCCACCCTGCTCCTTCCTCGGTGTCCGGACTTACAATGAGATCTTTTCATCCCAAGAGTAGGAGACCCGTTGACGACCATTTCCGGTGATCGGAACGAATTTGCGCAACATTTGTTCACGTCTCTCCCACGGCGCTACGACCGGTTGGCCGAGGTCCTCTCCATGGGTCAAAACGGGCGATGGCGACGGGCCATGATCGACCGGATCGTGCCCTCCTCACCCGGCCAGGTGCTCGACGTTGCCTCAGGGACAGCCGGGGTCGCCTTGCAGCTGGCTTCTCGAACGTCAGCCGATATTGTCGGCGTCGATCTGACGCAAGCGATGCTGGCTCAAGGGCACCGCAACGTCGCCGATGCCGCCATGAGCAGTCGTATCCAACTCGTTGCCGGCCGAGCCGAGCAGCTGCCCTTCCCCGACGGCTCCTTCGACGCGCTGACCTTTACGTACCTGCTGCGTTACGTCGACGATCCCCAGGCCACGCTCTGTGAGCTGGCTCGGGTGGTGAAGCCCGGCGGCGCCGTGGCCAGCCTGGAGTTCCTCGCCCCGCCGAGCCGTTTTTGGCAATTTTGGTGGCATCTGTACACCCGCCTACTCCTGCCCGCAGGCGGATGGCTCACCGGAGGGAGAGAGTGGTTCAACGTGGGCCGGTTCCTCGGCCCCAACATCTCCGAGCACTACCGGAAGTATCCGGTCGCATGGACCGTGGAGGCCTGGCACAGAGCCGGATTCGAGAACATCGGTGTGCGCGTCATGAGCCTTGGTGGCGGTCTGGTGATGTGGGGAACCCGAAGCAGTGCATGATCAGCCGGACTCCGACGACCGGGCCGCTGAGTCTGGGGATTCGCCGCCATTGGCACCACAGGTCGAGACCGGCACCGAGCACCGGCCTGCCTTCTATGCCGCTCGCCCCGGCGGATGGAGGGATTGGTGGACTCTGCTGCACCCCCCCTACACCGCATGGCACCTGGCCTATGTGGTGATTGGCGCCTCTCTGGCACCTCACGTCCAGCTTTCCCGGCTGGTGGCCACATTGTTGGCGTTCCTGTTCGCCGTAGGGTTTGCGGCTCATGCACTGGACGAGTTGCACGGGCGCCCCTTGGGCACCCACATTCCCAGAGCGGCGCTGATTGCGTTGACCGTCGCCGGCTTGGCCGGGGCGGTCGCCCTGGGCATCGCCGGATTGTCGCGCGTCGGATGGGCCCTGATTCCGTTCCTGGTGCTCGGTCCCCTGTTGGTCGCCGCCTACAACCTGGAGTTGTTCGGTGGACTGGTCCATACCGACCTCGGGTTCGCCATCGCCTGGGGGTCCTTCCCGGTGCTCGTTGGCTATGTGGCCCAGACCGGTCGTCTGGCGCTGAGCCCCGTGATTGCCGCGGTCGCGGCCTGTGCTTTGTCATTGGCGCAACGCCGGCTGAGCACCCCGGCACGGTTCATCCGTCGTCAGGCGACCGTGATCGAAGGCCGCATCGCCTTGGGGAATGGAAAGTGGATGCCCATCGACCAGGACTTACTGCTCGGCCCTCTCGAACGTGCGCTCGGTGCCTTGTCGTGGGGCGTCGTGCTGGTTGCCGCATCGGTGGCAATTGCCCGTCTCAGTTAGGGGGCAGGCTCGAGACGTCGGCGAAACCCGGAGACGGTCACCTCGACGACCCGGTCGTGGCCCCACTGAAAGAGAGGGTGAGCGAAGCGGCTGGCCAGCCGCATCGGGCGCTGCATCATCTCGAGCGTCCAGGCCACCTCGACCCGCGATCCAGTACTGATCGGCTCCACTCTCAGGCGCGCCTCGCCTTCGATGTCACCGTGGATGACGGCGTCAATGGCGACGGGTGGATCCCACCGGGTGAGTTCGACCTGCAGTCTCATCCGGTAGGGAAGGGGCGGGGCCACCACCGCGTGCAACACGGACGCGGCGCCCAGGGGCTCACCTTCGAGGCGGAATTCCTGCAGCCACGGCCACCAGCGCTCGTACTGGTCGACCTGATCGAGCACGTCCCACAACTCGGGAGGAGTCAGGCCGAATGTGTACCCCCGCTGGTATTTGATCACCGGTTGTTGCGGCATAAGGGGGCTCAGGAGGAGCCGGCGGACGCCAAGGCATTTCCCTGTACGTTCATGTCATTCAATTTCGATTCCATCCGGAGGGCTTGCCGACGCACAGGGGATACGCCGAAACTCCGTCGAGAGATTCCCTGCTACGAAATCTACCTGTTTCGACCTCCCCGGTGTGGTGTGGGCGCTGCAACGAGTCCACGGACCAGGGTTAAAGCGGTCTGCGGCGTCGAGGCCACAGTCGGAGGCTCACTCCCTAGAGAAGGTGATGGTGGATCGAGCATCGGCACTTGGGGTTGTAAAGGGAAAGCTGAGTGCCACACCCCGACGCGGCGCAGACCCGACCTCGCCCGTACGTGGCCGTCGGCCGCCCATGAACCAAGTCGGTGACTCTGCCGGATCCAAATCCGAAAGCGCTGTTTCTGTTCATGTTCACTACTTCCTTCCACTCTCTTGTGTGACTATCGGTCGGTCGGGCGTCATCCTCGGGTTACGCGGGACATCAGATGAGGACTTGACGGCCGTTGGTGCGGGGTCGGAGGCGGCTTCTTCGCTCATGGCTCGCGTTCCCGGCCCAGAACTGGCACAAGACAGTGGTGTCGCCGGACTCGAGGAACTGCGACCGACGGCCCAGCCCATCAGGATCCTCGGCGTGTTTCCGAGCTGCCGCTCCAACCAAATCCCGGCGACCAGCAGATGGCACGCGACGCCGATGGCGCGACGGTCGACCTCCGATTGTCTCGTCCGAGGAGGATGCGTAGTGGATTTTCGAACCGTCATGGAAGCCTCCATGTACTTGAACGGATGCGAGGTTCTCTACCACTGCGTAATACGACAGTGGGTTACAGACGACGCACGGTTCTCTTGAAAGAGGGCTAGCGGCGAGACGAATTCACCGCACCGCATCGAGCGTGCGCTTACGTAATCGCGACACCAGAGGGCCGTCTGACGGCCCGAGCCGCCAAGCAAGTTGATGACGCCGCAAGCCGCTCGCTCGCGTCTTGCGGCGTGAGGCAGTATGACGCAGACACCGCAGTATGGAGCTCAGGCGAAGGTGGCGGAACCCACGACGGCGCCGCTGGAGTTGAAGAGCTGCGCTCCCCGAAGTCGGCTGATGTCCACCCCGATGGTTTTGGTCATCTCACCTGACCCGCGGTGAAGCTCGATGGTGCCGGCCGCCACGACTGATCCGGTGTTCAACTGGAGCTTGCACTTGATCGTGCCACTCGACTCGGGTACGCCCACCTTCATGTACACCCACGATGGATGCCCGCCATAGACGACGATCTGCCCCAACACACTGCCGCCGGCCGTCTCGAACGATGCGGTACGAATGACTGGCCCGCGGGGGACCGCCACAGCCGTTGTCACCGCCGCGTGATTGAAGCTGTCGGTGGCCACGACGGTCCCTCCGACCAGCGCCACGCTGGCGGCAATGCCGACCAGCGCGGCGCGGGCGCGGCGCACTTTGAGCGGCCGGACGTTCGATGCAGGGGTGGGAGTCGCCTGATCAGACAATTTTTGGTGCAAGTCGGACACGAACGCTTCGTCGGGGATGGCATCACCAGGACGAGCGGCGCGCAGTGCGATGGCCGTGCGGACCACTTCGGCGTCAGCTGGTTCGGCCTTGAAGGATCCAGGACGAAGGCCGGCGACCAGCGCATCAACGAAGGCGGAAAGCTTGCGGTCCGTCATTGTCCGAACTCCGATCCGACCTTCGCTGCCATACGCAGAGCGCGATGCTGGAGGACCTTGGCGTTGCTCACGCTGACCCCCATTTCCTGGGCCGCCTCCTTGATCGTGCAGGCCTCAAGGAATCGGAGCTCGAGGATGCGCCGGTAGCGATCCGGAAGAGTGTCCAAGATCTTGGCCGCTCGCTGAGGCGCATCGGTTGGATCTTTGAAACCGGACGGTTCGACGAGAGCATTGAGGTCGGATTCGGGGTCGATCGTGGTGATCGCCAGGCCCAAGGTGCGGCGCCAATGCGAGGCCAGAACGGTCTGGGCCGTGACCAGCAAGTACGACCGAACCTCACCCTTCGATGCCGTAAGTTGCAAAGGTCCAAGGGCCGTCCGAAAGACCTCCGACGTGAGGTCTTCGGCGTCGGGACGATTGCCTACCCGCGCGTACATCAAGCGGTAGAGGCGGTCGATGTTGTCGCGATACACCGACTCCCAGTCGGTGTATCCGTCGGTGTCAACCACCCGCAGGTAGGCGATATCGGCATCGCCCGATGCGGATCGTGAGCTGACGTTCGTTGGGCAGGACCGGAGAGCAGGAGACATCTCACCTTAAGATAGGTGGAGGGGTTACAGGGCTCCGATCACCGGGTTCGAGAGTGCGGTGGGTGCGCGGGCCGGGCAGGACGGTGGGCTGAGAGGCGTCACCTCGATTCCCCTGCATATTGCACCCGACCGGGCTGGAGGCGAGCTGCGGCCAAGTCGGAATGACGTCGCCTGCGCCCCCCACTGAACGGAGAGAGGGCACCGGCCCCTCGGCCTGAATGGGGAGTTGGGAACCGAGGGCCGGTGCAGGAGCACTAGAGACCAAGGGTGCTCACATCGAGATAGCGCAGGGGGTTACAACCCCGGACCTTTGCCGCACCAAGAGTTGGTCGGCCGCCGACGGCGCGGGGCACCGCTCCGTCGATCGGGTGTGGCCCATGCGTTGAGTCAATTGCGCGCGCAGTTTCAATCGGTTGGGATGACGAATCGGCTGGGCCGCGAGATCTGATCCGCCTCGACGCTTCCATCAGCGCGTCCGGTCTTTTCTCATGAGGGACGGCGATGGTGTGGCAGGCGAGTCGAGCTCTCATTCCCGTATTGGGTCGCCGTAACCCTCAGCGTTATCTAGCACCGACAAGAAGTTGCGATCGCCGCATCGTCCAGAACTTCTCCGTCATCGGACACGGCTGCTCTTGAGGAGCCACTGAAAGTTGGGTTTGAACCATCCAGGACGACATTCCGTCGTCACGAGTCACAAACGAGTAGGAGGAAACAATCATGCGTCACCATCTCGGAGCCATCTTTGGCGGAGCGATCGCCCTCTCGGCCCTGTCGGCCCTCGGTGCAGGTGCCGGAGCAGCCACACCGGCCACACCCGCCTCGGCCCATGGGGGATCGACAATGAATCCGTCGAGGGTCGCCGCCGTGCAAAAGCCGGTCCGTGCTCAGGGCATCGCCAAGTCGGCGACTCTGCACACTGCGACGGCAACCGTTGGCGGAAAGAGCGAATCGATCCTGGTCAATGTCAATGGTCTGCCCCTGTACTACTTCCGAGCGGATACGGCCAAGAAATCGTTAGTCGGCGGTGAACTGGCGCGACTCTGGCCGCCGTTGTTGTCGGCCAAGCCCACGGCCACCGGAATCCAGGGCGCGCTGACCGCTTTGAAGGAGCCCAACGGCCAGCAGGTCGCCTTTAACGGCCACTTTCTCTACACCTTCGTCGGCGACCTCCCGGGGCACGTCACTGGCCAGGGCGTGTCGAACTTCTTCGTGGCCACCCCGCGCCTCAAGACGATCAGCTCAGCCAAGACGACACCCACGCCCCCGGCGGCGACGTCGGGTGGCGGCTATGGGTATTGAGGTGGCTGCCTCCTCTACGGGGCGTTACGTGGAACGTGTCGAGCAATGATGGGTAACCGTTGTCGTGGACCGCTCATCGTGGCCCTCCCGACAACGCAGCCTGACGCCTGTCGTCTCCTTGGGCCTGGATGGGCTGCGGGGGCCGGTGGCTGCAGCCAGCGGTCTGAGCCCGGCCGGTATCGACGGCCCAGCCGGCCGGCATGGCCAGGAGACCGGACCCCCGCGTGGCGGTCATGTCGACCGTGAGCAGCGGGGTTCAATGTAGACCCCGAGAGTCGCCCATCCGGACCCGGACCGAAGCGTTCGATGAGGTCCCCAACGGAGAGTCAGACAGCGACGACCGATCGACTGTCTTGATGGCCCGGCAACTCACGGTGATCGCTGCGCCGAGGTCTGATTCGATTGCCTCGATCACCGACACAGCGCTTCCCGTCCCAGCCACACGGAGCTGTGGCGACGCCCAGGGCGCGGACCGTCGGCTGTTGCGAAGAGGCATTCGAAGCGGATTGACCGCCGTTACTGTGGCCGTGGTGGCGTTCTTCGTCGTCACCAAGCGAGCTGCTCTGACGTCATCCATCGGGCGGCTCGGCCATCCCCATTGGTCATGGATCCCGGTTGCTCTCATGCTCGAGGCAGTCTCAATGGCCACCTTTGCCTCGATGCAGAGCCTGCTCCTCAAAGCAGGCGGGACGCGCATCGGCCGTCGGCCGATGATGGCCACCATCTACGCGGCGAACGCACTCGCGGTGTCGGTGCCCGTGGCCGGACCCGAATTGGGAACGGCTTTCACCTTCCGGCGCTTCACGAAACAAGGGGCCGACACGTCCCTGGCCAGTTGGGCTCTGCTGGTGGGTGGCCTCGTCTCGTCGGTCGGGGCGATCCTGGTCCTCGCGGTGGGCGGTGCACTCTCCGGCAACGTGCTCGTGGCGGGGTTGGCCATCTGCGCCGGCCTCGTGGTTGTGGCCGTCGGAGCCTCGCTACGCACCGCCGTCGGACGACCGAACCTCCCTCTTGGCCTGGAGCGACCAACGACCTGGATGGTTCAACGCATCGCACGTCTGCTTTTGCACCCGATCGACGATCCCAGCGAAGCGATCAGGAGGTGGCTGAAGGGTCTGGAATCGCTCCGCCTGTCTCCATCGGAGTGGAGCGAGGTCGGCGGACTGGGGATGACCAACTGGTTGGCCGACGCCGGAGTACTGGCGATCAGCCTCCTGGCCATCGGAGCGCCCGTGCCTTGGCGAACTCTGCTTCTCATCTACGGGTTGGCCACCGCGGTCGGGAGCCTGGGGATCACTCCCGGCGGGATCGGGTTGGTCGAAGGGACCCTCTGCCTCGGTCTGGTGAGTACCGGCGTACCGACGCCGCTGGCGCTGGCCGCGGTGTTGCTCTACCGACTCGTGAGTTTCTGGCTGGTCAGTGCGGTGGGCTGGCTGGTGCTCCTCTACCTTCGTCTCGCTCGAGTTGCCCGCCGCGAATCCGTCCAAGGAGGCGTCGCCCTATGAGTATCTGGCCCAGCAATCGTACGAATGCACCGCCTCCGGGTACCTCGCCGGATAGCCGAGGAGGGACAGCACCCCCTCCGCCAATTGGCCGGCGGCGCTGGCTGCCGTTCGCCGGAGTGGCGGCGGGCCTCCTGCTCGTGCGCACGCTGGGCGCTCGCCGCGTCCCCACGCGGAGCTATGGGTATTCCACGTTCCTCTCCCAAGTACAGGCGAACCACGTCAAGACAGCCACCATTGACCCGGCCGGCGCGGTGGCCGGTACCCTGACCAACGGGACCGCCTACTCGAGTCAGATTCCGACCGCCCTCCAGGACCCGAAACTCCCGACCCTCCTCAAAACGCACCACGTGGCGATCACCGGCATCGGGTCGCAGACCAGCATCGGAGGGGTCATCGCTTCGTTCCTGCCTCTGCTGCTGTTGGTGGCCGTCGTCGTGTGGATCGGCCGTAAGGGGGCGCGACAAGCGAAGGGCGGGATCCTGGGCATTGGAGCGTCGAAGGCCAAGGTCTACGACGAAGAGAGGCCTTCGACTCGATTCTCCGATGTCGCCGGCTACGAGGCGTCCAAGCGCGAGGTGACCGAAGTCGTCGACTTCTTGAAGCATCCCGACAAGTATGCCGGTGCCGGTGCGACCGGACCTCGAGGGGTGCTCATGGTTGGCCCTCCGGGGACGGGCAAGACGTTGTTGGCCCGGGCCGTGGCAGGCGAAGCCGAAGTACCATTCTTCGCGCTGACCGGTTCGAGTTTCGTAGAGCTCTTTGTCGGAGTCGGCGCCTCCCGAGTCCGCGAGGTCTTCGCCGAAGCTCGCAAGCGGGCGCCGTCGATCATCTTCATCGACGAGGTCGATGCCATCGGCCAACGACGCGGGGGCGCGGTCATCTCAAACGACGAGCGAGAACAGACACTCAATCAGCTCCTGGCCGAGATGGATGGCTTCGATCCCACGTCGGGCGTCGTAGTCATCGCGGCCACCAATCGCCCGGAGATTCTCGACCCAGCGCTCTTGCGCCCCGGACGCTTCGACCGCCAAGTGGAGATCCCCCTTCCCAACCAGACCGAGCGGACAGCGATCTTGACCACTCACGCTCGGAGCAAGCACCTGGCCCATGACGTCGATCTCAAGGCGGTGTCCCGGGGCACCCCGGGCTTCTCGGGAGCCGACCTTGCCAACCTCATCAACGAAGCAGCCATCGTCGCCGTGCGACACGGCCGTGACGTGATCGCCGCCATCGACCTCGACGAGGCACGGGATCGGATCCTGCTCGGTCCTCGCCAAGCGTCAAATGCTCTACTTCCCGGGGAGAAGCGAGCCGTCGCCATTCACGAGTCGGGCCACGCCCTGGTCGCGTTGTGCTCCGAACACGCAGATCCCGTGACCAAGGTCACGATCTTGCCCGCCGGGCAGTCCCTCGGCGCCACCCAACAACTTCCGACGGATGAACGACACCTCTATTCCGAGAGCTACCTGAACGAGTCTCTGGCCGTGCGCCTCGGTGGCCGCGCCGCTGAGCTCCTCGTCCTCGGCGAGGCATCGACCGGGGCGGCCAACGACTTGGCCGGAGCCACTGAGCTAGCCACCAAGATGGTCCGGGACTGGGGGTTCTCGTCGCGGCTCGGTCCGATCGGCTTCGGATCGGGTGGACCGGCATATCTCGGTCACCAACTCGAGAACCGACCCTACGCCGAGGGAACTCAGCTGGTCATCGACGAGGAGGTGAGCCGGCTCGTCTCCGAAGCGGGAGAGCGGGCCGCCGCCATGCTGGCTGAGCGTCGAGCCTCCCTCGATGCCGTCATCGACCTTCTCCTCGAAAAGGAGACGATCAGTGGCGAAGAATTGATGGATGTCGTCCGCGGGCCCGCGGGAAACGCTCGGACAGCGGTCGCGATCGGCTGAACAGATTGCGCCACCGCCGGTGTTCGCACCTGCTGGTGCGCGATCACCGACCCAGAAATTGCGTGCGACACGGAATGTCGAAGTTTGCGCGCCCTGCAGACGCGGGGGACCGGTGTAACTCTCCTCGATATGTACAACGGGCTTCGTCGAGTTGACGAACGTCGGAGACTGGCCCACTGGACAACCACGAAAGGACACATTCAGATGTCGAGCTTCTCACTGCCCAGTCGGGGCGGAATCGGCGAGCAAACTTTTGCCCAGCCCTTGGATATAAAGGCGAACATGGCCGTGTTGCGTTCGACGGGCATCGTGGCGCTGATGGGCATCGTCGTGATTCACCTGGTGCAGGTGGTACCGACGATGCAGGCCATGCCGCTGCTCGGCGTGGCCTACCTCTCGTTGATCGCCGGCGCGGTGGTCGTGGGCGCCCGCTTGGTCATCGGAGGCCGGTCCCAAACCCGGCTCTGGGCGCCGGTGGCCCTTCTCGGGATGGCGGCCATCGCGGGCTATGTGTTCACCCGACTGCTGAGTACCCCTCTCGACCACCAAGACGTTGCCAACTGGTCGTGCATGTTGGGTTTGGCCGCTCTCTTCGTCGAAGCCGCGCTGGTGGCGATGAGTCTCTACGCCATCTCGATGCGCCGGCACATTCGTCCGGCGCCGCTCCCCACCCGAAATGGATCTCACTCGCTCCAGACTCGTCCGCTCCACGTCGGGGCGTCCAACGGATCGGCCTTGGCAAATCGCGAGACCGCACCGGGTACAAACCTGAAGGGTGCCAGCTGAGTGCCCGGCGGTACGCTCACCAAAACGATCGACCATTGGTTGTCGGGCGGCGCAAGAGGTCTCATCAGCGTTGCCGGTAGCGGAACCCTCCCGAGGAGATGAGCCGTGGTGCTGCGCGAAACGTCGCGCCGAACAGAGAGGCCCCGCTGATCGTGGCCACCAAGGAGGCGCGGACCACGGACGCCACCGGGTCCAGGGCGGCGACTCTGGGGGCGGCACGTCGCGGCGGAATCGTCGGCGCGCCTCGGTCAGCCGGACCGCCGGGTCGTCACCGCGTCTCGAACGTGGACGGGAAAGGACCGCCAACCGCCCTTTCCGACGGGCTCGCGCGTCAGGGCGACCAACGCCACCGGGCGATGAACCAGACTGGGTGTGATGGCTCGGGCCGTGATCTTCGACTTCTACGGCACGCTGGCGCACTGGCAGGATCACGACGCCTCCAACTACGCCGCGGTCCTCTCGGCCCATGGATACGACCTGTCCGACGAGGTGGCCGAGGCGTACTTCGCCCGCTACGACGGGGTGGAGCACTTCGACCATTCAGTGGACGAGGCGAGATATGAGGATTGGGTGCGCCACCGACTGCGCCATCTCATCGGTGGCTGTGGGGTCCCCCCTGATGATCAGGATTCGATCATCGACGCGTTGCGTGCGTCGGACCAGGGACCGATGGTGGCCTACCCCGAAGCAGCGGCCACGTTGGCCTCCCTGCGGGAGGCAGGTTGGGCCATTGGCGTGTGCTCCAACTGGGGATGGGAACTCGATGCCTTTCTGATCCAAGTTGGCCTTTTCGACCTGGTGGATTCGGCCGTGACCTCGGCCCGGGCAGGGGCCCGCAAGCCTCATCCCTCCATCTACGCCCATGCCGTCAGCGCACTCGATGTGACCGCACACGAGACCGTCTTCGTGGGGGACAGCTGGGGACCCGATGTCGAGGGCCCCCACCACGCGGGTATGACCGCCGTGCATGTCTGGCGGCCCACCGAGCGATCCGGCTCGGTTCCCGATCCGTTGTTGACGGGGATGCACCGCGTCGCCGATCTCTCCGAACTGGTGCCGTTGCTCAGTGCAGCGGACCGCCGATCGGCGGCCGCCCGTGGTCGGAGAGGCCTCGAGCCAACGTGGCCCGATCATTCGCCGTGAGTAGCGTAAAGCCGGGCTTCTCGCCGTCCGAGGGGCGCCACCAGACCGGCTCGTCGCAGGCCCAGGCCTCTCGTCGCAGGCCCACCTTGGTGACCTTGCCGGTTGCGGTCTGGGGCAGTGACTCTGATATGCGGACGAAGCGGGGCAGCCACTTGGTCCCCAGGTCCGGCTGTGCCTCGAGCCAGGCCAGGAACGCCTCAGGGTCAAAGGACGCTCCGGGCACGAGCTCGACGGCGACCATGACCTGATCGCCCGCACCGGAGGCCGTGTCGGGCACCGGGTAGACGGCGGCGACGGCCACGTCGGGGTTGCGGGAGAGCACCGCCTCGACCGGACCGGCGGCGAAGTTCTCCGAGTCGACCCGGAGCCAATCGCCCGATCGACCGGCGAAGTAGAAGAAGCCGTCGGGATCGACGTAGCCGAGATCGCCGGTCCAGTACCACCCGTTGCGGAGGCGGTCCTGTTCGGCGCTCTCGTGCCGGTAGTACCCCTCGAACTTGCCCCGACCGCTTCGATTCACGATCTCGCCGGTGGCTTCCCCGGCATTGAGCAGGCGACCCCCTGGGTCGATCAGCGCGCGCGGGCACTCGGCACCCGTCTCGGGGCTGATGACGGCCAGATCGACATCGTCGACCGGCTTCCCCAGTGCCCCTGGGGGCATGCCCGGTACCGGGTTGATGGCCGCACCGCCTTCGCTCTGGCCGTAGCCCTCGATGAGGTAGCAACCGAACCGCTTGCGAAAGCGATTGCGGTCGCGTACCGACGCCTCGGTGCCGAACGCGCTGCGCAGGGTGTTCTCGGCGTCGTCGGGCCGCTCCGGGGTAGCCAGGATGTAGGCGATCGCCTTGCCGACATAGCTGAATTTGGTGGCCCCGAATCGCCGCACATCGTCCAGGAATTCCGACGCGCTGAAGCGGGGTCGGACGGCGATGGCCGCACCGACCATCACGGCGGGTCCCCACAGCGCCATGAGGGCATTGCCGTGGAACAACGGCATCGGGCAGTAGCAGACGTCGTCGGGGCCGTACCCGTATCCCGGAGCCGCCACCTCGGCGATCCCGGCCAGCCGACCCTGGGTGCACCGCACCGCCTTGGGTGTCCCGGTGGTCCCCGAGGTGAAGATGAGCTGGAACAGCGCGTCTTCGGCCACGTCACCGGCGTGCGCCACCAGGTCTCGGGCAGGTCCGCCTGCGGCGTCGCCGTCCGCCGAGAAATGGGCCAGGAGCTCGAGGTAGCGCTCGGATCCCGTGACCAGTACGCGATCGGGGGTCACGCCCAGTGAGAGGCCCTCGAGCAGGGCCGCGCCTTCGGCATCGGTGACGATGAGGGCGCAGTCGGTGGACCTGATGTCGGCGGCGAGGGCTTCGCCCCGACGGGTCGGGTTCACCCCGACTATGGCTGCCCCCGCCAGCGCGGCCGCGTTGAGCCAGAAGAGGTACTCGGGCCCGTTGGGGAGCAACACCCCGACGTGAAACGGTCCGTCGCTGCGCAGCGACCGGGCCAGCGCGGCGCGCGCGGCCCCTTCGGCCACCGACTGGCGCCAGGTCCATCGACCGGCCGCGTCGAGCACGCCGAGGCGGTCATCATCGGCGCGCGCCGCCACCATGGCCGCCACGGTCGTCATGGCAGTCCATCCATCGTCGTTGATCCGGTGGCCCGCCGGACCAAGGACCGGTCGATCGCTTCCACCGTGGCCGTCCCGCATAGGGCCATCGTGCGCCGGAGCTCGCTCTCGTACCAGCGCAGGAGCGACGCCACGCCGTCGGCGCCGCCGGCCGCCAACGCCCACAGTGAGGGTCGACCCACCATGACGGCTCGCGCCCCGAGCGCGAGCGCCTTGGCCACGTCGGGGGCCCGGCGAACGCCTCCGTCCACATAGACCTCGACCCGTCCGGCGACGGCATCGACGATCTCGGGCAAGATGTCCGCCGTCGCCGGAGCATCGTCGAGCTGGCGTCCGCCGTGATTCGACACCACGATCGCCGCCGCACCCGCCTCGATGCAGCGCAGCGCGTCGTCGGCCCGCTGCACCCCCTTCGCCACCACCGGGAGGCCGCTGAGGCCGGCCAGCCACCCGACGTCGTCCGGGGTCAAGGCCGGCTCGAATTCCCGGGTCACCACGGCCATGAAGCCGCCTTCGCGGGCTCGGGCCGTGCTGTCCCCGGTCAGGTTGGGCAGGGACAGGTCGGGGGGCAGATGCACACCGCTGCGAAGCTCGCGGAGGCGGAGTCCGGAGACCGGGGCGTCGACGGTGAGGACGAGGGCGCCGTATCCGTGCGCCGCCGTCCGCTGGACCAGGTCTCGGGTGCGGGCCCGATCGCGCAAGATGTAGATCTGCATCCATCGGGGGGCGCCGGGTGCCGCCGCGGCCACGTCCTCCAACGAACAGGTGGCGAGCGAGGACAGGACCATGAGCGCGCCCACCTCGGCCGCACCGCGGGCCGTGTCCTTCTCGCCCTCGGGATGGGCCAAACCCTGGATGGCCGTGGGGGCGATCACCACCGGCGAGCGGACGGGTTGGCCCAGGAGCGTGGTCGAGGTGGTGACCTGGTCGATCCCGGCCAGCACCCGAGGGTGGAGCTGCCAACGGCTCCACGCCGCCACGTTCTCGGCCAGGAGTCGCTCGTCCTCTGCCCCACCCGAGAAGTAGGCGTAGGCCATTTCCCCGATGATCCGGCGGGCGTCCCTCTCCAGATCGACCAAAGAGAGGTCAATGGCCAGGGGGGTCGAACCGGCCGAACGGACGGTCCCGGTCGACGGGTTGTGAGCCGACCCGTCGCTGCTGGCAGGATGATCGGGCACAGGCCGCATGGTAGGCGGCGGCCACGCTCCCATCCCACACCGATCCCGCCGGAGGCGCCATGCGATTCTCGTATGCCGAGTCAATGACCGATCCGTCGTATTACCTCCCTTTGGCTCGCGCCGCCGAGGAGGCCAATTTCGATTCTATGGTCGTTCCGGACAGCATCTGCTACCCCGAGGAGTCCGACACGCGCTACCCCTTCAACCCGGACGGGACGCGGGAATTCCTGGAGGACAAGCCCTTCTTGGAGCCCTTCTCGTTGATCCCGGCCATGGGAGCGGTGACCGAGCAGCTGCGCTTCGTCACCTTCGTGGTCAAGCTGCCCATCCGACAGCCGGTGCTGGTGGCCAAGCAGGTCAGCTCCACGGCTGTCCTGACCGGCAACCGCCTTCTGCTGGGGGTGGGGACCAGCCCGTGGCCCGAGGACTACACGGTCTGCGGCGTGCCCTGGGTAGGGCGGGGCAAGCGCATGGACGAGCAGATCGAGGTCATGCGAGGACTGATGGCCGGCGGGTACTTCGAATATCACGGCGACGTGTTCGACCTCCCTTCGGTCAAGATGAGCCCCACGCCGACCAAGCCCGTCCCGATCCTGATCGGTGGGCACCACGAGGCGGCGCTCCGCCGGGCCGCCGTCAGCGGGGACGGGTGGTTGCACGGCGGAGGGGACCCGGGTGATCTGCCGGGGCTCCTGGCGCGACTTGCCGTCTTGCGGGCAGAACACGGGACCGAGGGCAAGCCCTTTGAAGTGCACGTCATCTCGCTGGATGCCTACAGCGTTGACGGGGTCCGCCGGCTCGAGGAATTGGGTGTGACCGACGTGATCGTAGGATTTCGGTGGCCCTACGTGCCCGAGCAGGACACCGAGAGCCTGCAGACCAAGATCGACAGCCTCACGAGGTTCAGCGATGACGTCATCGCCAAGGTCCGATGAGCAGCCACCGGGAGACAAGGGGACATCATGACTGAGGAAGCGCTGACCGCACGGGAGCTGGGGATCCGCTCCCGGGCCGCCGTCCACGCCCGGGACCGGGACGCCTGGCTGGACCTCTTCGCGTCCGATGCCGTGGTGCAGGATCCGATTGGTCCGTCTCCCTTCGACCCCGATGGGAAGGGTCACCAGGGGCGGGAGGCCATTGCCGCGTTTTACGACACGGTCATCGCGCCCAGCGCGGCCATCAGTTTCGAGATTCAAGAGTCGTACCTCTGCGGGGACGAGGTGGCCGACGTCGGCACCATCCGGACCACGTTGGCCGGCGGCCAACACCAGGCCGTGGTGCGTGGCGTCTACACCTACCGGTCGAACGGGGCCGGCAAGCTGGCTTCGCTCCGCGCCTTCTGGGAGTTCGACGCGCTGGAACTGATCGAACTCACCGGCTGAGAGGCAACGCCCGTCGGGGTTGGGCCATGGCCTACATTGACCGCATGCTGGTCATGGTCAAGGAGGGCCTCTTCACCGACGGGGACCCACCGTCGCTCCTGGGCAGCCACTGCGCGGCCTGCGGTGCTCGGCACTTCCCCCGTCACGACACCTGCCCCTACTGCGCGGTTGAGGATCCCGAGCCGGTGGAGCTTTCACGGCGCGGAACCCTGTGGGCGTGGACGGCGGTCACGGCGCCGCCCCCCGGATACACCGGGGAGACGCCGTACGGCGTGGGCGTGGTCGAGCTGCCCGAAGGCATTCGTGTCATCGCCCGGCTGACCGAGAGCGACCCGGCTGTACTCACACTGGCCTGCCCCATGGAACTGCGGATCGTGCCGCTGCACGTCGACGGAGACGGCAATGACGTAATCACCTATGCCTTCGCTCCGGCTCTTCCATCGTGAAGCGCGTCGTCATCACCGGTGTGGGCCTGCATCCGTTCGGCCGATTCGACGGCACGTCGACCACCGATATGGGGGTGCGGGCCGTGCGCGCCGCCCTCAAGCAGGCCGGGGTCGGTCGCGGCGGCTTCCAGGCGGCGTTCTGCGGGACCGCCTACGGGGGAGTCGCCACCGGCCACAAGGTGCTCAGCCGCCTGGGGATGACCGGGATGCCGATTGTCGACGTCGAGGCCGGTTGTGCCAGTGGTGGTGCCGCCCTGATGTTGGCGGCCGGAGCGATCCGGGCCGGCCAGTACGACACGGTGCTGGTTTTCGGGACCGAGAAAATGCCCAAGGGCATCATCCGCTCATCGTTTTTCGAGCCGTGGCAGGAGGAGGCCGGATTGGCCGCCACTCCCGCTTTCTTCGGACTCCGCGCGCAACGGCTGGCCGTCAATTCGGGAGTGACCAAGCAGCATCTGGCCCAGGTGGTGGTCAAGAACCGGCGCCACGGCGCATCGAACGCGGACGCCATGTACCAGAAGGAGGTCTCGGCCGAGGAGGTCCTGGCTTCGCGGGTGGTGTGTGAGCCGTTACATCTCTTCATGCTGTGCTCGCCCAACGAAGGCGCGGCGGCGGTGGTGCTGACCCGCGACGATCGCCCGGAAGTCTCGGCTCCGGCGCCGATCACGCTGGCCGGAGCGGTGCTCCGTTCTCATCTTCCCGGCGCCGTGCTCAGCGAGTCCACCCCCCTGTCGGGGTTGGTCGACGACACCGTGCCTCCGCCGTCCACCTTGGCCGCCACCGCGGCGTTCGAGGAAGCGGGGCTCGGGCCGTCGGACCTCGACGTCGTGGAGTGCCAGGACACCGATGCCGCCCGGGAACTCCTGTCCTACGAGGAACTCGGCCTCTGCGATCCGGGTGGTTCGGCTGCTCTGCTCGAATCGGGCGCCACCCGATTGGGCGGATCCCTGCCCGTCAATCCAAGTGGGGGGCTGCTCTCCAAGGGTGAGCCATTGGGCGCGTCCGCCCTCGGCCAGGTGGTGGAGCTGGTGCGTCAGCTTCGGGGCGAATGCGGGGCGCGCCAGGTCGCGGGCGCTCGAGTCGCCCTCTCCCACACGGTGGGCCGAGGCGCCAACGCCGGCGTCGTGGTGTTGACCCGCTGAACGTTGGATCGTGGCACCGAGGACCGCCCGGAGAAGGAGGAGTCGTGGACAATCGCACCGTGCCCCTAACCTCGAAGGGACGCCCGAGGCCCCAGACCTCGACGGGAGGCCCGACCCGGCCCAAGGCCGGACGTGTCGCTCGCGTGTCGCCGGTCATCGCCGCCCTCCTGTTCTCGGGGGTGGCGGTGGGTATCGGGCCGTTGCAGGCACGCCGGGCCGCCGCGGCAGCCCCGTCGGCCAAGCAGGCAGCCGTCGCCGACGGCGCCGACCCGTCACGCACCGACGCAGCCGGAACGGAGTGGCTCTGCAATCCCGATCTACCGGCTAATCCATGCCTTTCCAACGAGAACGCGCTGGTGCAGAGGGCATCGGGCCGGAACTCCGTGCAACTTGCTCGCCCGGCTAGCCAGCCACCCATCGATTGCTTCTACGTCTATCCCACCGTGAGCAAGCAACCAGGGCTCGCGGCCAACCTCGAGATCCAGGCCGCCGAGACCAATGTCGCCACGTTCCAGGCGTCGCGCTTTTCGAGCGTCTGCAAGGTCTACGCACCGATGTATCCCCAGATCACCACCAACGGGCTGCAGCATCTCGGATCGGGTTTCCGAGCTGCCCTCACGGCCGGCTACGACGTGGTGCAGTCAGCGTGGAAGGACTATATGGAGCATGACAATCACGGCCGGGGCGTCGTGGTCATCGGCCACTCCCAAGGTTCCACCATGGCCCAGGAGCTGCTGCGCACCCAGATCGACTCCAATGCGCGCGCTCGAAACCTTCTCGTCTCCGCCATCATTCCCGGCGGCAACGTGGTGGTCCCGATCGGACAACAGGTCGGGGGGACATTCCAACACCTCGCTGCCTGTACCGCGCCCACCCAGCTGCATTGCATCGTTGCTTACTCGAGTTTTGATCAGACACCTCCGGCGGGCACGCTGTTCGGGATACCCGGACATGGCGTGAGTTTCCTCCAGATCACACCCAGTCCGACCACGGGCATGCAGGTCCTTTGCGTCAACCCGGCCGCATTGTCGACCGGAGGAAGCGGTGTGCTCCAGCCCTATTTCCCGCGCGGCGCCACCACAACGGGACGGCTGATCCCTTGGGCAACCCAGCCCAACCTGTATTCCGGGCGGTGCATGTCCCAGAACGGGACCACCTGGCTGCAGGTCAACGCGCCGATCGTCCCCGGAGATCCTCGACCCGTGGTGACCCAGGTCCTGGGTCCGAGCTGGGGTCTGCACCTCGACGACGTCAACCTCTTTCTCGGAAATTTGGTCGGCCTGGTCGGCACGCAGTCAAGGGCCTTTGTTCGGACACACTCCTGATCCCCTCGACGGAGTCACCTCATGTCTCACGCCCAACTCAGAGGCCCTTCAGCGCCTGGGGCAGTTCTTCCAATGACGTGATCACGGCATCGGGCACTTCGTCGCAGCCGGGTGGAGGCCGATAGGTGCCCCCACCCTCGCGGTCGATCCAGATGGCGTGCCAACCTGCCCGTTTCGCCCCCACCACATCGTTGAGGGGGTGATCGCCGACCAGGACGCAGGCGGACGGGGGCAACTCCATCTGCTGCTGGACCACCTCGAATATCCCTCGGTCCGGTTTGGCCACGCGGTGATCCTGGGCGAAGACGACGACTTCGAAGATCCCCCCGAGCCCGATGGCTTCGGGCAGTCGACTGCCGTTGGACAGCAACCCGATGCGGTAGTCGGGGCGCAGCGATTCGAGGGTGGGCAACGCGTCCTCAAAGAGGGCCGGGTCCTTGTCCCGGTCCCGAAAATAGGAATCAGCGAGCTGTTCGGCCAACACCAGATCCTGCGCCTCGCTCCAGTCCCCGCCGTCTCGCCGCACGCGCTGCAAGGATCGGGCGAAGCCGAGTCGGCGCAGTCGGGCCAGGTTGTATTCCACACCGCGCAGCTCGCGCGCCACGGCACCCCGGTCGCTCTGCAGGTCGCCGACGGTCAACGCGTCGGTGACGGCACCCGGGCGGGCGGCGCGAAGGTCGTTCAGCACTCCAAGCAGAGCACCGTGCATGACCCTTTGGAAGTCCCACAGCGTCTGATCGCCATCGAAGAGGACGGCCTCGACCGGCGACGTTCGGGCCGGAGCGTTCAATTGACCAGGACGACCTTGCCCAACTTCCCTCCGGCGGCGAACCGGTCGTAGGCACCGGTGGCGTCGGCCATGGGGAAGGCCGCATAGACCGGCACGCGAAGGCGACCCGACGCCAGGAGTGGCAGGACGTGGGCTGTGACCGCCGCCGCAACGTCCGCCTTCTCGCGCCGGGTGCGGAACCGCAAGGTGGATCCACCGATGCGCACCCGCTTGGTCATGAGACTCATCAGGTCGAGCTCCATGGCTCCTCCGGAGCCGACCCCGATGACGACCACGCGAGCCCCGATCGCCAGATGGGGCAGCACATGGGGCAGGCTGGCCGCCCCCACCAGCTCGAGGACGACGTCGTAGGGGCCATGGTCGGCGACCTCGTCCGGGTCGATGGCCACCGCCGCGCCCAGCGCCACGACCTCGTTTCGCCGGTCGGGATCGCGGACGGTGGCGACCACCGTGGCCCCGGTACCGGCCGCCAGTTGCACACCGGCCGTGCCGACACCTCCGGCGGCGCCGCTGACCAGCACCCGTTCCCCCATGCGGAGTTGGCCCTGGGTGAAGAGAGCGTCGAAGGCGGTCGAGAAGACCTCGGGAAAGCCCCCCGCCTCGGGCCAGGGGAGCACGTCAGGGACAGCCAGCGCGTGCGACTCGTCGACCACGCACAAGGCGGCCTGAGCGCCGCCTCCCACCAGGGCCATGATCCGATCGCCGGGGGAGAACTGGCGTACCTCGGAGCCCACGGCGACCACCTCCCCGGCCAGTTCCATGCCGGGGATGTCCGGGGGTGAGCCCGGAGGGGCGGGGTAGAGGCCGATGCGTTGGATCAGGTCGGCCGCGTTGAGTCCGGCCGCCTCGACGGCCACCAGGAGCTCGGTGTTCCCGGGCACGGGATCGTCCCGTTCTTCCCAGTGAAGCTGGTTGTCACGGATCACCACGGCTCGCATGAAGCTCACTCTTGCACGCGGCGTCGTCGGTGAGCCGCTCTCGCCCCGGCAGGGGTCCGGTCAGGCCCGGTAACCTCGGACCCATGGCCCTCTACGACATTCCCATCCACACACTCCAAGGCGACGATTCCTCGCTCGGTGCCTTTGCCGGAAAGACCCTCCTGGTAGTCAACGTGGCTTCCAAGTGCGGACTGACCCCGCAGTACGAGGGACTCGAGCGCCTGCAGAAGACCTACGCCGACCGGGGGTTCTCCGTCGTCGGGTTCCCCAGCAACCAATTCATGGGCCAGGAGCCCGGGACGGCCGAGGAGATCCAGCAGTTCTGCTCGACCACCTACGGAGTGACCTTTCCGCTCATGGAGAAGATCGACGTGAACGGCGACGACCGAAACCCCATCTACCAAGAGCTCACGGCGTTCCCCGACGCCGAAGGCACCGCCGGGGACATCACGTGGAACTTCGAGAAGTTCCTGGTCTCGGGGACGGGCGAGATCGTGGGGCGCTTCCGGCCCCAGGTCGAGCCGGAGGACCCGGCCATCATCGAGGCGATTGAGGCCGAGCTGTCCGCTTGACCACATCGGCGAATGCGGCGGGATTCGCCGCGTCCATCTTCGACATGGACGGGTTGCTCATCGATTCGGAGACCCTCTGGCATGAGGCCGAGATCGAGATCCTGGGTGACCTCGGCGTCCCGCTGGCCGCCGACGGGTGCCGCAACACCAAGGGCATGTTCGTGGAGGAAGTGACCGAGTTCTGGCACGAGCAGTATCCATGGGCGAGCCCGAGCCCGGCCGAGGTGGCGGTGACCATCGTCGATCGGGTCATCGCCCTGGTGTTGGCCAAAGGCGAGCTCAAACCGGGGGCCGATCACGCCATCGCCATGTGCGTAGAGCGGGGGCTGCCCATGGCCGTGGCCTCGTCGTCGCAGTACCGACTGATTGAAGTGGCGCTCGATCACTTCGGCTTGCGGCAGCACTTCGCCTTCATCCACTCGGCCGAGGACGAGGAGTACGGCAAGCCGCACCCGGCCGTGTTCCTCACGGCGGCGTCCAAGTTGAGCGCCGATCCGCGTCGCTGCCTGGTCTGGGAAGACGCCCCGGCCGGGGTCCTGGCGGCCAAAGCGGCCTCCATGGCCTGCATCGCCGTCCCCGAGCAGGGGGAGGAGGGTCAGGCGGCCTTCGGCCTGGCCGATCTGGTGCTCGGGTCACTGCTCGAGATGAATGATGCCCGCTGGGACGACGTGGTCGCCCGACACTTCACCACTGCCATCTGAGGTCGAGGGAAATTGGTGAGGCGTGGTGAGGTTGCACATCTCCGTCGATCGAGGGAAGCAATGGTCATTTGGTTGTGCCCCCGATGAAATGACGTGAGCCACGGGACACCGACCACCACCGCACGGTGGCCCTGGATGGCGATGTTGATCGCCCTCGGCCTTGAATTCGCACTTGGCGTCGTGTCCTTGTTGCTCGTTCCGGTCGATCGGCCCGACGAGTGGCTGCCTCCGCAAGGGAGAGCCGTCTACGTGGTCCACGCTGGACTCGGGGGGATGCTGGGCATCGGGGCGCTGGTCATCTTCGTCGTTGCCTCACAGGGGGGCAGGATCGTGCGACTCGGAGCGCAGATCGGCTTGGTCGGACTCTTGCTCGGTGCGGGCGGGGGCCTACTGACGGCCTTCCATCCCTGGCGACTTACCGGTCTGGGACTGATGCTTGCCGGCACATTCGTAGCCTTCTTTGGCTATCTCATTCCCCTCCTTGAGCAGATCCAAAGGCAAGAATTGGAATAGCTCGTCTCACGGTACGCGGATCCTCCGATCGTCTCGTAGAAAGATGGTGCCGCGGCGATCATCAAAGGGGACCGACAACGCCGGGAAGGTGGCGAACTGGTTGAGAGTTGGAGCGCCCTTCAATATCGCAGATCGGCAAGGACGCCGTAGTGATCGGACAGCTGAGGCTTGTCGCCGGGGAGGACGCCGAGCAGCTCGCAGTGGGTCGGATGGCCGACAGCGCCGAGCCGCGGCCAGGCTGAGAGCACGTAGTCGAAGCGTCGATCGGGATACATGGCGACGGCGGCCAGCGGATTGCGGTTGGACCACGTATGGCCGGCGGTCCCATCTCCGGCCAGCTCCCAGGCGTCGTAGAAGACCAGACCCGGCGCGGCGGTGGCGACACGCCCTGTGAGCATGCGGATCTCGTCAGAGTCGGGTCCGGCGTTGAAGTCGCCACAGACCACTACTGGGTAGCGCCGGCGGGTCGTCTCCGAGATGAGCTGAGCGAGCTGTCGCACCTGTCCCTGGCGCACCCGGCTGGCGTCGAGCGGGTAGTCCAACATCACGACGAAGAGCTGAATGAGGCCCCGCTCACCCTCGACACTCGCGCCGAGCACCTCGCCAACTCCGGATCCGTCCTCTCCTCGCAACAGTGTCCGTTCGCGGACCGACAAGGGCCATCGTGAGACCAGGCCGATGCCCGACACCCAATCGTCTTGCTCCCAATCTCCTTCGAACAGATGATGTTCCATTCCGAGCCGGGTGGCGACCTGGTCCGCCTGAGTCGTGTCAGCGCTCGACCAGGACTCGACGAGGCAGACGATGTCGGGTCTCGTGGCGAGGAGCGCCTCTTCAATCCCGGCTTGGCGCGCCTGCCACTTCCCGTATCGACCCCAGACGTTCCAAGTCACCACGCGTAGGGTCGTCTCGACGACCGGCCCGTACGGCGCGTACTGATCGAAGGTCACCCCGCCAGTCTGCCCGGCCAATCGGCGCTCGCGCACTCCAACGCCAAAGGTGCCGTTCCGGAATCTGGCAAGACGACGCTTGCTGGGCAAGTGGAGGGGATCTGCGGCGCTCGGAGGCGTTCAGACGCTGAGTGGTTCGACATCGGTGACCGACTGAGAGCGGTATTTCCGAAGGTGTTCGGCTCCGGCCGCCGACACCGAAACGTATTGGCCGCGCCCGGGCGAATAGTGACGCTCGATAAAGCCTCGGTCGTTGGCGTCTTCCCACACCGGAAAGCGCGGACACGACGTCCGCCAGGCATCAAGGACCTCGAGGTAGGGGCGCTGGCCCGAACCCAACCATTCAAGGAGATCGAGAATCAGGTTGTCGAGGTTGTCCGTCATAAGACTGCGGGGAATTATTGCAGGTCTGCTGCCGTACGAGCCGCTTCGTCCACTTTCAATTGCTCTTGACCGTGAGGTGTTCGGTCCGGCGCGTGCCATCGTCCTATTTGATGATGGCGCCGTGGCATCGCTCAATAGGTCACCTACGACGACGGGAGCGCCCACTAGCGTCGCGCTGCATGATCGGACCCGCATTGAGCCGCTCGAGCAGTCTGGCGTCTCGCGCACTTGATGCTCCTGCGCTCCTGATCAGATTGCCTGTCTGCATCGTGGCGTCTGAGTAGATGGAAGATTCACCACGATCGTCACCGCTGGCGGTCTATTTTGGACGGATGCGGGGTACCGCCCCGCGAGTGGTCACCCACCATCGGATGTCGGCGGTCGTCTGGGCCTGGTGCGCGGGGTTCGTGGCCATATATCTCATCTCGATCCCGAGCCTGTACCCCGGTTGGCCGCTCTCAGCCAAGCTGTTCCTCATCGGTTCCTTTGGCGCATCGGCGGCCCTGCTCTACGGCGCACCGCACTCCCCGTTCGCTCAACCGCGCCCCCTGATACTCGGCCAACTCATTGCGGCGCTGACCGGAGTGACCGCATACAAACTGCTGGGGAGTCACATTGGTCTGGCGGCATCGGTTGCAGTCGCCACCACGATTGTCTTCATGCAGCTCACGAGTGTGGTGCATCCTCCCGCCGGCGCCACGGCACTCATTGCCGTCCTCGGCCCGGCGCAGGTCCATCACCTGGGCTATCAATTCGTCCTCAGCCCGGTATTGGTGGGGGCGCTCATTCTCCTGGTGATTGCCGTCATCGTCAATAATTTCTCTTCGAACGAGGACCGCCACTATCCCCTCACCTGGTGGTGAAGGAGGGCGCACTGCCACATCGCCTCATCGCCAGGCGGTCTCACCTGGGCTCAGTTAGATTGCACATCCGAGCCTGGCGGTCTCGGGTCGGCCGCGGGAGGCCTGCGCCGGCGTACCGAGGGAACGCTCCCAGCCTCTAGTCTTTGCGTCACGCCAAGAGGCCTCGCACCTCTTGCCTCGACGATAGAGCGTCCGTGTTCACACCTGTCCCCCCTGATACCGACTTTGTTGCTCTTGAGCAGGCCGAACTGGCCCGTTGGGCGGCGCACCGCGTCTTCGAGCGCTCGGTGGAGCAGCGGGAAGGGGCGCCACCATGGATCTTCTACGAGGGCCCGCCCACGGCCAACGGGATGCCCGGGCTCCATCATGTGTGGGCCCGTGTGTACAAGGACCTCTTCTGCCGGTTCCATGCCATGGATGGTTCCTACGTGGCCCGGCGGGCCGGCTGGGACACCCACGGACTCCCCGTCGAGGTCGAGGTGGAGAAGAAGCTGGGCATCACCGGCAAGGATCAGATCGAGCAGCAGGTCGGCATCGCCGAGTTCATCCGCCTCTGTCGTGAGTCCGTCTACTCCTATGTGGACGAGTTCGCCCGGCTGACCACCCGCATCGGGTACTGGGTCGACATGGACGCGGCCTACTGGACGCTCAGTCCGACCTACATCGAGTCGGTCTGGTGGCACCTCAAGCAGCTCTTCGACCAGGGCCTCCTCTACGAGGACCTCAAGGTGGTCCCGTACTGCCCGCGCTGCGGGACTCCGCTCTCCAGCCATGAGCTGGGCCAGCCCGGCGTCTACACCGACGAGGAGGACGAGTCGGCCTACGTCCGTCTACGGATCGTCAATCCCGATGCTGCGCTGGTGGGCGACGCCCAATGGCTGGTCGTCTGGACGACGACGCCCTGGACCCTGCTGTCGAATACGGGCGTGGCCGTGCACCCCGATCTGATCTATGCCACCGTCGACGGTCTGGTCATGGCCGAGGATCTGGTCGACCACGTCCTGGGTGAGGGGGCTTCCGCCCGGATCTCCCACCGGACGGTGGGGCGTGCCCTGGTCGGCCTGCACTACGCCCGACCGTTCAACGACCTGGCACCCCCACCGGGAGCCGACGGATGGCGCGTGGTGCCGGCGGACTATGTGACAACGGAGGAAGGGACAGGGATCGTGCACCTGGCTCCCGCCTTCGGTGAGGTCGACCGCCAGGTCGGCCGTGAGAACGGTTTGCCGACCCTGAATCCGGTCGGACCGGACGGGCGGTTCACCGACGAGGTCGAATGGCTGGCGGGACAAGACGTGCGGGCCAGCAACACCGTCATCAACGACCGACTCGAGGCAGCGGGACTCCTGCTGCGGCGCTTCACCTACGTGCACTCGTACCCACACTGTTGGCGTTGCGGCACCCCCCTGATCTACTGGGGCAAGCCGAGCTGGTACATCGCCACCTCGACCCGAAAGGACGACCTGCTGGCGGCCAACGCCACGGTGGATTGGCACCCGTCCTACATCCGCGACGGCCGGTTCGGGGAATGGCTGTCGAACAATGTGGACTGGGCCCTTTCACGGGACCGCTACTGGGGCACGCCGCTCCCCATCTGGCGGTGTGGCCGGAACCACTTGCACTGCATCGGATCGCTGGCCGAGCTCTCTGAGCTTGCCGGACGCGACGTCACCGCTCTCGATCCGCATCGTCCGGTCATCGACGACATTGAATTCGGCTGCCCCGGGTGCGCGGCCGAGGGACTGGAAGGTCCCGAGGCGGTGGCCCGCCGCGTCGAGCCGGTCATCGACGCCTGGTTCGACTCGGGCTCGATGCCGGCGGCCCAGGTCGGGTACCCCCACGAGCCGGGCTCGGTGGAAGCCTTCACGTTCCCGGCCGACTTCATTTCCGAGGCCATCGACCAGACGCGCGGCTGGTTCTACTCCTTGCTGGCCGTCAACACCCTGGTTTTCGGCACGAGCCCCTACAAGCACGTGGTCTGCCTGGGCCACATCATCGACGCCGACGGGCGCAAGATGTCCAAGTCCCTGGGCAACATCATCGACCCCTGGACCATCCTCGACACCCGAGGAGCCGACGCCCTGCGCTGGTGGATGTTCAGCCAGGGCTCGCCGTGGACACCGACTCGGGCCAGCCTGGCCGCCATCGACACGGCCATGCGCGACACCCTCCTCACGCTGTGGAACACCTTCAGTTTCTTCACCACCTATGCGTCGCTCAACGGCTTCGATCCGGCGGCGGCCGGCGTCCCCACCGTGGCGGAGCGGGGTCCGCTCGACCGTTGGATCCTCTCCCGCTTGTCCAGCACGGTCGACGAGATGACCGTGGCCCTCGAGACCTACGAGCCGCTCGGCGCGGCCGGGCCGCTCGGGACCCTGGTCGATGATCTCTCCAACTGGTACGTGCGACGCAGTCGCCGCCGGTTTTGGCGCACCGACCCGGACGCCCCAGCCGGCGATTCGCTGGCCGCGCAGGCCACGCTGCACCAGGTCCTGACCACGCTGTCCCTCCTTTTGGCCCCGTTCTGTCCCTTCGTGGCCGATGCCATGTGGCGGGCGCTCACCGGAGCCGCCGACGACCAGTCGGTCCATCTGTGCGACTGGCCCAAGGCCGAGACGGCGTGGACCGATCAGGACCTCGAGGCCCAGATGGGATTGGCCCGACGTCTCACCTCCTTGGGCCGGGCGGCCCGAAGTGAGGCCGGCGTCAAGGTGCGCCAACCGCTGGCCCGGGCCCTGGTGTTCCTGCCGTCGGACGCGCCGGCCATCCTGCACGAGATCGTGGCCGAGGAGCTCAATGTCGACGAGATCGACCTGGCCGACGAGTTGAGCGAGGTGCTCGAATTCGAATTGATCCCCAACTTCCGCACCCTCGGCCCGCGACTGGGTGAACGGGTCAAGTACCTGAAGCCCGCGCTGGCCGCTCTCGACGGCGTCGAAGCGGCGGCGATGCTCGAGGCCGGGCAGTCCGTCACGGTGGCGCTCCCCGATGGAACGGTTGATCTCTCTCCCGAAGACGTGCAGCTTCGGGTGCGAGGGCAAGAAGGCTTCGCCGTGTCTCGAGAGGGGGGTGAGGTTGTCGCCCTCGACCTGAACCTCACCGTCGATCTCCGGCACCGGGGACTGGCGCGCGAGGTGGTTCGCCTGGTGCAGGACCTGCGCAAGACCAGCGGACTCGATGTCTCCGACCGCATCCATCTGCACGTGGTCGGTCTCGACGCGATCTCCGGTTACTTCGACTACATCGCCCGAGAGGTGTTGGCGGTCGACATCACCGTGGGGCCCGGTGCGGGAGGGGGGACCGTCCTCGAGCTCGAGGGTGAGGACGTGGGACCCGAGGTGCGGGTCTGGCTGACGAAAGCTGACGACGCCTGATGTGAAGGCCGGCCGTGGCGGGCGTATCCTCCACCGCCTCAGCGCAGCACGAACACCGTGTCGCCATCACCGGAGAATACCCAGCCGACGCCGGATCGAACCGACGCGTGGCTCCTCAGGATCGAGACGCCGGCTGGCTGTCGCCGACCAGCTTGGCGAGCACAGCACCCAACGAGGCGCGTTCGCTCGGATCAAGGGGTGCCATCAGGTGCCGATCGATACCCTCGATGTGCTCGGCAATGGCCTCTTTCAGCGTGGCTTCGCCCTTGGGCGTGAGGACGACATGGACACTGCGCCGGTCGGACGGGCAGCTCTGGCGGGCGACCAGATGTGCGTCGACCATGCGGTCCACCAATCGGGTCACGCCGCCGGTCGTCAAGGCGATGTCGGCGCTCAGCTTGCTCATCGTCAATCGCCCTTCCGGGGCACCACCGACGTGGATCAGCACGTCAAACCACACCAGGGGGATGCCGCAGGCCCGTTCGAGCTCTTGCCCGAGCACGTAGGAAAGTCGGCGATGGGAGCGGACGATGAGGCCCATCAGCTGCAGTCGTTCGTCGTCGATCTGACCCAGTACGCCACAGGTGCCTTCCGCCGCGGCAGTGTCCAGGTCATCGACCACTCGGTTGGGAAATGTCGGCGTTTCCATATCGCTCCCCCAATCAGACTCACTCTAACAGCAACTCCAGTTGTCTGACTGAAAAGTATTTGACTATATGATAGTTGTTTGACAAGTATCTGCTGAATCAGATACTATCATGAATCAGAGCAACACGGTCAACAACGACAAGATCAACAAGGAGATGCGCCATGAGCAGCACAGACACCTCAACTGGGACAGTCACCCTCCCCAAGCCGGGGAAGTACGTCGTCGACCCCGCCCACGCCGAAGTCGGTTTCGTGGCTCGCCACCTGATCGGGACCAAGGTACGCGGCCGGTTTACGGAGTTCTCCGGCACCTTCACCGTGGCCGAGAATCCCGAAGAGTCCACCCTGGAAGCCGAAGCGGTGGCGTCCAGCATCCACACCAACCAGGGGATGCGGGATGACCACCTGCGCACCAGCGACTTTCTCGATTCCGAGAACTTCCCCAAGCTCACCCTCAAGAGCACCGGGCTGAAGAGGATCACCGACTCGGAATGGAAGCTCACCGCCGACCTCACCATTCGCGGGGTCACCAAGTCGGTCGTCTTCGACCTGGAATACCTGGGCGAAGGCCCGGCCATGCAGGACGACAAGACCGTGGTGGCCTTCTCCGCCTCGGCCGAGATCGACCGACGCGATTTCGGCGTGAGCTTCAACGGCTCCCTCCGAGACGGCAGCATCGTGGTCGGCAACAAGGTCAAGATCGAGCTGGAAGCCGAAGCGGGCTTGGCCGAGTAACACCAGCGACCCGGCGGACCGGGTCGCGTGCCGAGAGCGGGTTTAGGCTTCGCGCCATGCGGACCGCTCAGGCACCGACCCTGTCCGTTCGGCCCGCCACACCCCTGCGGCCGCTCCCCGATGGGAGCGGCGAGGAGTCGTACGTGCTCGCGGTGGATCTCGGGACCGGTGGCCCCAAGGTGGCGGTGATTGCCGCGAGTGGACGGATCGTCGCCCACGGCTTCGAGCCGGTCGGGATCCAGCTGGGTGAAGACGGCTCGGCCGAGCAGCTTCCCCAGGATTGGTGGGATGCGGTCGTGGTCTCGGCAAGGAGGGCCTTGACCCAGAGCCGGGTGTCGCCGGAGAAGGTGATCGGCGTCGGGTGCACGGCGCAGTGGTCGGGGACCGTCGCGGTGGGCGCCGACGGCGTTGCCATCGGTCCCTCCATCATCTGGATGGACTCGCGTGGAGCCAGCGCGGTGAGGAATACCGTCCGCGGCGCCCTCAATGTGCAGGGTTACGGGGCGTCGAAGCTGACCCGCTGGGTCCGGCGCACCGGGGGCATACCGAGCCTCTCGGGCAAGGACCCCGTGGGGCACATCCACTTCCTGCGCCAGGAGCGCCCGGATGTCTATGCCGCCACGGCCGTCTTCCTCGAACCGGTCGACTACCTGGGCCTGCGATTGACCGGACTGGCCCGAGCCTCACACGACTCCATCACCCTTCACTGGGTCACCGACAACCGCGACATCAATGCCGTCGCCTACGACGACGGCCTGTTCGATCTGGCCGGGCTCGAGCGCAGCCGGCTCCCCGAGCTGGTCCCCACCGGTTCGATCCAGGGCGGCCTGACCGCGACGGCCGCCGCGGAGCTCGGGCTGTTGGCGGGGACGCCCGTCGTTAGTGGCACCGGTGACCTCCACTCGGCCGCCGTCGGGTCGGGGGCGGTGGATGACCTGGACGGCCACCTCTACATCGGGACATCGAGTTGGATCAGCTGCCATGTGCCGTTCAAGAAGACCGATGCGCTGACCAACGTGGCGTCCTTCCCCTCCGGCATTCCGGGCCGTTACCTGGTGGCCGACGAGCACGAGACGGCCGGGGCCTGCCTGACCTGGTTGCGGGACAACCTCCTCTTCCCCGACGACGCGCTCGACCCCGGCGAGTCCCCACCGGCCGACGTCCTCGCCCGGCTCAACGACCTGGCGGCCGGCGTGCCCCAGGGTGCCCGGGGCGTGCTGTTCACTCCCTGGCTCAACGGCGAACGAACGCCGGTGGACGATCACACCATCCGGGGTGGTTTCCACAACATCTCGCTCTCCTCGACCCGGGCGGACATGGTCCGCGCCGTGTTCGAAGGCGTGGCCTTCAACTCGGCCTGGCTGCTGGGCGCGGTGGAGAAGTACTGCAAAGGCCCCTTCGAATCCCTGGCCTTCATCGGGGGCGGCGCCAATTCGGACCTGTGGTCGCAGATGCATGCCGATGTGTTGGGGCGCACCATCCGCCAGATGGCCGACCCGGTGCAGGCCAATGTCCGGGGTGCCGGCCTGTTGACGCTGTTGGCCCTGGGCCGCATCTCGCTGGCCGACATCCCCGCCACCGTCGAAGTCAAGGCCACTTACACACCCGACCCCGATGCGAGCGCGCGCTACGCGCCCGTCCTCGAAGAGTTCATCAACCTCTACAAGGAGACCAAGGGCATCCACAAGCGCCTGAACGGTCGCAAGCTGGCCGCCCACCCGGCCTGACCGCCCTACATGCGCTCGAAGTTGCGCGCCAGCTCCCAGTCGGACACGTGACGGTTGGACGCCTCCCATTCCTGCTGAGCCGTGTTGAGCAGGTGATGGTGCACGTCGGCCCCGAAGGCTTCGGCGGCCACGGCCGAGCCCTCCAGCTCGCCGATCGCTTCGACCAGGGTGGAAGGGATCCGGGGCACGTCGGTGGCTTCGTAGGCGTTGCCGGCGAAGGGTTCGGGAAGGTCGAGTTCGTGGTCGATGCCGTAGAGGCCGGCGGCGATGCACGCGGCCACCACGAGGTACGGATTGACATCGGCCCCGGGCACCCGGGTCTCGATGCGCCGCCCGGCCCCGTGACCGACGATGCGGAAGCCGCAGGTGCGGTTGTCCTCCCCCCACACGATGGCGGTGGGGGCCCAGCTTCCCGGGACGTAGCGCCGGTAGGAATTGACGGTCGGTGCGGCGCACCAGGCCAACTGGCGGGCGGCATGGAGCTGGCCGGCCAGGAATCGACGCCCGACGGTGGAGAGGCCGCTCGGGTGGGACGGGTCGGCCATGAGGGGGGCATCGGTCGTGGCATCCCACAAGCTGTTGTGCACGTGGCACGAGGACCCCACGTCGTCCATCGACCACTTGGCCATGAAGGTGGCGGCGCGGCCCTCCTGCGCGGCAATCTCCTTGATCCCGTTCTTGAAGACCAGGTGACGGTCCGCCGTCTCCAACGATCCGGCATAGGTGACGTTGACCTCGTGTTGGCCGCGACCGGCCTCGCCCTTGGAGAATTCCACCGGGATGCCCGCCGCGCACATCTCCTGGCGGATGCGCTTGAGGACGTACTCCTCGCGCGAGGTCTGCAGCAACTGGTAGTCCTCAATGGTGGCCGAGTGCGGCTTGAGCCCCTGCCACCCCTTGTCCTGGGCCTCCTCGTACGTCTCACGGAACAGGAAAAACTCGAGTTCGGTGGCGCTGAGGACGGTGAATCCCCGCTCGGCCGCCCGGGCGATCTGGTGCCGCAGGATCTGACGTGGTGACACGTCGACCGGGCTCCCGCCCTCGTCGGTGACGTCGCCGATGACCATCACGGTCCCGGGGAGCCACGGCAGCATCCGGGTGGTGGCGTAGTCCGGATGGACCACGACATCCCCGTAGCCCGAGTCCCAGTTGGCGAACCGGTACCCGGGGAGAGGGTTCATGTCCACGTCGACCGCTAGCAGGTAGTCGCAGGCTTCGATGCCGTGTTCGGCCACGTGCTCGGTGAAGAAGGTGGGGGTGATCCGCTTCCCCACCGGTCGTCCGTGCATGTCGGGAAAGGCGAGCACGACGGTGTCGATGGAGCCGTCGGCGATCCCCGCGGCGATGAATTCAAGTCCGGGCATGACGCATGATGTCGCCCCCACCCGCCACCGTCCATTCCCTTTGTACGCTGGAGCGATGTTCGCCGTCGCCAGCACCGACCCCCGGGCCACCCGGATCGAGGGTCGGCGTGCCCACCGGGCGGTCGCGGCGTGATCCCGCTCGTCGGCCTTTCCACCTATGTGGCGGAGTCGGCCTGGGGGGCCTGGAGCCGCCCGGCGGCGGTCCTGCCCGAGTCGTACTACGAGCTGGTGGCCTCGGTCGGCGCCCGACCCGTGCTCCTGCCGCCGCCGCGCACCGCCGCATCGGGACCCGGTTTCGGCGCAGCCGAGGTGATATCGGTGCTGGACGGGCTGGTGCTCACCGGCGGCGGGGATGTCGATCCCGCCCTCTATGGCGAAACCCCCGGGCCGAGCGTGGGTGGGGTCGATCCGGTCCGAGACGAAAGTGAGCGCGCCCTCCTGGCGGCGGCCCTGGCGGTCGACCTTCCCGTACTGGCCGTGTGCCGCGGCTGTCAGATTCTCAACGTCGAGCTGGGCGGCACGCTGTGCCAGCACCTGCCCGACGTGGTCGGCCACGAGGACCATCGTCGCGCCCCGTCGGTGTTCGGTGAGATGGAGGTGACCACAATGCCGGGTTCCCGGACGGCGGAGGTCTTCGGAGCCGAGACGACCGTGCTCTGCTCGCACCACCAATCGATCGACGCCCTGGGCACCGGACTGGTCGTCACGGCGCGTGCGCCCGACGGGGTCATCGAGGCGGTCGAACTCCCGGGCGCGTTCTTCGTGCTGGGGGTGCAGTGGCATCCCGAGGAGAGCGGCGATCAACGACCTTTTGCCGCCTTGGTGTCGGCCGCCCGGCGCTTTCGGGAGGGCCGATTGTCGTCGGCGACCGCGGGGCAATCGCAGTAGTGTCTTCAGCCATGCCAAAGAGCGGATCACGAAAGGTCCTCAAGCCGGTCGCGGCCACTGTCGGGATCGTGGGAACGATGGCCAGCATCTGGTGGTTCGCCCTCAAGCCTCGCCGAAAGGCGAAGTCAGAAGGCAACAAGTCGGCTGGGTCGTAGCGCGCCGCGCCGGTCACGGCGCCAGTGGCGGGAGGCCCTGGGTCAGCTGCGGCAGGATCTCGCTGATGGATCCCGTGACCACGACGTCGGCCAGCCGGTCCAGGTCGGTGGGCCCGCCGTTGACGATCACGATGGCGGCGCCGTATCTCGCGGCGGTGGGCACCAGTCCCGCGGCCGGGTAGACCCCGAGGGTCGAGCCCACGGCCACGAGGAGATCGCACGCCGCCGCGGCCTCCTCGGCCGCTCGGAGGTCCTGGGGCACCAGCTTCTGTCCGAAGCTGATGGTGGCCGACTTCAACATCCCCCCGCACCGTGACCCATCAGGCCGGATCTCTTGACAGGTGGGATCGTCCTCGCCCGCTCGAACGCGCGCATGGGTCGGCTCGGCGGGCCCACGGATCTGACAGCGCAGGCACATGATGTCCAAGGCGTTGCCGTGGATCTCAATGATGCGCGCCGGATCAGATCCGGCCTTTTGGTGCAACCCGTCGATGTTCTGGGTGACCAGCGTCTCGAGCCGGCCCGAGCGCTCCAGGTCCACCAGGGCGGCGTGGCCGGCGTTGGGCCGGGCGTCCAACATGGGCGACGTGAGGCGGTGCTGCCACGAGCGGCGGCGCACCTCGGGATCGTCGATATAGACCTGCAGGGTGGCCATCCGCTCGGCCTCGGGGTTCTTCGTCCACAGTCCCTCGGGCCCGCGGAAGTCGGCGATACCCGAGTCGGTGGAGATGCCCGCTCCCGTGAGGGCCAGGATACGGCGCGACCCGTCGATCAGTGTCCGCGCCGCGCCGATCCGCTGATTTTCCATGGCCTCCATCGTTCCACTGTGGGGCCCCCTCGCCGCTCAGTACGCTGCCAGGGTGACCAGGGAGGCACCCACGGTCGAGCTGCTCGGTGCGCTCGAGGCCGAGGAACGGCAACGCCGCGCGGCGGGTGCGCTCCTCGCCCAGGGGTGCTCGTCGGGTGACCGGGTGGCGTTCAGCCTGCCCTCCTCGGGCAACTTGATCTGCGCCGTTCTCGGGGCCGCCCGCATCGGCGTCATCCCGGTCCTCCTCAACGCCACCCTCACCGCGGCGGAGCGGGATCGTCTCGTGGCCGACGCCCGACCCTCGGTGCAGGTTCTCCATGCCGGCGAATTGGCCGCGCTGATGGAGGGTCCCCAGGCGGAACTCTCGGCCTATCCGCTGACCCGACCCATGCACTACACCTCGGGCACCACCGGCCGGCCCAAGGGGGTCACCACCGGGGTCTGGGACGAGGCGACGGCGAAGGCGGTGTTCGAGGACGAAGCCGCCATCTGGCAATTCGATGGCGATGACCTCCATATGGTGTGCTCGCCGATGTACCACACGGTCTCGGTGCGCTTCTCGACCGGGACGCTGCTCTCGGGGGGATCCCTGGCCATTCTCGGTCGCTTCGATGCCGCGACGGCGCTCGAGGTGCTGCGGCGCCTCCGCCCGACCACCGCCTTCCTGGTGCCGACCCATCTGCAGCGCATCCTCACCTCGCCGGACCTGGGGGTGGACGAGGCCTTCGATTCCCTCCGCTTCCTGGCTCACGCCGGTGCGCCCTGCCCGCCGTCGGTCAAGCGGGCGACCATGGCGCGCGTGCGCCCGGGGGAGGTGTGGGAATTCTACGGATCGACGGAAGGGCAGTTCACCGTGTGCGGCCCCGACGAGTGGCTCGAACATCCCGGCACGGTGGGTCGCGCCCGACCCGGGCGGCGCCTCAGCGTGAGCCCGGTGGAGGGGGAGGCCGGGGCCGACGACGGCTCGGGAACCGTGTGGTGCGACATGCCGTCCTTCGCCCACTTCAGCTATTGGGGTGACGACGAGGCGACGCGAGCGGCCTGGCGGGGATCGGCCTGCACCGTGGGTGATCTGGGCCGGCTCGATGAGGCGGGGTACCTCTACCTCACCGGCCGGCGTCTCGACCTCATCATCAGCGGCGGGGTCAACGTGTACCCGGCCGAGGTGGAGGCCGTCCTGGCCGCGGTGCCCGGCTTGCGGGAACTCGCCGTGTTCGGGCTGCCCGACGAGCAGTGGGGTCAGCGGGTCTGCGTCGCCTACGTGGCCGACCCTTCGGTCGACGAGGCGTCCCTGCGCTCGGTGGCCGAGGCCCGCCTGGCACCGTACAAGCGACCGAAGCTCTACGTGCGGGCCCCGGACCTGCCGCACACCGCGACCGGCAAGCTCTTGCGCCGCGCCATTCCCCAGCACCTGGGCCTGACTGCATGGCGCGAGGCCGAAGGGCGGTAAGAATCGAGTCATGCCATTTGCCACCACGAATCCCGCCACCGGTCAGATCGAGAAGACATTCGACACCCACACGCCGGCCGAAGTGGAGGCCCTCATCCAGCGGGCGGTGGTCGCATTCGGCGAGTACCGGCACACGACCTTTGCCGAGCGCGCCCGCCACCTGATCACGGCGGCCGAACTGTTGGAGGGCGAAGTGCCCGACGTCGCCCGGATCCTGACCACCGAGATGGGCAAGACCTTCGCCTCGGCCCGGGGCGAGGTGTCGAAGTGTGCCCTCGGGCTCCGCTGGTTCGCCGAACACGCCGAGGCACTGCTGGCCGACGAACCCATCGTCACCGGGGCGTCCCGCTCCTACGTGCACTACCAGCCCATCGGCCCGGTGCTGGCCATCATGCCGTGGAACTTCCCCATGTGGCAGGTGGTGCGATTCGCCGCGCCGGCCCTCATGGTCGGCAACGTGGGGCTGCTCAAGCACGCGTCGAACGTGCCGCAAACCGCCCTCGTGCTCGAGGATCTCTTTCGGCGGGCCGGGGTGCCCGAAGGCGTGTTCACCAACCTCTTCGTGGAGTCCAAGGACGTCGCCAAGATCATCGAAGATCCCCGGATCGCCGCGGTGACCCTGACCGGGAGCGAGCGGGCCGGCATGTCGGTGGGCTCGACAGCCGGCCACGCGCTCAAGAAGAGCGTGCTCGAGTTGGGTGGATCCGACGCGTTCATCGTGCTCGAGTCCGCCGACATGGAGTCGACCGTGCGTACGGCCGTGGAGGCTCGGGTGCAGAACAACGGGCAGTCCTGCATCGCCGCCAAGCGCTTCATCGTGGTTGAGCCGGTGGCGGACGAGTTCCTGCGCCGCTTCACCGAAGCCATGGATGCGCTGGTGGTCGGCGACCCCTTCGACCCCGCCACCGACGTCGGCCCCATCGTCACCGAGGCGCAACGGGCCGAATTGGTGGCGCAAGTCGAAGAAGCCCGGAGTCAAGGGGCGACGGTGCACAGCGGGGGACAAGTGGTCGACGGCCCCGGCTGGTACTTCCCGCCGACGGTGCTCTCGGGCATCACGTCGGACATGCGGGTAGCCCAGGAGGAGCTCTTCGGGCCCGTGGCCATGGTCGAACGGGTGCCGGATCTGACCGCCGCCCTCGAGGTGGCCAACGCCACCACGTTCGGGCTCGGCTCGAGCGTGTGGGGGACGGACGAGGCGGAGATCCAGCGCTGCATCGAGGAATTGGAGGCCGGGGCCGTCTTCGTCAACGCCATGGTGGCGTCCACCCCGGAGCTCCCCTTCGGCGGGATCAAGCGATCGGGCTTCGGCCGGGAGCTCTCCGAGCTGGGACTGAAGGAATTCTGCAACGCCAAGACGGTGTGGATCACCTGATCGGCGACCCCGCAGAGACGACCTACCTCGATCACGCCGCCACCACACCGCTGCGCCCCGAGGTGGCCGAGGCCATGGCGGAGGCTCTCTCGGAGCCGCTGGGCAACCCGACCGGGAGCCATCGACCGGCGCAACGAGCGCGGCGACTGCTCGAGGAATCGAGGGACGAGATCGCCGCACTCCTGGGGCGGGATCCGGGCGGGATCGTCTTTACCTCGGGTGGCACGGAGTCAGCCAACCTGGCCGTCTTCGGGACGCTGGCCGCGGCGAGCCACGACCAAGCCGCGCCGTCGTTGCTGTGCTCCGCCGTCGAGCATCCGGCGGTGCTCGAGTCGTGCCGGGCGGCCGCCGGCACCGGGTCGGCGAAGCTGCAGGAAATCCCGGTCGATTCCGCCGGGCTGGTCGACGTGGCCGGCCTGGCCGATCTGGTCGAGCCGCACACGACACTGGTCGCCGTGATGCTGGCGAACAACGAAACCGGCGTCATCGAGCCGCTCGGGCGCGTGGTGGAGGCCGTCCGGGCGCAGAGCGCCACCGCCCGGATCTTCACCGACGCCGTACAGGCGGCCTCCTTCGTGAACCTGGCCGCCGACACGACGGGGGCCGACCTGGTGGCCGTGAGCGCCCACAAGCTGGGCGGCCCGGTCGGCGTCGGCGTCCTGGCCGAACGCCTGCCCTCGGTCATCGCGCCCCATCAGTACGGGGGCGGTCAAGAACGCGAACGACGCAGCGGCACGCAAAATGTCGTCGGCGCCGTCGGCCTGGCCACCGCACTCCGACTGGCCGCAGCGGAGAGGGACGCAGCGACCGGTCGCGTCGCCGGGCTGCGTGATGCCCTGGCCCGCGGCTTGACTGCCGCCATCCCCGACGCCCATCGCACGGTCCCGCCGGGCGTGGCCACACTGCCCGGTCACCTCCACCTGTGCCTTCCCGGGGTCGAACGGGAGGAGCTCCTGGTCGGGTTGGGGGAGCGCGGCATCTGTGCCTCCGGCGGTTCATCGTGCGCCAGCGGGGCGCTCCAGGCCAGCCACGTCCTCTCCGCCATGGGCGTCTCCGAGTCCCTGTCGCGCGGGGCCATCCGGTTCACGCTCGGTCGCGGGACGACCCGGGTGGACGTCGAGCGGGCGGTGGCCGTCGTGCCGCCGTTGGTCGCCGCGGTGCGACACGACCCTTAGGGCACGATGCATGGCGGGTGGCGTCCACGGGCCCTGAGGGTCGGTGGCACACTGGTGCGATGAGAGTGCTGGTGGCCATGTCGGGAGGAGTCGACTCCTCGGTGGCCGCCGCGCTCCTGGTCGAGGCGGGCCACGATGTCGTCGGGGCCACGCTCAAGCTGTGGGGAGGGGAGTCGGACTCGGGTTGTTGCTCGGTGGCCGACGTCGACGACGCGCGCCGGGTGGCGCAACAACTGGGGATCGACCATCACGTCTTCAACTTGACCGACGAGTTCGACGCCCACGTGGTGGCGCCCTACGTACAGGCCCACGCCCGGGGACGGACCCCCAACCCCTGCATCGAGTGCAACCGATCCATCAAGTTCGACCGCCTGCTGGCGCGGGCAAGCCGCATGGGCTTCGAGCGCCTGGCCACCGGGCACCATGCCCGGGTCACCGGCGACGGCTCGCTCAGGCTCCGCCGGGGTGCCGATGTGGACAAGGACCAGTCCTATGTGCTCTCGATGCTGGGACAGGACGAGCTGGCCCGCGTCGTCTTCCCGGTGGGAGAGATGACCAAGAGCGACGTGCGCGCCCGCGCCGTTCGCTTGGGACTGCGCACGGCGGACAAGCCCGACAGCCAGGACGTGTGCTTCATCGGGAGTACGGAAGGACGAGCCGGGTTCCTCTCCCGCCAGTTGGAGTTCCATGCCGCCGATGTCGTGAACGGTGCCGGGGATCCGGTCGGTACGGTCGACGCGGTGGAGTTGGTCACCGTGGGTCAGCGCAAGGGCATGGGGCACGGTACCGACGGCGCTCGACGTTACGTCGTCGCAGTCGACGTCCCGTCCCGTCGCGTCACCGTCGGCAGCGCGGCCGAGGCGGTGACCTCCGCCATCGCCCTGCCCGGTTCGACCCTCACCTGGGTCGACCGGCCGCTCGGTGACGGCGAACGCGCCGTCGCCCAGGTCAGCGCCCACGGACGCCCGGCCCCGTGCTCACTCGCTCGGACCGATGACGGGCTGATGGTGGAGTTCGACGCACCCCAGCGCCCGGTGGCGGCGGGGCAGACCGTGGCCCTCTACGACATCGTGGAACAGGACGCGGTGGTCGGCGCGGGCATCGCCGCTTGACCGTGGCCGACCGGGGCCGACCGGGGTTGATGGTGGCTGAGCGTGGCTGACCCTGAAGACGCGGCCGCGACGGCTCGGGCCTCCGAGTTGCGCGAGCTCATCACCTACCACAACGAGCGGTACCACACGCTGGACGCGCCGGAGATCCCGGACGCCGAGTTCGACCTCCTGGTCCGAGAGTTACGGGACCTCGAGGCCAGCCATCCCGCTCTGGCCTCTCCCGATTCGCCGACCCAGACCGTGGGCGGGGCCCCGCTGGGCCTGTTCCAAGCAGTCCGGCACCGGGTCCCCATGATGAGCCTCGACAACGCCTTCGCCGAGGAGGACCTTCGAGCCTGGGCCGAGCGTTTGCGCCGCCCGGTGCCCGACCTCGACCTGGCCCGACTCGTGTTTTCCAGCGAGCCCAAGGTCGACGGCGTGGCCATGTCGTTGACCTACGAGCGCGGTCGTTACGTGCAGGCGGCCACCCGTGGTGACGGGGTGACCGGGGAGGACGTCACCGCCAACGTGGCCACCGTCAAGGTCGTACCCCACCGGCTGAACGCCAAGGCCGGCCCCTTTCCCGACCTGCTCGAGGTCCGGGGCGAGATCTACATGCCGTTGGCCGAATTTGCCGCCATGAACGCCGCCCAGGCGGCCGCCGGCGAGAGATTGTTCGTCAACCCCCGGAACTCGGCCGCCGGTTCGCTCCGACAGAAGGACCCGGGCATGACCGCCAAGCGGCCGCTTTCGTTCTGGGCCTACCAGGTGGGGTTGGTCGAGGGCATCCCGAGCAAGAGCCCGTGGCCGGCGGCGTCGCAGTGGGGCACGCTGGAACTCCTCCGCCGCGCCGGTTTCCCGGTCAGTCCCGACGCACGCCAGTTGACCGGGATCGACGCCGCCATCGCCCGGTGCCGGGAACTGGCCGCCGAGCGCCACGATCTGGCCTACGAGATCGACGGCGTGGTGACCAAGGTCGATGACCTGGCCCTCCACGCCCAGTTGGGCGCCACCTCACGGGCGCCCCGCTGGGCCATAGCCTTCAAGTTCCCCCCCGAAGAGCGCACCTCGAGGCTCTTGGGCATCTCCGTGTCGATCGGCCGGACCGGGCGGGCCACGCCGTTCGGCCGCCTCGAGCCGGTCTTCGTCGGTGGCTCGACCGTGTCCCTGGCCACCCTGCACAACGAGGATCAGGTGCGGGTCAAGGACGTCCGTCCGGGCGACGTGGTGATCGTGCGCAAGGCGGGGGACGTCATTCCCGAGATCGTCGGACCCGTGCTGACCGGGCCCGGGGTGCCGAAGCGGCGCAAGCCCAAGTGGAAGTTCCCGGCCGTCTGCCCGTCCTGCGGTGAGGCCCTGGTGCGCCTGGAGGGTGAGAGCGACACGTACTGCACCAACATCGACTGCCCGGCGCAACGGGTCCAACGCATCGCCCACTACGCCTCGCGATCGGCCATGGACATCGAGGGGCTGGGCGAGGAACGGGTGATCCAACTGGTGGGGGCCGGGCTCATCGCCGACCCGGCCGACCTCTACGGCCTCACGGTGGAACAACTGCTGGCCCTCGAGCGGTTCGCCGCGATCTCCGCCACCAATCTGGTCCAGGCCATCGCGGCCTCGACCACCCAGCCCCTCAGCCGCCTGCTGGTCGCCCTGGGCATCCGTCACCTCGGCCCGACCGGGGCGCGCGCCATGGCCCGGGCCCTGGGAACGCTCGACGCCATCATGGCGGCCGATGAAGCCGCGTTGGCGGCGGTGGAGGGCATCGGCTCGATCATCGCGGCCAGCGTGGCCGAGTTCCTGGCCGCCCCGCTCAACCAGTCCGTCCTGGCGCGCTTGCGGGCGGCCGGGGTCGCCACCGAAGAGCCCGGCGGTGCGACGGCGCCGGCCGGAGGCTCCGGGCCAGACGGCACGGCAGCGCCCGGGACCCTCCAGGGCAAGGCGGTCGTGGTCACCGGCGCGGTGACCGGCTACACCCGCGAAGGGGCCGAGGAGGCGATCATGGCCCGCGGCGGCAAGTCCCCGGGCAGTGTGTCGAAGAAGACGTTCGCCTTGGTCGTGGGCGACGCCCCCGGGGCCAGCAAGCTGAAGAAGGCCGAGGAATTGGCAATCCCCATTGTGCCCGCCGAGCGCTTCGAATCGCTGCTCGAATCGGGCGAGCTCCCGAATTAGCCGCCATATTGATCGGCGGAGCGTCCACCGGCACCGCCCATTTGATCACTAGCCTGGGAATGCCCTAATGCCCCAAATTTCTGATTCCATCGGCCGGGTCCTTGGGACGCGGTACCGTCTGCTCTCCGCGCTCGGCACCGGCGCTTCGGCGCACGTCTTCCTCGCTGAGGACGTGTCCTTGCAGCGCCATGTCGCCGTCAAGGTCCTGCTGCCGGGGTTGGCCTCGGATACCTCCTTCTTGAAGCGCTTCGGCGCCGAGGCCCGATCGGTCGCCTCGCTCAACCACCCCCACATCCTGCGCGTGTTCGACTGGGGTGAGGACACCGATGGCCCGTATCTCGTCACCGAGTATCTCGGTGGGGGCTCGTTGCGCGACCTCCTCGACCGCGGCGTACGGCTGAGCCACTCGCAGGCCGCCCAGTTGGGGGCCGAGGTGGCGCAGGGTCTGGCCTATGCCCACTCCCGCAGCCTGGTGCACCGCGACATCAAGCCGGCGAACCTCCTCTTCGACGAGGAGGGCCGGGTGCGCGTGGCCGACTTCGGCGTGGCCCGGGCCCTGGCCGAAGCGGCCTGGACGGAACCGGCGGGGGCGATGGTCGGCACGGCCCGCTATGCCTCCCCCGAATCGGCCGAGGGCAAGAAGGTGGACGGACGGGCCGACGTGTACTCGTTGGCCCTGGTGCTCTACGAGGCGGTCACCGGCACCGTGCCCTTCGTGGCGGACACGACGATGGGCACCCTGATGGCGCGGGTCGGCGTTCCGTTGCCCCCCAATTCGGCGCTCGGGCCGTTGGACGAGGTGCTGTCGCGGGCGGCGGCACCCGAGGTCGAGGACCGCCTGGACGCCGCCGGCCTGGCCGCACGACTGGGCGCGTTGGCCAGTGCGCTGCCGACCCCTCAGCCCCTTCCTCTCCACCCTCCCCGACACGAGGAGCCACTGCCCATGAACGGGTTCCGCCCGCCCGTTCTGGCCGACCAGACCCAGGTGGCGGTGCCGATGGTGCCGATCGCTCCGGTCGGGACCAGGGCTGGGCCGGGCGAGGTCTTCGATGCCGAGCTGACCGACGAGAAGAAGCGCCGACGCAAGCCGGCGAGCGGGGCGACGGGCGGTGGGGCGGTCGTGGCGTCGCGCCCGCGGGGCCGCCGCAAGCGGTATTGGATCATCGGCGCCGTCATCTTGGTGCTGGCGTTGGCCGCCGGCGGCCTGGTGGCGGCCGAGAACAAGGTCTTCACCCCGTCCCATCCCGCTCCGGTCCTGGTCAAACTGACTCTGGCCAAGGCGCACGCCGCCGCCACCAAGGACCACTTCACCCTGCGTCTCGACCACGGCGTCACCTCCATCGCCGTGCCGGCCGGATCGGTGATCTCGCAGACGCCCAAGCCCGGCACGGTGCTGAAGGAGGGATCCACGGTCTCGGTCGTCCCCTCCATCGGTCCGCCGCCGGTCACCGTCCCGCCCCTGGCCGGCATGACCTGCGCCCAGGCCACCGTCGCCCTCACCGCGGCGCACCTCGTGGGGACGTGCGCGGCGCCGCAGTACAGCAGCACCGTGGCGGCGGGGGTCCTGCTCGAGTGGGTCTACGGGACGACGCCCAACCCGACCAGCGCGCCCTACGGGTCCACCATCACGATGGTCCCCTCGCAGGGCCACGCGCCGGTCCCGGTCCCCGACATCCCCCAGACGTATACGTTCGGGCAGGCCCAGGCCGCGCTGCAGGCGGTCGGCCTGACCGCCACGCAGGACCCGGAGTCCAGCACGACGATCACCTCGGGCATGGTCATCTCGACCAACCCGGCCAGTGGTGCCATGGCTCCCTTCGGCTCCGCTGTCACGGTCACCGTCTCGACCGGCCCGCCGACGGTGGCGGTGCCCAACGTCATCGGTGAGACCATCGCGCAGGCCACGGCGACCCTCCAGGGGGCCGGCCTGACCGTGGCCGGCGTGAGCGGTGATCCCAGCAAGCCGGCCAAGGGCAGTGATCCCCCGACGGGCGCGACGGTCCCGACGGGATCAGCGGTCACCATCCTCACCCACTGAGTCACGAGTAACGACACCGTCATGATCCTCCCCTTTGACCCGGCCTGTGACCTCTGCGAGGCGGCGCGCCTCTCGGAGTGGCACCACGAGGACGACGTCTGCTGGGTCGCCGACTGCGAGGTCTGCGGCGTGCCCATGGTGGTGTGGAAGCACCATGGCCCGGTCCCGCCGGACTCCGACGTGGCCCACATGATGGAGCAACTGACGCTGGTGGCCGACGCCCGATTCGGCCCGGAGGGATGGTCGATCGACCGGATCATGCG
>DASZJQ010000110.1:0-64303 GCA_035947875.1 Acidimicrobiales bacterium
TCTACGAACCGGTGAAGTTGGCCGAAGACCTCGCCGTCATCGACCTGATCGGACGCGGCCGGGTCAGCTATGTGGTCGGCGTCGGTTACCGGGCAGAAGAATTCGCCATGTTCGGCGTCGACCCGAAGCGAAGAGGGATGATCGTGGAAAATCGGATCAAGGTCCTCCGTCGCCTCTGGGGGGGTGAGACCGTTGAGGTCGAGGGACGCCCGGCCACAATTGCCCCGATGCCCTTCACCCCCGGCGGACCCATGTTGGCGTACGGAGGCGGCTCCGAGATCGCCGCCCGGCGAGCCGGCCGGCTCGGCCTGTACTTCCTGGCGGAGAACCCCGATACGAGCCTCGAGAACTTCTATACGGCGGCCGCCCTCGAGGCGGGAGTGACACCGGTCGGGTGTGCCTTCCCTGCGGTCGGTGTCCCTCTCACCGTGTTCGTCGCCGATGATCCGGACGAAGCCTGGAATGAAATTGGAGAGTTCCTCCTGCGTGACGCCGTGAGCTACGGCAGCTGGAATTCCGCACGGCTCGGTACCTCGTCGGTGTCGTTCGCAACCTCGGTGGCCGAACTGAGGGCGGAGCACGGCGCCTACCAGATAGTGACTCCCGAAGAAGCCAGCGTATACGTCAAGAACGGGAACGCGTTGGCCCTGCAACCGCTGGTCGGTGGCCTCCCCCCGGACGTTGGATGGCGCTATCTGGAGTCGGCGGCGGCGGTCGAAACGGGTGAACTCGAGGTCGACTGAAGATCTGCCCCCTTGAACGGATGCCAGCCACCCTGGTCGACGAGCTCACCTGGTGCGCCACCGGGTTTTAGGGGATCTGCCCGTTGGCGCGGAGCCACTCGACGGTTTCGGCCATCGCGTCAGCGAGAGATCGAGGGGCGTAGCCGAGCGTCCGGCGGGTGCGGGCGTTGTCGAACCACGGCACGGGGAACCGCCGTTGGGCGAGATCGACCAGTGTGGCGCCATAGCGGTCGACCGCCTCGGGGTCGGACGGATCGAGGACCACCTCGTCGATCCGGTGCGGCACTCCGGCCACCTCGCATGCGACATTGAGGAAGGCGGCGGTGGACTGGGCGTCCTCGGCACCGAACGCCAGGTACTTGTCGCCACTGAGGCCCACCTTCGTGGCGGCGATGGCGCACCTCGCCACGTCCTCGGCATACACCCACGGCACCGGGTACGACACGTACGCGGAGATTTTGCCGTTGACGGCACCCCGCACGGCCCGGTTGAACGAGGTTGGGCTCATCGCCCGCTTCACCGATGCTCCGGGGCCGAACGTTCCGCCGGGGACGACGATGACGATGTCCTGGTCCTCTTCGTTCACCCGGCGCACGGCCTCGACGTAGGCCGTTCCCTTCGTGACCGTGTACGGGTCGTCGCTCCAGTCGGCCGCCACGGGCGAGGCTTCGGTCAGGGGCATGTCGTGCTCGAAGAACGTCGTGGTGCTCAGGGTGACCACTCGGATCTCATGCCTCGCCCCGGCATCGAACACATTGGAAGCTCCATCCACGTTGGTCAAACGCTGTTCCTCGATCTGCTGCTCGGCCCCCCCGAGCACGGCAGCTGAGTTGATGATGGCGTCGCAGCCGGTTGCCGACCGGACAATGTCATCGGGTGACGTGATGTCCCCTTCCCGTGGCTCGACGCCGAACCCGGCCAGGGGCTGATAATCGCTTCCCGGGCGGACCATGGCCCGCACGTGGTCGCCAGCCTCAACCAGCAGTCGGCAGATGTTCGACCCGATCAGGCCGGTGCCGCCCGTGACAAGGTACGTGGCCATCAGGTCCAGCCTCCTCGGTTATCCGCACCAGGCCATGTCAAGTCGGCTCACGCACGACCCGCGCCAGCCAATCGTCGCTGTCACGTTGCGCCTGCCGTGCCACTCTCGAATCGACGAACATCTGAAATCCGTGAGGGGCCCCGGGGTAGACGTGCAGCTCGGTGGCAACTCCCGCCTGATTGAGTCGAAGCCCGTAGTCGATGGACTCGTCCCTGAACCCGTCTACAGCACCAACGGAGATGAACGAGGGTGGGAGTCCGGAGAGGTTTGGCGCTCTGGCCGGAGCCGCGTAATACGGCACGTCGGGACCGCCGTAGCGCTCGCCGAGGTACGCCCGCCAGCAGAACTCGTTGGACTGTTTGCTGAAGACCGCCAACCCGTCGAGATTGCTCGAGGGGGTCTGCTGACGGTCATCGAGCATCGGCGCCTCGAGCAGCTGAAAGGCCAGCGGCATCTCATCGCGGTCTCGGAGCAGAAGGGCAAGCGCGGCGGCCAGCCCACCTCCGGCGCTCACCCCGTAGACACCCATTCGGGAGCGATCCAATCCGAGCTCTTGCGCGTTGTCGTAGGCCCACGCGAACGCGCGATAGCAATCTTCCAGTGGCCCGGGATATGGACATTCCGGTGCCAGCCGGTAGTCGACCGAAATGCCGATCACACCTACGTCGGGACACCAGGATTCAAAACGAAGGTCATCCATGTCGTAGCTCCCGAGGACGTAGCCGCCCCCGTGAATGCTGATGACGCCGGGCAACGGTCCATCCACTCCCCGTGGTCGGTGGGTCCGCAAGGGCACCTCAGGTTCGAGCAGCCCTCGGTGTTCCGTCCGTTCGACCGCCGAGGTACTCCCGAGGCCGGGGAGCGTCACCCGCAGTTCGGAGAGGGAACTCGCCGCTGAGTATTCAAAGGAAAATCCATCGAGGAGCGACGCATACTCGGGATCGAGGCGTTGACCAACATCTGCCGGGGCGGAGATGTCTCGATCTCCGGGCACTTCAAAGGGCCGCCGGGATCGGGTCATGCCGCGGCCCAGGCCTGGCTCAGGTCGTCAGAGGTGACAATGGTGGCCACGAGCGACAGTGAGTGCGCCAGCATCTGGGCGCCGTACTCCACCGGAAGCCCGACCACGGCATCGGACACGATGACGACTTGATACGAAAGGTTGACGGCATCAAAGACCAGACTTGGAATGGCGATGTTGAGTGAGACGCCGACCACGACGACAGTGGACACCCCGCTGTTTCGCATCAACGGGTCGAGGGAAGAGCCGCTCAAAGGGCTCAGCCCGTGGTAGCGGGGAAGCACGAGGTCTCCGGCCTCGGGTCCGACCTCGGGCACCGGCCGCACCGCGTCCGACCCGGGTGCGTTCTTCATTCCCGACCTCCGCGCCACCGCAAACAACCGCGCGTTGCGATTCTCTCCGAACCCGTCGGGCAGGTTCTCGGCCGTGCAGTGCACGACCGGCACTCCGCTCCTTCGCGCCCCCCGGGCGACGTTGGCCACGTGCTCGATGAGTCCGATCCGGGCACCGGCCGCGGCCAACTCGGGCAGGCCCGAATCGGGCCCGACCACGCCCCGTTGCATCTCTTGGATGAGGAGCGCGCAATGGTCAGGCGCCACGAGATGGGCCAGGCGATCTGCCTTCGTCCCCGCGGGTTGGGGAACACTCACCCCATGATCCCCATCGACCGTTCGCCACTCCTACTCACCGCTCCCGGTCCGGACCCACCGCCAGTCACCACGGCCATCCGCTGTCAGGGTCCATCATCTGGCGACACTGTCCTTTCGGCCGACCCGCGGCGTCGCCGCGGGTCGTGTTCGGCAGTACTCGGTGTGTACTATCTCGACGGTTAGATATTATATGCAAGTCATAGTTAAGGGGATCGGCACGACCAGTAGCCCGGGCGAGACATCTTGGGTCTCCCGGCCCCGACCACGAATCAATGCGAGGCTGCGAAGAGATGACCAAATTATTGGAGGGGAAAGTCGCCGTCGTGACCGGTGCCGGCCATGGGATCGGTCGAGGCCACGCGCTCGAGCTGGCCCGCCAGGGCGCCCGGGTTGTCGTGAACGACCTGGGCAGCTCGGTCGATGGGGAGGGCTCGAGTCGCGATGCGGACCTCACGGTTGATCTCATAGCCTCCCGCGGCGGGTCCGCCGTCTCCGATTACGGGAACGTGGCGGAAGAGGCCGATGCCCAGGCGATGATCGACCGGGCGATCAACGAGTGGGGCCGGTTCGACATTCTCGTGAACAACGCAGGCATCGTGCGCGATGGCGTCATCTGGAACCTGAGCGCCGAGGCGTGGGACGCCGTGATGCGAGTCCACGTGAGGGGGCCGTGGCTGACCAGCCGGGTGGCCGCACGGCACTGGCGATCGCTGGCCAAGGAGGGTCTCGACAGCCGGGGGCGGATCATCAACACGACCTCGGGCGCAGGCCTGGTCGGCAACTTCGGCCAGACCAATTACGCCACCGCCAAGGCTGCTGTGGTGGGCCTCACCCAGACCCTGGCCCTCGAGCTCCATCGTCTCGGGGTCACGGTGAACGCCATCGGGCCGGCGGGGGCGACCCGCATCACCGGAACCATGCCCAACGCACCCACCGTCGTAGAGCCGGATGAGATCCCCGAGGACGATTTCCACCCGTTGGACCCCGCCGGCAGCTCGCCGGTCGTGGCCTGGTTGGCCTCGGACGACGCCCAACACGTGACAGGTCAGGTCATTCGGGTGATCGGCGACAAGATCCACCTCATGGGCGGATGGCACGAGGCCGCCAGCGCGTCGAATGACGGGAAGCGCTGGGATGCCTCGAAGGTTGGGGACGTCTTCGCCACGCAAATCTTCGGCTCGCAGGGACGCGGGCTGCAGAGCTGGGCGAAATAGCCCGGCCAAAGAGCGGCTCGTGTTGCTCCTCAGCCGTTGGGATCCTCCGCCAAGCCGAGGAGCTCTATGGCGTTGCCCCGGGCGATCCGGTTGATGGTCGCTTGGGGCAGATGACCGAATTGGTCGGCGGCCGCCTGTTTGGAGTTCGGCCACGTGCCGTCCTGATGCGGATAGTCGGTTTCGAAGACCACGTTGGCCTCACCCACGCGATCCAGCAGGGCGATTCCGACCGGATCCTTGAAGAAGCAGCTGGTGATCTGGCGGTAGTAATAGGTGGAGGGCAATTCCGGACAGTGGAGTTGCGATCCGCTCCAACCCCGATGGGTGGCCCACACGTCGTCGGCGCGCTCCAAAAGGTAGGGGATCCAACCGATCTGGCATTCGGCGAACATGAGCTTCAGATGGGCGAACCGGTGGAGCACGCCGGAGAACAGATAGTCGGTCAACCCTCCCACGCTGTTGCCGAAGAGGATCGTGGCCTGGACGGCATCGGGCGCATCGGGCGAAGTGGTGGGGACCTTGGTCCCTGAACCCACGTGCATACAGACCACCGTGGCGGTTTCGGCGCAGGCCGCGAAGAACGGGTCCCAGTAGCCGCTGTAGATGCTGGGAAGGTCGAGGAAGGTGGGGAGCTCGCTGAACGCGACGGCCCGAACTCCGCGCGCGGCATTTCGGACGACCTCGGCCGCCGCCAATTCGGCATCCCAGAGCGGCACCAGGCAGAGAGGAAGGAGCCGGCCCCCGCTGGTCCCACACCACTCCTCCACCATCCAGTCGTTGTACGCCTCGACGCACAACTGGGCGAGCTCTCTGTCCTTACCCCACAAGAATTGCTGGCCACAGAACCGTGGATAGTTGGGGAAACAGAGCTGTGCTTCGACCCCGTTCACATCCATGTCCATCATCCGGTCGCTCCCCCGCCAGCAACCGGGGCGCATCTCGTCGTAGGTCACGCCGCGCAGTTGGACCTCGTCAGCCGCAAATCCCGCCGCCGCGATGGTCCGCTTGATGGACGCCCGGTGGTCTTCGTAACACCACCACGCCACGTCAGGTCCCTCTGTCCCGGGGGACTCCACGTATGAGGAGCCCTTGAGCACCGGCACACCTCCGGGCATGTACTCGATGTGAGGACCAACTTCGCGCAGCCGGGCCGGCAGTCGCCTCGACCACACGTCCGGTGGCTCGACCACGTGCGCATCAAGGTCGACGATGAGCGGGATGGTCCCGACCCCGGACGACGATTGGCCTTCGGCCACGGCGAGCGCCATTGGTAATCTTCCTCCTTACCGAATGTCGGGGGATTTCGTACTGTATATCGTATACGATCTAGCTATGGCGAGAACTCCACGGTGCCGCTCGTACCCGGCCCCCAGACGGACGGCCGCTCCCACCACCCTGGCTGTGTATCAAGAACGCCAGAAGGAAGCCGGTTGGCAGACATGAACGTCACGCACGCACCACTCCCGTCGGACGGTGGCGAGCTCTATTGGGACCCCTTCGACAAGACCCTGCGGGTTGACCCCCATCCCACCTGGCGCCGCCTGCGCGACGAGGCCCCCGTCTACTACAACGACCGCTACGACTTCTGGGCCCTGAGTCGTTTCGTCGACGTTGACGCGGCCCATCGCGACCCACAGACGTTCAGCTCCGCCCACGGAACCGTGTTGGAGATGATGACCGACACCGTGATGGATGCCACAGGGATGATGATCTTCGTTGATCCACCCGAGCACACCCGCCTGCGCCGCCTCGTCTCCAAGGCCTTCACGCCGCGCCGCATCGCCGAACTCGAGACCAGTGTCCGGGAGCTCTGCGCCCAGCTCCTCGACGAGCGACGGGACGACGCCACCTGGGACTACGTGCAGCAGTTCGGCGCCATCGTTCCCGCCTCGGTCATCGCCACGCTGCTTGGCGTCCCCGCGCCCGACCGGGATCATGTGCGGTCCCTTATTGACCAGCTGTTCCATATCGAGCCCGGCGTCGGCATGGTCAACGACAAGGCGTTCATCGCCGGTGCGGCGCTCTACGAGTACGTCGACGATCAATTGAAGAACCGGCGGAAGTCTCCCCAGAACGACCTGCTGACGGACCTCGTCCAGGCCGAGGTCGTCGACGACGAGGGCGTGCCTCGGCGCTTGACCGAAGCGGAGAGCGCCAGCTTCGCCATCCTGTTGGTCTCCGCCGGGACCGAGACGGTGGCCCGACTGATCGGTTGGGCCGGCCTCCTGCTCGCCGCGAACATCGACCAGCGGGCAGAACTCGCCGCAGACGCCTCCCTGATCCCCAATGCCGTCGAAGAGCTGCTGCGCTACGAATCCCCCTCTCCGGTGCAGGGGCGCTGGACGACGGCAGAAGTGGAGCTCCACGGCCAGGTGGTCCCGGCTGACTCCAAGGTCCTCCTACTCACCGGCTCGGCCGGACGAGACGAGCGGACCTATCCCGACGCCGACCGGTTCGACATCCACCGCAGCATGGATCGTCATGTCTCATTCGGGTACGGGATTCACCTCTGCATCGGAGCCGCCCTCGCCCGGTTGGAGGGCCGGATCGCCATCGAGGAGACTCTGCGGCGCTATCCCAATTGGGAGGTCGACACCGAGCGTGCGGTCCTGCTCTTCACCAGCACCGTGCGCGGATTCAGCCAGCTGCCAATTTCTGCATAGAGGGTCCCGGGTCCGTCTCGCCGTGTGACAGCACGACCTCCCATGACTCTCCCCGCCTGGCCGCGATGCCGACGAGAAGAGTGGTCAGCTCCTCCTCGAAATCCGCCTCCTGATTCTCACCGATACCGTCAAGGAGGGAACGAGCCCCCAGAAGTTCATCGGCTGGCCGCTGGGCCAGGACCCGATGCCACTCCGCAATCGGCGGCTGACCGGACTGCACGGCTGAGCTACGACGGATGGCCGCCACGGCTGAACCAATGGCACAACTCCCGACGGCATCCCAGGCGGCCATGGCGGATGCAGGAGTGAAGCCCTGAGGGGTCAGGACCTGGATCACGCTGTCCACGACCTCGACGACCTGCTCCCAGCTGACCGCGCCACTGAGGTACTGGCCCAGCACTTCGGGCTCTTCGATGAAGGCATTGCGCGAATAGCGGCCCCACTCACGAAGCCACGCCGACCAGTGCTTTCCTTCATGATTCGGCAACCGCATCTGGGCCATGGATCGTTGGGCAGCGAGAAGCAGGAGTTCCTTCCGATTCCGTACGTGATGATAGAGCCCGGGCACGCTCACCCCCAGGTGTTCGGCCACGGCTTTCATGCTGCTGCGTTCCAATCCGATCTCGAGCACCGCTTCGGCAATGGCGTCCTTGTCGATCCGCGCCGGTCGACCCACTCGACGCCCGGTGGGGAGGACGGCTGGTTCCTTCCCCGTCATCTCAGCTGGCCACACTTACTTCCGGCGAGTGCACATCCTCGAGGGTGGGGCCGATCTTCTCCGCCAACGGGGACAGCGCAGCGACATCGAAACGGTAGACGGCAGCAGCATTGCCGCCGAGCATCCGGCGTGCCTCGCTTTCGGGGACGTCGAAGAAGGTGTCATGGATGCTCTCTCGAGTATGCGGCCAGGTCCCCTCGGGATGCGGAAAATCGTTCCCCCACAGAAACGCCCCAACACCGATCTCGTGGCGGCGCTCGATCTCTTCCCGGCTGGGCGTCGATGCGCCGACGAAGATGTTGGAGCCGAAGTACTCGCTGGGCCGGCGCGACACGTGTTGGCGGAAGGCATTGCCCAATTTGGCCGTGTTGTGCCCGCCCACCCATTTCTCGTCCATCCGCTTGACGATGCCCGGGAGCCACCACGCACCGTCCTCGGTGAGGGCGAACTTGAGCGTGGGGTTGCGATCGAATGCGCCGGACCACAAGAGCGCCCAGAGCGGCCGGGCGGCCCACCACCACGCCTCGGTGGCGTAGATCGCCACCAGACCGGGCGGGGAGATGATGTCTCGAGACGCCCCCCCGGAATGCACGTGCACGACGATCCCCAGGTCGGCGCAGGCGGCCCAGATCGGTTCGTACCGTGGATCGTTATAGGCCGGCTGACTCCCCCAGAGGGTTGGAATCATCATGGCCCGGAACCCGTCGTTGGCGATCCGTCTGATCTCCGTCAGTGCCTCCTCGATGTCGTGGAGGATCGGCACGGTGGCGATCCCGCAACGCCGCTCCGGACTCTCCGAGCAGAGCTCGGCCAGCCAACGATTGTGGGCCCGGGCCCCGGCCATGACCAGCTCGCCATCGAGATCACCCGAAGAGCCCAATCCGGCCCCGAACGGCGCCGATGCTCCCCCGCCAAGCACGTCGGCGTCGGGAAAGATGACCTCGGCCACAATGCCTTCCCGGTCGAGTTCGATGTTGCGGGCGGTCGAGTCCCACGACGCCTTCTTGCCGCCGTCTCCAGTCTCGTGTTCCCAATTCTCTTCGAAGTCGCCCGAGTCGACCAGGTCCCGTCGCGCCCCGATCAACTGCTGGTTCGCTGCCACGTCGGCATCGAACGCCTCGAGGTACTTCGGGTCCAGATAGTCGCGATAGCGCTCAGTGGGCGGCCCCGCGTGCGTGTCGGACGAGATGACCAGGTACCTATCCATTCGTGCTCTCCATTCGTGATCCTCAAACTTTCAGGTGGTCCGGACCACGTCCTCAGACGTGGTCGTAGCGAGCAAAGGCGAAGGGCGCGAATTTCTCCGCATCGACCGGTCCCACGACCTTCGGACTCACGCTGCTCTTTCGGGTCGTCCAGGTGAGCGAGACGAACTCCTCGACGGGAAGATCGGCCACCGGTGCCGTAGCCACGTCACGCAGCACCAGCTTGCCTTCAACGCGCTCCGCGGTGATCGGTGTCCGCACCTGGTCGACCCGCACCAGCAGCGGCCCGGCGTCAAAACCGGGACCCTCGATGGCCGGCAGGAACTTGAACCAGAACTGCGTGGCCGCGTAGGGAACCGGAACAGGGAGGTCTTCGGCGACATCGCCGACCATCTCCATGAACGCCACGCCGTGACGCGAGACGCTGGCCCGCACGTGCGACCCATCGCGCTCCATCTCAATCTCGGCCAGCTTCTTGGGCTCGCCGAAGCGCTCCCGGCTGATCGCCACCGCTGACTCGAGGTCGATGGGAATCATCAGTGGATACTCGCCCAGGGTGCCTTGGTAGACGGCGTCGACGGCAAAGAAGCCCACCTTCTCCTGGTGCCGGTGACCGTTGGGCAGGGCCAGGTCGATGGAGGTGACCCGGGCGTGGACGCGGGGCTCGGGCGGAGCTTCGAGTGGTGGGGGCAGCACCGCGGCGAGCAGGACCGGATCGGTCAGGTAGACCGCTTCCAATGAGGGCAGGACGGGGCCCTCGGGTATGGCGGCTGGTCGCCATGCGGCATTCGAGACCCAACGGTTTTGTGGCATGTGACGCTCCTTTGAATGAGGGTGGACGGTGACGTTCTGAGGCTGTGCAGGTCGGATGTCAGTCGATGGCCAGCGAAGGGTCGGAGTAGAACTGCTGGCACCACTCACGGTGGTCGAGAATGGTGCGCTCGTCCTTGATCAGGATCGGCCGCTCGACGTATCGCTTGTTCTCCCAGATGGGAATGTCCTGGCTCAGTCCGGAGGTGAAGCTCAGCGCAGAGGCTTCGGCCGCTCCCGGACCGTTGGCGACCGGGGCCAGAAAGGTCCACCGGACCTGGACATGCTCCTCGTCGACCGGTGTGGTCGATGAGAAGAAGGTGACGTGGTTCGTGATGCGCAACACCCCGAGGCCCAGTCCGAAGGTCTCACGAGTGAACATGCCGTTCATCCCGATGACCCGCTTGTACGTGCCGTCGATGAAGATGTCCTCTTCGGGAATCGATTCGGTCCCGTGAATGAATCGGAAATGCACCTGGTCGTGGTTGTTCTCGGCCATCTCCTGGCAGACCGTCTTCAGGGTGAAATCGATGGTGTAGGGCTCGCCGAACGCCGGGTCATCGAACTCCTCCACCTCGGGGACGTCGTAGAAGGGTGGCTTGCCCTCGGCATGGAACCAGGCCCACACCATGTGATTTCGCTCAATGGTGGGATACGAGCGAATCTTCGCCTGACTGGGGATCTTCCCCGAACCGTACGGGATGGCGACGCACTGGCCCGTGCTCCCGTCGTAGTTCCAGCCGTGGAAGGGACAGACAATGGCGTCGTCCTCGACCCGACCGCCCGCGCCGAGATGCGCCCCCAGGTGGGCGCAATAGGCGCTGACCAGACGGGCCTCCCCGTCCGCCGTGCGGTAGAGCACCAGATCCCGGCCGAAATAGAAGACCGGTTTCACCTCGAGCGGCGCCAGTTCGGCTGCCGCCGAGACGATGAACCACCCGTTGGGCATGGGGAAGGGAAAACGTGGGGCGGATTCACGGCGCACCCTCGGCCGACCACCCACGTCCGAGATGTACTCAGGTCGACGGGGCATCCCACCTTTCAGAGGTTCGCCGATCGCGCCGACTTCGCCATCTGCGGTCTTCACGTCCGTCATGTCGCCCCCTTCAGATGGCCCCCAAAGAGGGAAAGCCACTATTTTCCGAATCAATTATCAATATATACTCTGCAAGTCAGGAGTCAAGGGGTGGGGGCCTGGTGCCCACGTTCTCCGGAGAGGGACGGCATGAAAGAACTTCGCGGAAAAGTAGCGGTGGTCACCGGAGGAGCGAGCGGCATCGGCCTCGCCATCGCACGGGCCTTTTTGAACGAGGGCATGTCGGTGGTGATCGCCGACATCGAGCAGACGGCGCTCGACGGCGCCGTCACCGAGCTCAGCCCGCTGGGCTCGGTCACCGGCGTGGTGACCGATGTGAGCAAGCTCGAAGCGGTCGGGGCCCTGGCCGACCGCGTCTACGGCACGTACGGCGGCTGCCACGTCCTCTGCAACAACGCCGGTGTGGGCGCACCGAGCTCGAAGGTGTGGACGACCACGCCGAACGATTGGCGTTGGGTCTTCGGCGTCAACGTGACCGGCGTGGTCAACGGCATTCTCACCTTCGTGCCGCGCATGCTCGAGGGCGGAGCCGAGGGCCACATCGTGAACACCTCCTCACCGGACGGTCCCATCTCACCTCTGTCCACGGCGTCGGTCTATGCCGCCAGCAAGGCGGCCGTCTCGACCATCACCGAATGCCTGGCCGCTCAGCTCGAAGCCGACGACACCAGCTTGAGAGCGTCCGTGTTCTATCCCTCCGGGGGTCTGATGCGCACCGGCCTCTGGACGGCGGAGCGCACCCGACCGCCCGAGCTGGCCCGGGAGCGCCCCCGAGAGACAGCGCCGATGACGATTGAAGGTCTCGAGGCGATGGCGGAGAAGGCGGGGCGGGAGCTGCAATTCCAATCCCTCGACGAGTTGGCCGACCTCGTGGTCTCGGGCATCAAGGAACAGCGCTTCGTCATGATGTTGGGCCTGGACGAGACGGCGGCGACCCTCCGATCCCGGGCCGACGCCATCGAGAAGGGTGACCTGCCGCTCACCAAGGCGCACCTCGGCTAACGCGTCAGCGCTCCACCACGAAGGCGCTGCGCTGGCGATCCCATGTCGTGGCGGTGACGCCACGATCGCGCAGGTCGAATTTCTGGATCTTGCCGGTGGGGGTATGGGGCAGTTCACCGACGAAGTCGATGTACCGGGGCACCAGATAGTGGGGCGCGTTGTCGTTGACGAATCGAGCCAACTGGGCCGGATCGATCTCCACGCCGGCTTCGACCACGACGACCACCATGATCTCCGCTTCCGAGGCCAGTTCGGCCGTGCCGATCCCGAACGCCGCCACTTCGGTGACGTCCGGGTGGGCCCGGACGGCCTGCTCGACGGCCATGGAGGAGACGCTTCGACCCTTGTGCCGGATGAGGTCTCGCTTGCGATCGACGAAGTGGAACTGGGCGTCGTCGTCCAGCCGTCCCAGATCCCCGGTGTGATACCAGAGGTTCCGCAGGGCCGCCAGGGTCGCCTCGGGGTCGCCGAAGTAGCCGTTGAAGAGGACATAGGGCTCCAACGGCCGGACACAGAACTCGCCCACCTCCCCTCGCGCCACCTCGCGGTCGTGGTCATCGAAAAGGCGGACGTCAATACCGGGCAGCGGTAATCCGACCGACCCCGGGTTCCAGTGACGGCCGCTCCCGTCCACCCGCGATATGAGCCCCATGACCTCGCTCTGCCCATAGCCCTGCTGAATCAACTCGATCCCGAAGCGCGCCTTGAAGGGCTCGAGTACGGGATCGGGCATGGGTATCGCACCCATGGCCCGCACCGGATTGTCCGCGTCATCGGCCTGCTCGGCGGCCTGCCACAGGAAGAGATGCATCGCCCCGAGGGTGAAGGCCTGGGTGGCACCGAAATGCCGCGTTCGTTCCCAGAACGAACTGACCGAGAAGCCGGCGTCGAGCCCGAATGGAACGCCGGCCACCAGCGAGCGGAACACCACACCGATCCACGCCGCCGAATTGCACATGGGAAGGCAGCAGTAGAGAACGTCGTCATCCCTGGTCTGGGCGGAGGCGGCGCCCGTGAGGGCGGCCCGGATCCACGCGTTGTGGCTCTGCATCACCCCCTTGGGCCGTCCGGTGGTGCCCGACGTCCACAAGACGGCCGACGTGTCGCCGTTGGTGACATCGACGTCGGGCAGTCGGGTGCTCGATGACGCCAACGCGTCGAGGACATGCAGCGTGACCCCCTCGGGCAGCTCCTCGAGGTTGGCCGGGGCATCGCTCTCCCCGATGAGGACCAGGTGTGCCATGGGAAGGCCATGCATCACCTCGGCGACCCGGCCGACAACGGCGGAGTCCACGACGACGACGGTGGCTCGACTGTCCTGCAGCGTCCGGCGCAACCAGCTGCCGCGCTCGTCGGTGTTGATCGGGACCCACACGGCTCCGAGGCGGTTGATGGCGAACACCAGAGGGACCAGGTCGGCGCGGTTCCCCGAGTAGATCGCCACCGTGTCCCCGAGGGCGACACCCAGGTCGACCAGGCCCCGGGCCAAGCCATCGGCTCGTTGGTCCACATCGGCGAACGTCCAGCTCACGTCGTCGGCCACGACGAACCTTGTCTCGGGACGATGGAACGCCTGCTGTCGCAGGACGTTCCCCAGTGTCCGCTCCGAGGGTTGATCGAACCGGGGGCCGCCGGTCACCGTCATGACCGACGTCTCACCGATCGTGGGCCGCAGTGGAGGCGTCGGGGTCGGCGTCGGGGCCAGGGTCGGCGTCGGGGTCCGGAGGAGGCATGCTGGCGTACGTCGCCCCGCCGTCGACGAGGATGTCGATCCCCGTGACGTACGACGCGCCAGCCGAGCACAAAAACGCGGCCACGGAAGCGATCTCTTCGGGTCGGCCCAGGCGGGGGATCGGTGCCGGATCGATAAAGGCTCGGGCCGACAGCTCATCATCAATCGCCAACTGACCCATCGTGGTATCGATGATGCCTGGCGAAAGGGACACGATCCGGCCACCCGACACTCCCCATTCCGGCGCCAGATTGCTGGCGAGTCGAATGACCCCCGCCTTCGACAAGACGTACGCCGTGTTGGGCTCATCGACGTCAATCCCGACCGCGGTCAATCGGCCGGGGAGATCGTCATCGAGGGGTCTCTCCAACTGTGCCATGACCCGTCGTTCCGGGACCATGAGGTGACCGGCCATGGAGGCAAAGCACACCGCGGCCGAACCCGGGGCGACGGCGGAGGCAAAGGCGCGCAGGACCCGGGCCGTCCCGACGAGATTGACCTCGTAGATGGGACGTCCGGACGCCATGTGGGGTGACAGTCCGGCCGTGATGACCAGCGCGCCGAGCCTCTTCACCGGCCCAGCCAATTGGCGGACTTGGGCCTCGTCGGTAATGTCCACCGCTGCCGCAGTCACCTGGGGTCCCAGGCGCCGGGCCAGGTCCGACACCGCGTCGAGATCCCGATCGGCCACGACGAGCGGTCGCTCTCCATGAAGCGCTTCGGCCACCGCCCGGCCGATACCCGAGCCGGCACCGATCACGACATCGGTCGGGGCATCGGCCTCGTTCACCGAGTCAGGAATGGCGCGGTGGAACCCCCAACCTCCATCTCGGGCATCCCGAGCTTGCGATGGTCCCACGACCGGGTCCGCTCGACCTCGAGTCTGACCGTGACCCGATTGTTGATCATCGCCTCGACCAGTGGACGCAGGTCCTCCGAGTAGGGGCCCATGTAGCGCTCGAACACGCTGACGCCCACCTTCCACAGCGCGTCGGGGTCGTCGACCACCACGCCCCGACCCTCAAGCGAGACGCCGCGCAGCTGATCGTACGTCAGGCCATCCTCGATGAGGAACGAGAACAGGTCGTTGCGGCGCAGGTTCGCCACCTTCTGTGACTTGGCCTTCGTTTCGATCCACACCTGGCCGTCGATGACGGCGTACCACATGGCCACTAAATGAGGGACGCCCTTCGGTCCGACCGTGGCGATGGTCGCACTTCGTTGCTGCTCAACGAACGCGGTGATCTCGTCGTCGCTCATCCTGATGCTCGCCCGTTGATTCTCGCCCATGTGGTGTTCCTTTCGTGGAGGTCACGGATGCTTCGGCCTGGCGGCGGGCCGGGGGCGCACCGCGTTGGTGACCAGTGCCGACGGGAGTGACCCGACGGCAGGGATCGGCGCGTCAGCCCAATTGGTTGCCGACCACGGAGACAAAGGACAGCATCTCCCCCGGGTAGCCGCCCAAGTTGTGGGTCATGGCCAGGCCACGATCGACGGTGGCGATCTGGCGATCCGCTGGTGCCTCGTGGCGCAGCTGGAGCCAGCATTCGAAGAACATGCGCAGGCCCGAGGCACCAACGGGGTGGCCAAAGCTCTTCAGCCCACCGTCGGGGTTGACCGGGAGATCACCGTCGAGGGCGAACGACCCCGCCAGGACCTCCTTCCAGGCCGACCCACGGGAGGCGAACCCGAGGTCCTCCATGAGCACGAGTTCCGTGGGCGTGAAGCAGTCGTGCACTTCCGCCATGGCCAACTGGCTCCGGGGATCGGTGATGCCGGCCTGGCGGTACGCGTCCGCCGCGGCCGCTTCGCATTCGGGGAAATGGGTGTAGTCATAGCCGGGATCGATGAGGCCCGAGCCGCTCCCGGCAACGAAGGACAGCGCCTTGAGGTAGATGGGCTTGTCGGTGTACTTCAGCGCATCCTCGGCCCGCACCACGATGGCCGCGGCGGCTCCGTCGGCCACACCGGCGCAGTCGAATACACCGAGCGTTCCAGCCAGTCGGGGAGACTTGAGGACCGTCTCCTTGGTGATTTCCTTGCGGAACTGGGCGCGGGAGTTGCGGGCGCCGTTGTGGTGGTTCTTGACCGCGATGGAGGCCAGGACATCGGCCATGGTCTCGTCGTCGACGCCGTACTTCTGCCCGTAGGCCGGGGCCACCATGGAGAACATGGCGGCCGCGGTGAGCGTTCTGGCCGTCCCATCGTTGGGCGGATTGTTGGCGTTCAGGCCCTGGAATCCGCTGTCCTTCACTTTTTCGGCGCCGACGGCCATGGCGACGTCGTAGGCACCAGACGCCACGGCGTACGCCGCCGCGCGCAAGGTCTCCGCACCGGTGGCGCAATAGTTCTCCACCCGGGTCACCGGCTTGTTGTGCAGCTGCAGGGGCCGGGCCAGCGTGATACCGCTCATCCCGCTTTGGGCCGTGCCGAACCAGTAGGCATCGACCTCCTCCCTGGTGACGCCGGCCGAGGCGAAGGCCTCGGTGCTGGCGTCAACGATGAGGTCGTCGAGTCCCTTGTCCCAGTGTTCGGCAAAGGGCGTGCAGCCCATGCCGACAATGGCCACCTGATCGCGAATGCCGTGCGAACCCATCAGGTCATTCCTTCCCGCGCACCGGGCGCGCTTTCCAGAAGTAGTCGTGGATACCGTCGGCGCTAAAGAGCCGGCGGAAGGTCATCTCCACCCGACTCCCCACTCGGATTGCCGCGGCATCTACGTCGGTGAGCTCGACCGGGTAGCGGCCCCCGCCGTCGAAATCCACGATGGCGAAGACGATAGGCGGGCTGGGCGAGTATGCCAGGCGGTCGATGGTAAAGGTGACGACCGTTCCCACGGCGTCGGCCATGGCCACCGGTTCCATGTCGTCGAGGGCGCCGCCCGTCATGGATACCCGCGCCGGAGGCATGTGCACCGCTCCCGAGGATCGATCACGCGAACCGACGAAGCCGAACTTCCAGTCCTCGCTCCGGTGGGCCGCCGAGCTCGAGACGCGAGCCGGCTCGGGCCGACGCGGCGGTTCTGGGGACAGCTGCCCCCGCCAGGCCAGGAATTTCGAATAGGGCAGATCCGCCCCACGGTCGACCTGCTCGGCAATGGGACGTACCGGACGCCACGACGCCAGGGCGTCGGTGGTGCGCAAGACCACGGCATCGGCACCATCGGCCAGGTGCAACAAGACAATGACCGTCGGTGTCGGCGCACCTTCCTCAATGGACAGGCTCTCGAGGACCGACGCCAAGACCAGGAGCGGGTGCGCCGCACCGGCCTGCCCGACGGTCGAGGAGAGGTCATCGGGGAGGGCGGACTCGTCCACCTGCAGCCGTTTGCGCAGACCGGTCACGGCGCGGGCGTGCATGCCCGTCACGATCAGCCGCCCGACCTCGCCCGTCTCGAGGCCGGCGGCTTTGAGCGCCCGGGCGAACGCATCCTGCCCGAGCGCCACGTAGCGGTTCTCGCCGAAACGCTCTTCCCACAGTTTCGAGACGAGCGATCCCGGAGACCGCCAACGATCGGTGAACTCGTCGGTGGCAGAGCCACTGGCGACGAATTCGGCCACGACGGCGTCGCCTTCGCCGATCAGGGCGGCCGCCCCGGCGTCTCCTCCGGCGGACTCGTCCGCACTCGTGGGCAGACCGTCACGCGTGTCGGCGCCCACCACGAGCGTGGTGCCGCCGCCGCGAAGGGCCGTCACCAGGCAGCCGATGCCGGACCTCAGTGCGCCACCGAAGTCGTAGGCGGGCACGTCGGAGGGCAGGCGAAGGGCCGCGGCGACGGCGGTGGCGTTGGTCTTGTCCAAATAGGCCGGTGACGAGGTGGCAAACCACAGCGCATCGACGGCGGCGGTCGGTGCGCCCTTGGTCGCCAGGCGGGCCGCCTCGACACCGAGGGTGGTGGTGTCCTCGTCATGGGACGCCACGGCACGGGCGCCTTTGCCACCGCCGCTCATCATGAAGGCCGAAATGTCTGATCGGGAGAGCCGCCGGTACGGCACATAACCGGCGGCGCTGAGTATTCCTCGCACGAAGGTGGAGCTTACCTGCTGCTCTTTTGTCCCCGATTTGGCGAATTTCGGGCGGCGCCGACGGAAGTGCGGGCATCGGGCGCCTTGTCACGAGCTCTCCCGGCACGGCTTCAGGGTCGGTAGGGTCACGAGGTCGTGATGGCGCCTCAGAAGGGAGACCGCAGTGAGTGACGGGAAGCGGGTGGAACCGACGTCCCTCCCGGAGAAGGCATGACCACGCCCGACGAGCGACGAGCCGCCGGGATGGCCAAGATGCAGGAAATCTACGGGTTCTCCGTCGACCCGGACGCCATGCCCGGCGACTACACCGCCATGATGGTCGATCAGCTGTTCGGAAGCATCTGGACGCGCGGCGCACTGGACACCCGTGATCGCCGCCTCCTGACCATGGGCGTGTTGGCCGCCCTGGGCCAAAATGACCTGCTCGATCTTCAGTTCGATTCTGCACTCGCTCGTGAGGAGCTCACCGAAGGACAACTCCGGGAAGTGGTCATCCACCTGACGCACTACGTCGGTTGGCCCCTCTCGGTGGGAATGAACCAGGCGGCCGAACAGGTCATCGCCCGGCGCGCCGCGGCGACCCAGGACAGCGCCCAGAACGGTGAGGGAGGCTGAATGACGACGGGTGACGTTCCGGCGAGCCGGATTGTGATCGACAACCCGGCCGCTGGGGTCAGGGTGGTTGCCTTCGACCGACCCGAGGTGCGCAATGCCTTCGATACGACGATGTACCTCCAAGTCACCGAAGCGCTGGTCGAGGCCGACCGTGATGAAACGGTGAGCGCGCTCATCGTCACCGGGCGGGGCGGTGCCTTTACCTCGGGTCAGGATCTGGCTGAAATGGCGGCCATGGCCACCGGGACCGCGGTGGAAGGGGCGGGGCAAGGATTCATGGGGCTGCTCACTGCCTTGACCGAGCTCTCCGTGCCCATGTTGGCCGCCGTGAATGGCGTCGCGGTGGGGCTGGGATTCACCGTCCTGGCCCATTGTGATCTCGTGCTGATCGACGAATCGGCCCGTCTGCGGGTGCCGTTCGCCGAACTGGGCGTCCCGCCCGAGGCGGCCAGCAGCGTGCTCTTCCCGGCCCGGATGGGATGGCAGCAGGCCGCCCGGATCCTGTTGACCTCGGACTGGGTGAGCGCCCGGGAGGCGGTTGACCTCGGTCTCGCCCTCCGCGTCTGCGCGGAAGGCACGACGCTGGATGAGACCATCACCTTGGCGAGCCGGATCGCCGCCCACCCGCGAGCTGCGACCCGTGCCATCACCTCTTTGATGCGGGCCGGACAACACGACCTGGTGCACGCGGCCAACCGACGGGAACAGGCGGCCTTCGCCGGGCTCCTGGGCCAGGCCGCGTCGAGCGGGACCCTGGCCGACTTTGCGGCCAGGGCGCCCTCGTAGTCACCATGCGTCTGGGGATCACCGCCTTCCTGACCGACCGCGACATGCGCCCGGCCGCCCTGGCCCGTTTCGTCGAGGACCACGGCTTCGACTCGTTGTACCTGCCCGAGCACACGCACCTTCCGGTGCGGGCCGACGTCCCTCCGGCGCTGGTCGAGGGAGTGCGGCTGGATGACTACCAACGAGGGCTCTGCCCGTTGGTGGCGCTCTCTTCGGCCATCGAGAGCACCAGCCACCTCCGCCTGGGCACCGGCATTCTGCTCGCCGCCCAGCACGATCCGATCGTCTTGGCCAAGCAGATCGCCACCCTCGACCACCTTTCCGGAGGCCGGTTCACCCTCGGTCTCGGGTTCGGCTGGAACCGGGCCGAGGCCGAGGACCATGGCGTTGATTTCAGCCGTCGCCACGCCCTGGTCCGTGAACACTTCTACTGCATGGAGGCCCTGTGGTCCCAGGACCGGGCCGAATACCACGGCGAGCTCGTCGACCTGCCCCCGGCCTGGGCCTGGCCCAAACCGGTGCAACAACCACGGGTGCGGACGCTCATCGGTGGCGGGTCCGGCCCGGCGGTGCTGGGCGCGGTGGCCGAGTACGCCGACGGCTGGATGCCCATCGGAGGCAGCGGCCTGGGTGACGCCATTCCGCGCCTGCACCACCTGGCCGAACTGGCCGGGCGCGATCCGGCTGAGCTGTCCGTCATTCCGTTCGGCACCATCGCCAACGAGGCCAAGCTCGACCACTACGCCGGTCTCGGCGTCGAGGAGGTCGTCCTTCGCGTGCGCTCGGGCTCCGGAGACGAGATGCGCGCCCAGGTCGAACCGCTCGCTGCCCTGGTGGAATTCGCCGCCGCGCTGGGGCCGGCGTAAGTGTCTGGGAAAAGCGCCCCGGCAGACACGCAAGGATGGTCACCATGGACGACACGACTCCCCGCCTGGGCGGCACCACTCCTCTGCCCAAGATCATCAGCGTCGACGATCACGTCGTCGAACCGGCCCACCTATGGCAGACCTGGCTGCCCGCCCGGCTCCGCGGGCGGGGGCCGCACGCGGAGCGACGCGGCATCGGGGAGATGGAGCACATCGGCGGCGGCACCTACCGGCAGAGCTTCGACCCCGACGGTCCCCCGGCCGACTGCTGGGTCTACGAGGACCTCGTCTACATCAACAAGCGTCACGTGGCCGCCGTGGGATTCGACCGGGACGACATGACCATGTCACCCATCACCTACGACGAGATGCGACCGGGGTGCTACGAGCCCAAGGCCAGGGTGGCCGACATGACGTCGAACTGGGTCGAGGCCAGCCTGTGCTTCCCCTCCTTTCCCCGCTTCTGCGGGCAGACCTTCCTCGAGGCCAAGGACCGGGAAGTGGCCGAAGCCTGTGTCGTGGCCTACAACGACTGGATGGTGGAGGAATGGTGCGGGGACTCCGCCGGTGCGCTCCTTCCCCTGTGCCTGATCCCACTGTGGGACGCCACCAAGGCCGCGGCCGAGGTCCGCCGCAATGCCGCCCGTGGCGTGCGCGCCGTCTGCTTCAGTGAGATTCCGCCCCACCTCGGGCTCCCCTCCATTCACAGCGGGTACTGGGACCCCTTCTTCGCGGCCTGCGAGGAGACCCAGACCGTCGTCTGCATGCACATCGGTTCGTCGTCGAAGATGCCGGCCACCTCGGCCGATGCGCCCGTGGCCGTGGCAGCCACGCTCAGCTTCGGCAACGCCATGTCGTCCCTCTGCGACTTCCTGTTCTCCGGGGTGCTCATCCGCTACCCGAAGCTGATCCTGGCCTACTCGGAAGGGCAGATCGGCTGGTTGCCCTACATCCTGGAACGGGCCGACGACGTCTGGCGGGAGCACCGGGCCTGGGGCGGGGTCAAAGACGTGGTGCTCGAACCCCCGTCGACCTACTTCCGCCGTCAGGTCTACGGCTGCTTCTTCCGCGACCAGCACGGTCTCGACTCACTCGACGCCATCGGGGCGGACCGCATCACCTTCGAGACCGATTACCCCCACACCGACTCCACCTGGCCCGACACCCGTGCCGTGGCCGAGCAGATGGTCCGGCACCTCTCCGATGACGACGTCTACCGCATCATGCGCGGCAACGCCATCGACATGCTCGGGCTCGAACTCGACCGCTGATTGCCGCCCTCAGTAGCGGGGCAGCGCGATGAAGGCGATCAGATAGGCGAAAGTGCCGGCGCCGACCAGCGTGCAGGCGTGAAACACCTCGTGAAAACCGAACACAGCAGGCCACGGATCCGGGCGCTTGCGGGCGTACACCAGGGCACCCGAGGTGTAGAACAGCCCGGCGATCAACATCAGGACGAAACCGACCCAACCAAGACTCCGGACCAATTGCGGGGCGACGATCAGCGAGCACCACCCGACCACCACGTAGGGCACGGCAACGGCCCACTGCGGTGCGTCGAGCCAGACTTGGCGCAGGACGATCCCGACCAGGGCACCGGCCCAGACCAGGCTCAGGACCAGCACCTGCGACCAGCCGGTCAGGGCCAGTCCGGCCAGACCGGTGGACGTGCCGGCGATGCCGATGAAGATGGCGCTGTGATCGGCCCGACGCATGCGGCGCCACGCCGGCGCAGACCATCGGATCCGATGGAACAGCGCACTCGTCCCGAACATGAACAGCATCGAAAGTACGTAGACGCTGAGCACGAACCTGCTCCACCCGTTCGGCGCGGCGGCGATGAGGAACGGGCCGCCGATGAGCCAGGCCACAGCGGCACCGACGTGCAGCCACCCGCGCAGCAACGGCCGGGGGCCCAGGTTGTCCGCCCCCGCCGATCCTGCGTCATCGGTGACCCCGACTCGCCGCGCCACACCCGGGCCGGTCATGACCCACCAGCCTCCTCCATCCGATCGGCCGATTCCACCTCATCGCGGCTGATGCCGAGCAGAAACAGAATGGCATCGAGATAGGGCACGCTGAGCGCCGTGTCCGCTGCTTGACGCACCAACGGCTTGGCGTTGAACGCGATGCCCAAGCCGGCCGCGGCCAACATGTCGAGATCATTGGCGCCGTCGCCGACGGCGATGGTCCGCGAGAGTGGGACTCCGGTCTGGTTGGCGAACCGTACGAGGGCGTCCGCCTTTGCGGCTCGATCGATGATCGGTCCGACCAGGCCCCCGGTGAGGACGCCATCTTCGATCTCGAGGACGTTGGCCGCCAAGGAGTCGATGCCCAAGTCGGCGACCAGTGGGGCCAGGACCTGGGTGAATCCCCCGCTCACCACGGCGATCTCGTAGCCCAGGCGCTTGAGCGTCCGCAGCAGCGTGCGGGCCCCCGGGGTCAAGCGCAGCGCGCCGCGCACGACCGCCAGATCCGACTCGTCCAGGCCTCGCAGAAGCCGCACCCGCTGCCGCAAGGCTGCGTCGAAATCGACGGTCCCCTCCATGGCCGCCCGGGTGACGTCGGCGACCTGGGCGCCGCATCCACGCCGTTCGGCCAGAAGGTCGATCACCTCTCCCTGCAGAAGGGTCGAATCGGCATCGAGCACGATCAGGTGCCGAGCCCGGCGGTGGAGTCCGGCCCTCTGGACCGCGATGTCGACCTCGCTCCGGACGGCTTCGTCGGCCAGGGCGCGGCGGAGCCGGTCCAGGTCACCGCCGGTCACGGCGAGCTCGTAGCTCTGCACCGGATAGTCCGACAGGCGGACGATCCGCTCGATGTTGCCGTGGCATTGGGCGATCCGGCCCGTGACATTGGCCAGCGTCGACGCCCCGATCGTCGGCGCCAGCACGATCACCAGAATTCGATCGCGCCCCGACGCCACTTCGGCTTCGACCAGCGGCGCGATGGAGACGTCGACGTTGCTGGTCGCAAAATGGCGGGCGATGGCCTGCTCAGTCACCTCGACGTCGCCCGGCGTGTCGACGCCGATCTCCACGCAGAGCAGCAGGCGACCGTGGACTCTCACCTGCTCGACGTCGCGCACGTCCATGTGACCGGCCTCGAGCGCGGTGAACAGGCGCTTGGCCAGGCCGGGTCCATCCTGACCGCTCAGGGTCACCAGGTAGGGCAGGCGCGTGTCCATGGGGGTCTCACGGTATCCGGCCCTACCGGACCGCCGACTCCTACGGGACGGCGTCGCGCTTCACGTCGACCCAGCCCTGTCCTTCCGCCCAGTGCCGGATGACCTTGGCCGGCACCCCCGCGATCACGCAGCGATCCGGGAAGGTGCCCCGGACGACCGCGCCGGCCGCCACGACGCAATTTTCACCGATGTGCGCACCGGGCAGGATGACGACGTTGGCCCCCAACCAGCTTCCCGAACCGATACGCACGCTTGCCTCGACCGGCCACTGTCGTCCGATCGGTTGGTGCGGGTCTTCGTAGGTGTGGTTCTGATCGGTGACATAGAGATAGGGGCCCGTCTGGATGTCATCGCCAATTTCGATGGACCAGTGGCCCACGATGTGCGAGCCGCGGCCGATGAGGCAACGGCTTCCGATACGCACGACCGGGTCGGTGGGCATGTCCTGTCCGGGAGCCATGCCGGCCGTGATGCAGGTATTCGGACCGACCAGGGTCTCCGCCCCGATCTGGATCCGGTGCTCGTTGTAGATGGACCCTTGCGGAAAGAGCAGGCAAGCACCGGCGCCCATGGCACCGAAGCGGCGGCCGCGCGGATCGTCGGGACCGACGGCCCCCAATTCGCCGGCCACGTTCCACGCGCCGTGAATCAGCCGGGAAATCCCCCGCCGCAACGGTCCGGGAAGATTGCGGGCCCAACTCACCGGGCGGAATAGTCAGTGGGCTTGTGGCCCGCGATGGCGGCCGTCCCAGGGTTCACCGGGTCAGTATGACCCCATTTGGCCCCCTCCTCCCTCTACGATCACTCGGCAGATATGCACAGCTACCCGATACGACGGCGCCCTGGCTTGGCTCTACTGGCTCTGGCCGGTCTCTCCGGATTGGTGCTGAGCGCCTGTTCTTCGGCACCGGCGGCGGTCAAAAAAGCGGACCCGCCCACCACGACGTCCACGACCGCCAAGCCGCCCCCGCCGGCGTGCCCGCTCACCGGCTTGCCCGTGCCCGGCGGTGCGGCCGTACCGGCCCGACCGGCCCTCGCCGTCAAGGTCGACAACTATCCCAGCGCCCGTCCCCAAAGCGGTCTGGACAAGGCGGACGTCATCTACGAGGAGCCGGTGGAAGGTGGCATCACCCGCTACGCCGCCGTGTTCCAATGCCAAGATGCCGCATCGGTCGGCCCCGTACGGTCAGCCCGAAATATCGACATCGGCATCCTGGGCCAGTTGGGCAACCCGCTCTTGGCGCATGTCGGGGGCATCCCACCCGTGCTCGCCAACATCGACGCCTCGCCCATCGTCAACGTGGACCTGGGCGAGAACGGCTCGATCATCACCCACCCGGCGGGTCGCTACGCCCCCTACGACACCTACTCATCGACCGCACAGATGTGGGGAACACACCCGACGATGACCACCCCGCCCCAACCGCTCTTCGGCTATTCCACCACCCCACCGGCCGGGACACCGGTGGCCAGCGTGAACATCAATTTCTCCGGTACCTCGAACGTGACCTGGACCTACAACCCGACCACCAGCCAGTTCGAGCGCTTCTACAACGGGACGACTCCCGACACGCTGGCCGACGGGACACAAAACGCCGCGGCCAACGTCGTGGTCCAATACGTCCACATCAGTTACGGACCCTGGCTCGAGAACAGCGAAGGCGGGCTCGAGGTGCAGGCCGATCTCTACCCCGACGCCAGCGGCCAGGCCCAGGTCTTCCGCAACGGCGTCGAGATCACCGGCACGTGGCAGCGCGCCGCCTTGGGCTCACCCACCCAATTCCTCACCGCGGCCGGCACGCCGATCACCCTCCAGCCCGGACAGACGTGGGTCGAGCTGGTGCCCGATACGATCGCCACCGCCGTCACTCCCTGAGCGGCCCTGACGCGAAGCGCTCCGGACTGATCACCCGAGAGGGGAGCGGGTCAATCCGGAGCTACTTCGATGCTGTGAGAGGGCGGCTCAGGTGGTGGCAACACCTGAACCACGGGGGAAGATCTATTTGTCCAGCATGATCGGAAGATCATCGGCGTCGACGTCGATGCCCTCGGCAGAGACCTCGTCAGCGACCTTGGGAGCCAGAGCCTGACGGACCCGGTCATCGACTTCGGCCATGAGCTGTGGGTTCTCCGTGAGGAAGACCTTGACGTTCTCCCGGCCTTGCCCGAGTTGCTCACCCTCATAGGTGAACCAGGCGCCGGATTTCTTGATGAAGCCCAGTTCGACCGCCACGTCCAGCAGGGAGCCCTCGCGACTGATGCCCTTGCCGTACATGATGTCGAATTCGGCTTGCTTGAACGGTGCGGAACACTTGTTCTTGACCACCTTGACCCGGGTCCGGTTGCCGATCACATCGGCTCCGTCCTTGATCTGCTCGATGCGCCGGATGTCGAGGCGGACGGAGGAGTAGAACTTCAGGGCGCGCCCGCCGGATGTGACTTCGGGCGAGCCGTACATCACGCCGATCTTCTCCCGCAGTTGGTTGATGAAGATGGCGATCGTGCTCGACTTGGACAGCGTCCCGGTCAGCTTGCGCAGGGCCTGGGACATGAGCCGGGCCTGCAGGCCGGGGTGGGAGTCGCCCATCTCCCCCTCGATCTCGGCGCGCGGGGTCAGGGCCGCCACCGAGTCGATCACCAGGATGTCGAGCGCACCCGAACGGATGAGCATGTCGGCGATCTCCAGGGCCTGCTCACCGGTGTCGGGCTGGGAGATGAGGAGGTCGTCCACGTTCACCCCGATGGCGCCGGCGTACACCGGGTCCATGGCGTGTTCGGCATCGATATAGGCGCAGATCCCACCGTTGCGCTGCGCCTCGGCCACCGCATGCATGGCCAGGGTCGACTTTCCCGAGGACTCCGGTCCGTAGATCTCCACGATGCGTCCCCGGGGCAGCCCGCCGATGCCCAAGGCCAGGTCGAGCGAGAGCGCTCCGGTGGGGATGGACTCGATGTTCATGCTCATGTTGTCGCCCATCCGCATGACCGAGCCCTTGCCGAACTGCTTCTCAATCTGGCCCAGTGCTGCGTCCAGTGCCTTATCCCGATCCTCGGCCATGTCTCTCCTCGTTATTTCGTGCGGCAATCTGTCGTGTGGTGACCCTACGGGCGGGGTGTGACAACGGCCCGGCCGCCTCTGCTTCTGTGCCTCGTCGCCAATAGTAACGAACATGTGTTCGCTCCGGGGGGATCCCAGCCACCTACAAACGGTCGCCCCCGACTACCTGGACACACGGGATTTCCACACCCACCACGGCCCTCGGGCATCCCATCCGAGCGGCTCGATCCGGACCGGGCCCGGACCGGGGTTCGGGGCCCTTCGGGGCCACGCGGGTGGGTGGCAGGCCGGGATGGCGGCCCGCGTGGGTCACGTCTCGGCCACGACCAATCGAAGAGCGGACACGTCCGGCGGTCCGGTTCGGAGCGACATCTGGGCGCGCCGTCGAGCGCTGGCCACCTGCTCGCACCGACCCTCGCTCGCCACGAATGCGTGTGATGCTGGATGGGTGCGAACCACGAAGGCGCTCGGCCTGACCGGCATGGTGGTGGCTGGTGCGCTGGCCGCCGTCCTCCTCGGTGCCCCCGGGGCCGGGGCCGCGCCCAACGCCGCCACGTTGTACCGCCAGTCCATGGCCACCACCCAAGCGTGGTCGGTGCATTACACCTCGTCGGGCACCGTCTCGAAGGTCTCCGATACACAAAGTGGCGATGCCGGTCCGGCGTCGGGGACCCAACAGGTGCTGATTCAGACCGGGGCGACGTCCGACCAGGCGTCGCTGATCGTCATCGGCCAGATCACGTACGCCAAGGCGAACGCCGCCGGCCTGAAGGATCTGATGGGCCTGTCGGCGACGCAGGCGGCGACCGACGCGAACCAGTGGATCTTGTTCTCCACGGCGAACGCGGCCTTTTCTCAGATCGTGGCCGGCATCCGGTCGCACGATGTGGCCGAGGAGATCGCCCTCAAGGGTCCGTTCACGCTTGGGGCCTCGCGCCAACTCGACGGTTACGAGGTCGACGCCATCGGGGGCACCCTCGAGGTGCAGGGCGCCAAGCCGGCAAAGGCCGTCTTGTACGTACGGGCATCGGGTCGCCCGCTTCCCGTCGAAGAGGACACAGTGGGGGCACAGGGTCAGCCGAACGGAGAAGATCACATCGTCTTCTCCCAGTGGGGCGAGCAGGTACGACCGAAGGCACCCGACGCCACCATCACCCTGGGGCCGGTGAGCGCCACCTGATCCGAAGGCATCGGGGCGACGTCCGTGTGGTCAGCTTTCCTGTCAGGATGATGGCCGTTTCGCAGCCGCGCCCGCGGCTGCAGAAGGGAACCCCATGCGCCGTTTTCCCGTGATCGTTGGCGCGGTCACATGCACCCTTGCCACAGCCGCCGGAGCATTGGCGGCGTCGCCGGGAGTGTCGGGAGCCGCCGGCAACGCGCAGGCTACGTACAAGGCCGCACTGGCCTATGCGGCAACGCAGAATGTGCACTACGTGTCCAAGGCAACGCAGGGCGCGGCCGTCCTCAGCGTCACCGGCGACACCAGTCCCACCGCGGGGACGCAGTCATTGATCGTCAAAAGCACCGCGGCAACGGAGACCCTCACGACCGCGCTCATCGGAAAGACCGGATATGTGCGGGGAAATGGTGCCGGCTTGGCCCACATTCTCGGCCTCACCGCGGCCGAGGCCACGACCTACACCAACAAGTGGTTGTCCTTCCCGACCGGGAACCAGCAATTGGACGCATTGGTCAGCGGCCTCCGCAACAAGGATGTCGCCGCCGAGCTCAAGATGTCCGGACCCTTTTCGTTCGGCCCCGCCACGACAATCAGCGGACAAGCGGCCCAAGCGGTCAAGGGATTCATCAGCGACAGCACGGGGAAGAAGGTCGCCACCACGCTCTACGTTCAGTCCGGCAGCACGCCACGCCCCCTGCAGGAAGTGACCACCTCGACCCCGGGGAAAACGAGTGTCGCCGGGTCGGTGACCTTTTCGAACTGGGGACAGCAGACGCACGTGTCCAAGCCCTCCCACGCCGTCTCCCTTCTCTCCCTCGCTCCGGCTGGTTGATCACTGGCCGAGGCTGTCGGGGGGTGCCTTCGGCGCCACGTGACGCCCCGGGCAGCTGTCTGGCTCGGACCCCATGAAGTCCCCGGTCCTCGACGGACGTACCTCCATGGACCGGGCAAGAGTGTCCAGGCCAGTGGCGTCAGAGGACCTTGTGGGCACGGGGCAGCCGAGGCGGTCCCCTCCCCCGCTCTTGCGTCGCCCCGCAACTTCTATATAAAATATTCAATCGCAGTTTTCGGGGGGTACCGCCAGCTGGCGAGGGTTCGGTTACGTGCACCTTCTCTCGGCTCGCGTCTGCAGCCCGATCCCCGATTCTGTCGGGGTGCTGATTGAATGACCCGTTCGCGAACTGCTCTTTGGGAGGGTATGGGGATGATCTGCAAAGGATTAGCCGAGCTTCGAAGGTCGGCGCTGCCGCTGGCCATGGCGGCCTTGATGGTCGCAGGGACGTCCGTCGCACTTACGTCGACGACCGCTGCCGCAGCGACGTCAGGCAGTCGAGCGCTGGCGTCGAGCGTGACCCCCAACGGCGTCTGGCCCGGGGTCGGCAAGATCTGTGAACCCGGACCCGGCGGTGCCTCCTCGGTCCGCGGTGTGAGCGCCAAGACCATCAACATCGCCGTGTTCAACGACGCGGCCAACACCGTTGAGCCGGGACTCGAGGCCGAGTTCCCCCAGCAGGCCCAGGCGTTCGCGGCATGGTGCAACGCCTCGGGCGGCATCAACGGACGGAAGATCGTGATCGACAACCGCGACGCCGCGCTGTTCAATGCCGCGCAACAGATGACAACGGCCTGCCAGAGCGACTTCATGGCGGTCGGCGGCGGCATGGCCCTCGACCAGCCATCCGTCCCCATCCGGGAGAAGTGCGGGCTGGGACAGATCACCGGTTATGTCGTCTCGAACGCTTCCGATCTGGCCACCCTGCAAGTCGATCCGAGCGGTATCAACACAAACTCGGTCACCTCAGGATGGTTCGGGGCGCTGGCCAAGGCCTACCCGAAGGCGGTCAAGGCGGCCGGCATGGGGGGGCAGAACAACGCTTCCATCCTCCAGCCCGAAACGAAGTACGAATTCGGCGCCCAAGCGCAGGGTTGGAAAGTGGTGGACTTCCCTGAGCCGCCGGTCACGGTGGAGAACTGGGCGCCTTACGTCGAGGACTACCAGAGCAAGGGGGTCCAGGCCCTCTGGCCAGCCGACAGCGGCAACTTCCCTCCCTTCGCGCAAGCCATGACGACTGCCGGCTATCACCCCGCCTTCGTTGCGCTGGGGACACAGTTCGCCGACGCCCAGACGCAGCAGGCCGTGGTCGCCAACCCCAGTCTGCCCCCGGTCTACGTGGAGACGTCGTGGTGGCCCCTCTCGATGGCCTCGCAGAACCCCTCCACCCAGCAGCTGGTCAACGTCATGCACACCTACGCCAAGGGTGACACTGTCGACTTCGACAGCGAGGAGGGGGCCGAGGCGTGGCTCCTGTGGGCCAAGTCGGCCTCGGCCTGTGGCGCCAGCCTCACGGTGATGTGCGTACTGAACCACGCAGCAGCGGTGACGAACTGGGACGCCGGAGGCATTCAAGCGCCGATTGCAAGCTTGACGCTCTCCAACGAGAACCCCCAACCCTCGCCGTGCTTCGTCCTCATGAAGGGCGGAGCGAAGGGGTGGATCTACGACAAGGCGATCACCCAGCCCACGCAGTCCATCTGGAACTGCAACCCCAAGAACGTCGTCCACCTGACCGCGCAACAGCAGCAACAAATAAACTCCTTGTGAGCCTGGGGTCGTCCGGGCGCGGGGAGGGGTGCAAACTGCATAGTGTTGCCCCGTCGGGCGACTGACCATTCTGTCGGGGGACGGCTGTGCATGAATTCATCATCTTCAGCATCGGTGGCCTGGCGGCAGCGGGCATTTACGCGATAACGGCGAGCGGTCTCACCCTCACGTACACGACGACGGGGATCTTCAATTGGGCGCACGGCGCCATCGGGATGGTCTGCGCCTTCGCCTATTGGCAGATGAGCATCGGCTGGGGCTGGCCGACGCTCGTCTCGATTCTCGTCTGCCTCTTCGTGCTGGCGCCTGCCATCGGCATCGGGATCGAAGCGGCGGTGATGCGCAGGCTCGAGGGTGTCTCGGAGGCAGCCAAACTGGTCGTCACGCTCTCCATCGCGCTCATGCTCTTGGGCGTCGCGCAATGGATCTGGAGCCCCACGACCTATCGCGCGCTGCCCCCACTCTTCCACAACGACACCTTGGTCCTCGGGTCGATCAGGATCTCCTATAACGACGTGACCGTCCTGATCCTGGCCCTGGTCGTCGCCATCGGGCTGCGCCTCTTCCTCTATCGCACCCGGATGGGCGTCACCATGCGGGCCAGCGTCGACGACCGGACGCTCACCTCGCTCAACGGGTCGAGTGCGAATACGAATGCCCGCAACGCCTGGATCATCGGCTCCATGCTGGCTGCATTGGCGGGGATCCTCGTCGCGCCCACTCTCACCCTGTCGGCCTCCGCGCTGACGCTGCTCATCGTCAACGCGTATGCGGCGTCGGTTATCGGGCGCCTGCGCTCCATTCCGATGACCTTTGTGGGTGCGATCATCTTGGGCCTCTCCATCGCGTACTCGGTGGCCTACCTGCCCCAGAACCCCTACGTCCAAGGGTTCGAGAACGCGGTGCCTGCGATCATCCTCTTCATTGCCCTCCTGGTCCTGCCTCAATCGCGCCTGCGCGGGCACCGGCAGCTTCGGAGCCGCGAGCTCGCCTTCCGCCCCACGTGGAACGGCACCGGCCTGTTTTGCGCCGGCACGATCATCGTCGCGGTCTTCTTGGCCACCACCGTCGGCAAAGCCGACATGTTCAGCCTCAATCGCATGTGGGGGCTGGCCATCGTCGGGCTCTCCGTCATCCCCATCGTCGGATACGCGGGCCGCCTGTCGTTGTGCCAGATGACCTTCGCCGGCATCGGCGCCACGATGGTCGGGCATCTGGGAGCCCGGGGAAATCCCCTCTCCCTACTGGCTGCGGCCGGGGTGTGCGCAGTGATCGGCGTCATCGTCGGCATCCCTGCCTTGCGACTCTCGGGCATCTACTTCGCCCTGGCCACGGCGGCCTTCGCCATCACCATGGACAACTGGGTGTTTCCGCTCCCGGCCTTCAACTTGTTCGGGCATCCGTACGCGCCCTTCGGCTCGGGGTCGCTCGTCTTCGCTCCCTTCCACATCGGTTCGCTTGCGCTCAGTTCTCAGAAGTCACAGTTCATTGCCGGGTCGGTCGCCTTCGCGATCCTGGTCGTGCTCGTCGTCGCCCTGCGGCGATCGGAGTTCGGGCAACGCCTCCTGGCCATGAAGGACAGTCCCGCCGCGTGTGCAACGCTGGGCATGAACGGCCGTGCGTCGCTCATCGGAGTGTTCGCCTTCTCGGCCGCCCTGGCCGGAGTCGGGGGCGGCATCTACGGCATGGCCCTCGGCAGCGCGGCGCCCGACGTCTTCCAGTTCTTCAGCGGGCTCTCCGTGCTCTTGGTGATGGTCATCTTCGGGATCACCTCGTTCGGTGCGGCGGGACTGAACGGCGTGTACCAGGGGTCGCCGTTCTTCACCAATTTCTTCCCTTCACTCACCCAATTGCCGCTGGTCCTCGTCGGACTCGGCGGCGTCGGCGTGGGGACCACCCCCAATGGGACCGTCCCGGGCAGCATCCGCCCGGTCTATCTCTCGGTGGCGCGGCGGCGGTGGCTGGTGGCCCTGATGGTGGCGGTGATCGGGGTTGCCTGGGCGCTCCGTCTCGGCGGGGCGATCGGCAACTGGACGATGGCCATCATCTTGGCGGTCGATCTCGCGCTGCTTCCGGTCCCGGCCTACGTCGCCGACTACCGGGCGAGGATCGCGCCGCCCGCATTCGGCCTTCCCGAGCGCCGGTCGAAGGAAAAGAGGAACGCCTGGTTCGCCGAGGCAGTGTCCGACGAGGGACCTGTCGTGTCGGCCGACCCGCTCACCGCGCTGTCGGGGACCGGAGGCACCAGTGGGACTTGAAATCCAAGAGGTCTCGGTTCGCTTCGGGGGTTTGGCCGCGCTGTCCGAGGTGTCGCTCAGCGCCGCTGAGGGCGCGATCACCGGATTGATCGGGCCGAACGGAGCCGGCAAGACGACCCTGTTCAACGTGGTCACGGGGATGCAGCGACCCAATGCGGGGACCGTGCACCTCGACGGCCGGGATGTGGGCGGGCTCTCGTCCTACCGCCGGGCCCGGCTCGGGCTCGGGCGCACGTTCCAACGCCTGGAGCTGTTCGGGACCCTGACGGTCGCCGAGAACATCGGGGTCGCCGCGTCCATCGGGCAGCGAGGGGTGGTGAGGGCGAGGTCGAGAGCGATTCATGAAATCCGCGAGGAGACACTGGACCGGGTGGGATTGACGTCCGTGGCCAACGATCGGGCCGACACCTTGCCGACGGGGACCGGTCGCCTCGTCGAGCTGGCGCGCGCCCTGGCCACCAGGCCCAAGGTCCTCCTCCTCGACGAACCGGCGGCGGGCCAGGACACCGACGAGACCGAGCGTTTCTCGGACATCCTGCGCGATCTGGCGAGCGATGGCCTCGCCATTCTGCTGGTCGAACACGACATGGAACTGGTCATGAACGTCTGCCATACCGTCGTCGTCCTCGATTACGGCCGCATCATCTGCACCGGCACGCCAGCGGAGGTCCGGGCCGACCCCGAGGTCCAGGCCGCGTATCTCGGCACAGTATCGGCAGCCGTGGCCGATGACTGAACCCCTCTTGGAGTTCCGGGGAGTACGGGCGGCCTACGAGGAGGTCGAGGTGATCCACGGGGTCGACGCGACGTTCGAAGAGGGCGTCGTGACCGCTGTTCTCGGGGCCAATGGTGCCGGCAAGTCGACCCTCCTCGCCCTGGCAGCCGGCATCATGGGGCCGAGCGAGGGTGAGGTCCGCTTCGCCGGTGAAAAGATACGCGTGGGATCGACGTCTTCGCTGGCCCGCCGGGGGCTCTGCCTTATTCCCGAGGGCCGCGGCGTGTTCCCGAACCTGACCGTGCGGGAGAACCTCTGGGTCATGACGCACAGCGGTTCGGGGCGACGACACGTCGAGCGTTGCGCGTTCGAGCGGTTCCCGCGCCTGGCGGATCGAGGTGACCAGCCGGCCGGCACGCTCTCGGGCGGCGAGCAGCAGATGCTGGCGCTCGCCCGCGCCGTGGCGACGAGCCCGCGGTTGCTCATGCTGGACGAGCTCTCGATGGGGCTTGCGCCCCTGATCGTCGACGAGCTCTACAGCCATGTCGAGCGCCTGGTGGCGGAGGGCATCACGGTCGTGGTGGTGGAGCAATTCGCACGCACCGCCCTGTCGGTTGCCACATCGGCCATCGTGATGGCGAACGGGCGGATCGTCCAGACCGGGGCGGCGAGCGACGTCGAGTCGGTACTGCAGTCGGCCTATCTGGGACCCGTTCAACCCGCCGGCCCGGGTTCGCCCGCGAACAACGGGACGTCAGATCACATCGACACCGGCACGGGCACGGGCACGGGTGCCCATTAGGAAACCCCGGTCTCGAGGGAGGGCATGCACTGAAGGAAGCGCCTCCCGATCGTCCGGTCCACAGTGACGAACGGCGCCCATGTCGCTCGAGCGTCTCCGGGTCCGGATTCTGATCGGGCGGTGGTGTGGTGCCGGCACCGGAGGCCGAGCGGTTCGGGCCGCAGGGGGAACGGCCCGAACCGCTCAGCTCGAGGTGGTCGGTTGGGTGAGGTTGTACAGCGTGGTGCCGTCCACCGTCTGGGCCGTGAAGTGACTCTCGACCCACGTTGAGATCTGCGAAGCCACGTCGCTGGTACCGCCGCCGGCACCGCCGAAGCCGCCCGCGCCAAGACCTCGGCCGCCACTGATGTAGTAGTGGATCCTGCCCTCCGTCACGTACTTCTCGAACTGGGCCAGCGAGGGCGCCGGGTCGGTGCCGTTGAAGCCTCCGATGGCCATCACGGGGTCGTCGCTGGCCAACTGGTAGCCGGCGGCCGAGTTGGAATTGGTGGTGGCGGCCACCCACGAGTAGCTCCCCGCATCGGCTTGGAGAAGCTTGGTGACGGCCGAGCCGGGCGTACTCGAGCCCAGGATCCCGCCGGCTCCCCCCACACCGCCGCCGAAACCGCCCCCGAAGGTGCCGCCCCGCCCGCCCGCGAAGGCCGGCGGCGTGAAACCCCCGCCGGTCCCACGTCCGGGGACGAAGCCGCCCGGGGGGGTGAATCCCCCACCCGCGCGGCCGCCTCTGGTCCCACCGGGGAGGCCTCCTGGGATCCCACCGAGGCGGCGAAATCCGCCGCCGCCGGGGCCGCCGAAACCGCCGCCGGGGCCGCCGAAGCCCCCGGACGCCGAAGGGGTCACCGTCGGAATGGCGCCGCTGTGCGGCGTGGCCGCCGTGGCGACGGTGGAGAACAGCGGCGCGGCCAGGGCGGCGCCGAATCCGAGGACCGCCACCAGGCCGACGGCCGCATTAGGCACCCGGCGCAGCCACGGGAGGGCGAGGATGGCCAGGGCACCGAGGGCGCCGGCCACCGCCACGACGACGCGGAGCCAGGGGAACCAGGCCGGAGTGCGATCCAACAGCACGACGGCCCAGATGGTGGTGACCACCAGGGCCCCCGCCAGGGCCGATCGACCGACCCACGAGGCGCGGCGTTGCCACAGCGACATGGTGCCCATGCCGACCAGGGCGCCCAACGGTGGCGCCAGGGCGACCGTGTAGTAGGGGTGGATGATGCCCTGCGCCAAGCTGATGGTCAGCCCGATGCCGGCCAGGCAGCCACCCCAGAGCAGGAAGGCGGCCCGTTCGTGGTCGGTGCGCTTGGCCCGCCACGTGAGAAGCAACACCACGGCGCCGAGGAGGAGCGCCCCGGGGAGCAGCCAGGACATCATGTTGCCGAATTGGGGGTTGAAGAGACGGGTGAGACCGGTGGGGCCCCACATGCTGCCCGCTTGGGTCGAGCCCCCCACGTGTCCGGCCTCGTTCCCGGTCAATCGGCCGAATCCGTTGTAGCCGAAGATGAGATTGAGGATGCTGTTGTTCTGTGAGCCGCCCACGTAGGGGCGGTCGGCCGCCGGCGTGAGGGCCACCGCGGCGACCCACCATCCGGCCGCCGCCAACGTGGTCAGGCCGAGGACGATGACCTGCCAGGCCCGGCGCCGGAAGGGGGTGGGCGCGGCGAGCAGGTACACGATGCCCAACGCCGGGACAATGAGGAAGGCCTGCAGCATCTTGGTGAGGAACCCGAAGCCCACCAACGTGCCGGCGAGCACGAGCCACCTGGTCTGGGCCGCCTCGAGCGCCCGAACCGTGGCGTAGATGGCGCCCGTGAGGAGGAGGGCCAGCAACGCATCGGGGTTGTTGAAGCGGAACATGAGGGCGGCCACCGGCGTCAGGGCCACCACGGCGCCCCCCAGCAGGGCGGCGTTGGCCGAGAACCAGCGCCGGACGGTCAGGTAGACGAGGCCGACGGTGGCCACTCCCTCCAGGGCTTGGGGAACCAGCATGCTCCACGAGTTGAAGCCGAAGATCCGGCCCGAGATCTCCATGACCCACAACGAGGCCGGCGGCTTGTCCACGGTGATGAAGTTGGACGAGTCCGAGGAGCCGAAGAAGAAGGCCTTCCAGCTCTTGGTGCCCGCCTGGACGGCCGCCGAATAGAAGGAGTTGGCCCACCCGCCGGCGCCGAGGTCCCAGAGGTAGAGCACGGCGGTCAGGCTCAAGAGGGTGAGGAGGGCGGGCCGGACCCAGGCCGGGTCCTGCTCACGGCCACGAACCAGGCGGACCAGGCGTCCCCGGGGCGGCGTGGAATCCGCTGGGGCCGCCCCGGGGACGAAGGGGCCGGAACCGGTGCCGGTTCCGCCGGGTTGTTGCTGCTGGTCGACACCGTCCCCGGGTGCCGGGATGAGCGTGGTCATGAGGGAGCCTCCAGGGAATGGTCGGACGAGAGGGCCGTGGGTCGGAAGATCCAAGCCCTCAGGACGGCGAAGCGGAGCACCGCGGCCACGGCATTGGCCGCGGTCACGGCCAGGAGGTCCCAGCCCAGCGAAGGACCGACCAGTGCCTGCACCGCCAGGAGACCCAACGTGGTCAGGGCCAGACTGAGGAGGAAGAGGCCGGCCCCCACGGCGACCAAGCGGCCCCGATAGGCCTTTCCCTGCATGCTGTGGGCCAGTTCCCTGTGCACGGCGAGGTTGAAGATGGTGCAGATGGCCAAGGCGAGCGCGTTGGCCCCGAGGGCACCGGCGAGGGGGCGCCAGGCCACGAAGAGAAAGAGGTAGCCGAGGGTGCTGATGGCGCCCACACCGGCAAAGCGGAGCAGTTGGTCGGCCGCCACCTGATCGACGGGCGACCGCGGGCGATCAGTCGTGCCCCGGGTCAGCCGCCGGGCCTGGCCGTGGGAGATACGCCACACGCCGCGCAGGTCGCTGATCGCGGTCGGCAGGATCTGGACGCGGGAGTCCGGATCATCGACCCAGTCCACCGGCACCTCGCTCATACGCAGTCCGAGCCGCTCGGCCGTGATGAGGAGCTCGGTATCGAAGAACCACTCGTCGTCCTCGACCAAGGGCAGGATTCGCAGGGCGGCCTCTCGCCGCAGCGCCTTGAAGCCACATTGGGCGTCACTGAATCGACCACGCAAGAACAGCTTGAGGAGGAGGTTGTAGGCGCGCGAGATGAGCTCGCGCTTGGGCCCACGGATCACGTGGGAGCCGCGGGCCAGGCGGGTGCCCGCAGCGACATCGCGATGCCCCGAGAGGAGGGGAGCCACCAGCGGCACCAGGGCGGTGAGCGAGGTGGACAAGTCGACGTCCATGTAGGCCACCACCGGCGCCGTGCTGGTTGACCAGGCGGTGCGCAGGGCTCGGCCCCGTCCCTTTTGGGACAGGTGCAAGGCCGCCACGCCGGGCAGGGTGGCCGCCAGCTCGGTGGCCACCGCCATGGTCTCGTCGGTGCTGGCGTTGTCCACGATGGTGACCAAGGCGCGGAACGGGAACGACTCGTTGAGGAAGTTCCGCAAGGCGGTGATGCGCTCGGCCAGGTGCTCGGCCTCGTTGTAGACCGGCACGGCGATCTCCACATCGAGGGGCACCCGCCGGGGGTCGACGCCGCGCTCGGGGGCCGCCAGCACTGTCATGCCACGCATGGTGCCCGAGTCCGTTCCGACCGCCGTGTGCATCCGCTGTGACCGAGGTGTGAATCCCGGCTACGACCCGGTACTGCGGTCCAAGACGAGCAGGAATTCGAGCGTGCCGTGGCTGTCCGTGGTGACGGTGCCGGCGAAGCTGGGATTTTCGATGCCGTAGTCGGCGAAGGTGACCGGGATGGAGCCGGTCACGTCGATGGACGTGCCGGAGTATCGAGCGGAGACCGGGAAGGTGACGGCGTGGGTCTGCCCGTGCAGCATCAGGTTGCCGGTGGCCGTTTCGTGCACGGTGACCCCGGCGGCGGGGATGCGGCCCAGGCTGATCGGTGAGGTGAGGGCGAAGGTGGCCGTGGGGTACCGCGACACCTCCATGATGCGGCCGTCGAACTGGCCGTCCCGCTCGCTCTGATCACTGTGGACGTCGGCCATCTGCGCCGTGAAGGACGCCGAGCCGACGCTGGCGCCGTCCACGGTGATGGACCCGGTGACCGAGTTGGTGCGCCCGACGGCCACGTTGTTCTGGCCGAAGAGGACCTCGTTCACCCGGTACCCCACCACCGACTTGCCGGTGGCCTGCCAGGTCCCGGTGGGCGAAGCCACCGACGTGGGACTGGCGGCGGAGTGCTTCGGGGTCGTGACCTTGGGCAGGGTCAGCGGCTTGGGCGCGGGTCCCTCGATGAAGTGGATGTAGATGTAGGTGCCCCCCACCGCGACCAGCGCAGCCAGGATGAGCACGCCCACCATGCCGCCGAGGATCCAGGTCAGGGGGGAGCGCTTCTTCTCGGTCTCGACCGGATCGGTCACGCGGTTCCTTTTCGGGCCGCCGTGGCGGCGTCGGCTCCCTCGGTGTCCACGGCTTCGACGTCCTTGCCGTCGGGTTCCACGGCGTCGGGTTCCACGGCATCGGATCCTTCGGTGTGGGCTCCTTCGGTGTGAGCCTCTTCGGCGTCGGCTTCTTCGTCGTGGGCTCCCTCGGCGTCGGATCCCTCGGCGTCGGATTCCTCGGAGTCCAGAACGTCGGCAACGACGGGGAGGGAGACGGTCACGGTCATGCCGCGGCCGGGAGCCGACTCGGCCGAGACGGTGCCGCCGTGGGCGAAGACGATGGCCGAGACGATGGAGAGTCCGAGGCCCGTGCCACCGTGGGCCCGGCCCCGGGCCGGATCGGACCGGTAGAAACGCTCGAACACCCGGGCCGCATCTTCGGCCGGCATGCCGGGCCCGTTGTCGTGGACGACCACCCGGGCCATCGGCCCGTCCTGATCGACGTGCACCGTGGCCGTGGTGCCCTCCGGGGTGTGGGCGCGCACATTGGCCAGGAGATTGTCGACCACCTGGCGCAACCGGGCGGGGTCGCCCAGCACCTCGACCGGGTGCGCGGCGGTGAACGTCACCGGCCAGCGCGGACCCACGGTGGTGGCGGTGCGCACCGCTTCGGCGCACAGGCCGACCAGTTCGGTGGCGCGGATCTGGAGGGGCAGCCCTTCATCGAGCCGGGCCAGCTCGAGCAGGTCGGTGACCAATCGTTCCATGCGCCCCGTCTCGGTGCGGATCCCCGAGATGACCCGGGGCAGGTCTTCGGCGTTGGTTGACGCGCCGCGCTCGAAGAGCTCGGCGTAGGCCGCCACGGCGGCGATCGGGGTGCGCAGCTCGTGCGAGGCGTCGGCCACGAACTGACGCAAGTGACGATCGGATTCCTTCAACCGGGCCTCGGAGGCCAGGCGCGCCGCGAACGCCGCCTCGATGCGCTCCAACATGACATTGAGGGCGCGGGCCAGTCGGCCGACCTCGGTCGTGTCGTCGGCGCCGGGGACGCGCTGGTCGAGATTGCCGGCCGCAATGGCGTCGGCCGTGCGCTCCACGTCCTCCAGCGGGCGCAACCCGAGGCGGACCAACCACCAGCCCCCGGCCAGGGCGAGGACCAGCGCGCCGGCGGTGACGGCCAGCTCAATGAGGAACAGCGTATGGAGGGTGCTGGTCGTATTGCCGATGGGCTCGGCGACCACGATGAGGACCTGCCGACTGTTGCCCGTGGTCTGATTGATCGCCTTGCCGTTGGTGACCTGCACCCGGAAGGCCGGTCCATCGCTCTGCGTCGCGTCGGCGGTGAAGTAGGCGGCCGGCGGTCCAGCTGCCTGGGCCGAAATCCCCGAGATTTGATTGGGAAGCTGGGGGCTGTACGCATGGCCGTCGACGTGAGCGGGGCAGGTGTCGAGCACTTGGCCCGCCGTGGTCCGCACCTCGATGAAGGGGATCGAGAAACCGAAGTTGCCCCCATTGGGATTCCCTCCCCCGCCGCCCGGGGCGCCGTTGTCCGGAGTGCCCGAGCCAAACACGCCCGCTCCTGACGCAGGACAGTGGCCGTTGGAGATGTCGCTGAGGAATCGGTCGACCTGGAGAGGGTTCTGCGCCAGGGTCTGGTCGTCCTGCTTGTACAGCGATGACCGCAACGCCGAGTAGGTGGCGAAGTCAGCGACCACCAGCGCCACGACGGCGATCGCCCCGACGGCCAGGAGGAGTCGGAGTCGGAGTGACACTCAATTCGATCCGGCGGTGGGCTCCGGCTCGCGGAGGGTGTAGCCGACGAGGCGGATGGTGTGAATGAGCGGCGGGCCGTGTCGCTCCAACTTCTTGCGCAGGTAGCTCACGTAGGTCTCCACCACGTTGCCGTCGCCGCCGAAGTCGTAGTGCCACACGTGGTCGAGGATCTGGGACTTGGAGAGCACGTGACGCGGGTTCAACAGGAAGTAGCGCAGGAGGTTGAACTCGGTGGCCGTCAGCTGGATCTGGCTGCCCCCGCGGCGCACCTCGTGGGCGTTCTCGTCCATCTCGAGATCGGCGAAGCGCAGGATGCCGTCGTCCTCGCCCTCGTAGCCGGTCCGGCGCAGGATGGCGTGGACCCGGGCGATCAACTCGGCCAGGGCGAAGGGCTTGGTGACGTAGTCATCCCCCCCGATGGTCAGGCCGGCCAGCTTGTCCTGCAAGGAGTCACGCGCCGTCAGGAAGAGGATGGGGACCCGCAACCCGTCCGAGCGCAGGCGCCGGGTGACCTCGAGGCCATCGAGGTCGGGCAGCATCACATCGAGGATGACCAGGTCCGGTGGATCGTCCTGGGCCTGGGCCAGGGCGAGCCGGCCCGTGACGGCCTCATCCACCGTGAACCCTTCGTAGCGCAGGGACGTGGCCACGGCATCGACGATGGACGGCTCGTCGTCAACCACCAGGACCCTCGGTCCGTTCTCAGTCTTCACTTATCGCACCTCCAGTGGAGCCACATTTCCACCGGGAGTTTCCCACCCCGTGTGGACCGGCTGTGGTCCCCCTGTGAGGAGTCCGGCCTCCACCACCGATGGGTGGGCGGGGCACCGAGGCTCATTCATCGGAGAATGGACGAACTCCCTGATGGCGTGGACGTTGTCGGCGTGCGGGGCCGACCAACCCGCTGGTCAGGGGCCCAAGGCGATCAGCGCCCGGCGCAGGAGGTCGAGGGCCGAGATCGCCCCGTACTGGCGCACCCGTTCGCGATCGCCCGGCAGGCGCATCTCGCGGGCCTCGGTCCGGCCGTGGGGAAGGGCCAACCCGACGAAGATGGTGCCCGGCGCCACCCCCTCCTGGTCGTCCGGCCCGGCCACCCCGGTGATGCCCAGCCCGACGTCGGAACCGGTGGCCCGGCACACCCCTCGCGCCATGGCGACGGCGGCCGCCTCGGAGACCACCGGGCCGACGGGCACCCCGAGCACGTCGAATTTCACCTGCGAGTGGTAGGCCACCACGCCGCCCCGGAACCAGGCCGAGGCGCCGGGCACATTGACCAGGCGGGAGGCGATGAGACCGCCGGTGAGCGACTCGGCCACGCCGAAGCTCAGCCCGTGCACGACCAGCTGGGCCGCCACGGCGTGCTCCATGGACTCGTCGTCGGTCCCGAAGACGATGTCGCCGAGGTGTGACTCGATGGTCGACCGCACCTCCTTCTCCTCGAGGTCGAGGAGGGCGGTCCCCTGCGCCAGGGTCGGGGCGTGGGCCGTGATCCGTACCTTGATCCCCTCCATGCCCGAGGCGAGGAAGGCCAGCGTGACCGAGCCGCCGCGGTCGAACGCATCGAGCGCGTCGATCCGGCCCTGCAGCGCCTCGGCCAGTCCGGACTCGCTGGCCCCCCAGGTCCGGAGCACCCGGCTCACGATGACGTTCTCCTCGCCCGCCGCGGCCATGCGGGCCCGGAGGTCGGGCAGGATGCCCCGCTCGAACATCTCGGCCATCTCGTAGGGCACCCCGGGCACGGCGTAGATCACCTTGTTCCCCAGTGGACAGATGAGCCCCGGGGCGGTCCCGGCCCGCTGGGGGATGATGGTGGCGCCCGCGGGCACGTCGGCCTGGCGCTCGTTGTTGGCCGACATGGCCCGGCCCCGGGCTTGGAAGAACCCGGCGATGACATCGACGATCGTCTGGTCCCGCACCAGCTCGACCCCCATGACGTCGGCGATGGCCTCCCGGGTGATGTCGTCCTGGGTCGGGCCCAGGCCGCCGCAGACGATGATCCCGTCGCTGCGGGCCAGCGCGGTGCGGAAGGCCAACGTCATGCGCTCGTGGTTGTCGCCCACCGCCTGGTGGAAGTGCGAGGTCACCCCGGCCGAGGCCAGATGGTCGCCCAACCAGGCGGAATTGGTGTCGGCGATCTGGCCGAGCAGGAGCTCGGTGCCGACGGCCACGATCTCCACCCTCACGCGTGGGCCTCCCGGGAGGCCCGGCGGCCGTCCATCAGGTACTGGAACCCCGTGGCCAGGGTCAGGGCGGCGGCCACCCAGATCGACGCCACCTGCACGGTGTGGTTGTTGGCCAGCGGAGGGATGATGCAGGTCCCGACCGCCCAATCCTGGACGAACGTCTTCAGCTTGGCCGAGTTCCGGGCCGGGATGGAGACGCCCCGTCGACTCACCCACCAGCGGTAGACCTGCATGCCGACCTCGCGGATGGCGATGAGGATGACCGGGAGCCAGGGCAGATGCCCCTGCGCGGCCAGGGCGAAGAGCGCACCGAGCACGACCGCCTTGTCGGCCAGGGGGTCCAAGAAGGCTCCCGACCGGGTGGTGCCCTGGCGGCGGGCCATGTACCCATCGAGCCCGTCGCTGCCGGCGACGATCAGGCCGACGACCACGTTGAACCAGGTCGCCCCCCAGATCACGATCATGGCCACGAAGACCGGCGCGGCCAGCAGGCGGGCCACGGTCACCGCGTTGGCCGGCGTGGCCAGGGCGGTCGGCCCGAACGTGAAAACGCGGGTCTCGCGGGTCTTGTCGGTATCGGTCACCGCGGCGCTCCCGCCAGGGGAAGATGATGGTGATGGTGGTAGGCGGCGTCGTCGACCCTGACCGCGTGGAGGTCCGGCCCCGCCGCGGCGACGATCTCGACGTCGAGCAGGTCCCCGGCGACGGTGTCGGGTGGGAGACGGACGATGCCGTCGATCTCGGGCGCCTCGTGCACCGTGCGGCCCCGCCCCGGGCTGTCCACCAGCACCTGGCGCCGCTGGCCCACCAGCAGGTCCCGCCGGGCCGCCGTGATCCCGTCCTGCAGCTCGGCGCACTCGCGGAGGCGTTCGAGGGCCAGTTCGGCCGGCACCTGATCGGGCAGATCGGCCGCATGGGTCCCCACTTCGGGGGAGAACGGGAAGAACCCGGCCCAATCGAGCTGGCCCTCGGCCAGGAACTCCAGGAGCCGGTCGTGGTCACGCTCCGTCTCGCCCGGGTAACCGAGGATGAAGGAGGAGCGGAAGGTGGCCTGATCGTCGAGGCGGCGGATGTCGGCGATGCGGCGCAGGAAGCGCTCGCCGTCACCCCATCGCCGCATGCGGGCCAGCAGCGGGCGGGAGACGTGCTGGAGGGAGAGGTCGAAGTACGGCACCCCGGTGGCCACCACCGCCTCGATGAGCTCGTCGGTCAACCCGGACGGGTACAGGTAGAGGAGCCTCGTGCGGTCGACGCGGGCCGAGACGGCGCGGGTCAGGGCGGCGATGGGCGACCGGCCGGCCTTCACCCGCTCACCCGGCCGCGAGCGGTCGCGGCCGTAGGAAGCCAGGTCCTGGGCCACCAGCACGATCTCGCGCAGCGGCGGCGCGGCGTCACCGCCCGGCGTCGATCCGCCGGCCAGGAGCGACGCCACCTCGGCCATGATCTCGTCGGTGCCCCGCGACCGCTGCTTGCCCCGGAACGACGGGATGGCGCAGAAGCCACAGATGCGGTCGCACCCTTCGGCCACCTTGACGTAGGCCCACGGGGCCTCCGACGCCGGGCGGGCCAACTCGAGCAGGTCGAACCCCTTGGTGGGTCGTGGGCCGGTCGGGGCTGTCGGCGTCGGCGAGAGCGCGGGCGTGGGCGTGGAGGTGGCCGACAAGGTCACGGGGACCGGTACTGGGACGGGTACGGGTGGCGGGAGCGTCTCGCCGAAGTCCAGGCCGAAGCCGGCCACCAGGTCCACTTCGGGCAGCGCCTCGGTCAGCTCGTCGCCGTAACGTTCGGCCATGCAGCCGGTGACCACCAGACGAGCCCCGGGTGACCGTTGGTCCGCCAACTCGAGCACGGTCTCGATCGATTCCTGGCGGGCCGACTCAATGAAGGCGCAGGTGTTGATCACCACCAGGTCGGCTTCCGCCGGCCCTGCGGCGCGCCGATAGCCCTGAGCGGCCAACCGCCCCGCCAGCTTGTCCGAGTCAACCTGGTTCTTCGGACATCCCAAGGTCTGTAACCAGTACCGACCTTCGCCCACGCGCGCTCCTTACAGCCGACCGGGCCCACCACGGTGGCGGGACACGGCAAGTCCGCCGGGGCGGACCTCTTTGGTTCGGGCACATCTGGTACCCGCCCCCGGAGCGGAGAGGGAGGGATTTGAACCCTCGGACCCAGTTACCCAGGTCAATTCATTAGCAGTGAATCCGATTCGGCCGCTCTCGCACCTCTCCCGGTGCGCCAAGTGTAGGTCATGAGCGATGCATCACCATTTCGACTGGACAGAGCCTGCGAGCCTGCGAACTGGGTCAATACAGCAGTGCGGTGCCGTCTGCGGGCGAGACAGCACGGGTCCTGGACCCGCTCCTACGACCCGGCGACGGCGTAGCTCGTGAGCGCCGACACCGCTTTCATCGGGCGAGCACGACCTTGATAGCGCCGGTGTCGGCGGCTCGGGCGAACACGTCATAGGCCTCGATCATCTCGTGCAAATTGAAGTGGTGGGTCGCAAACTGAGCGGCTTCAATCTGGTGAGAAGCCACCAGACGGAGCAGCGTGGGAGTCGAATAGGTGTCGACCAGCCCAGTCGTTATGGTCACGTCGCGTGTCCACAACGACTCGAGGTGCAAGGTGACGGGCTTGCCGTGGACTCCGATATTGGCCACATGGCCCCCCGGGCGAACCAACTCGGTGCAGAGTTGAAAGCTGGCCGGCACCCCGACCGCCTCGATGACGACGTCGGCTCCCAGCCCGCCGGTGAGCCGCTGAACGTACGCGACGGCACCCTCTTGGGAGTTGTTGAACGTGTGATCGGCCCCAAAACGTTTGGCCGCGTCGAGGCGGGCGTCCGCGAGGTCGATGGCGATCACGTGACTCGGTGAGTACAGCAGTGCCCCGGTGATGGCTGAGAGCCCGATCGGGCCGGCTCCGACCACCACGACGGTGTCGCCGGGCTGGACTCTTCCATTGAGGACTCCCACTTCGTAGGCGGTTGGAAGGATGTCGGCCAACATGAGGAGCTCCTCGTCACTGGCACCATCGGGCAGGCGGTACGTAGAGGTGTCGGCAAAGGGCACACGAACGTATTCGGCTTGGGTGCCGTCGATCATGTGGCCGAGGATCCAGCCACCCCCACCGAGGCATTGGCCGTAACGCCCTTCCCGACAGAATCGACAGGCTCCGCACGCCGAGATGCACGACACGAGCACCCGGTCACCGGCGGAAACAGTCTTGACACCGGTGCCGACCTCTTCAATGGTGCCCACGGCCTCGTGGCCGAGAATTCGCCCACCGGTGACCTCGGGCGTGTCGCCTTTCAAGATGTGCAAGTCAGACCCGCAGATCGTGGTGACGTCAATTCTCACGATGGCGTCGGTGTCCTCGCGCAGCGACGGGTGCGGCACCTCTTCCCACGCTTTGGATCCGGGGCCGTTGTAGACGAGTGCTTTCATGGGTGCATCTCCTTGTGTCTTGATGCCCACACTGCGTTTGAGCGTGGGAGATCTCCGAGCCGACATTTCTCGGCTTGCTGGCTATCTGGCTATCTGGCTATGTGCAATGAGGCCTGAGTGGGTCTTGCAGGCTGTATTGAGGTTGTCTCTTGGACGATGACGCGGCCCGAGATCTGACAGGTGGTGATCCCCATGAGGACATCCCGCGAACCACCGGCCCAGGGCTCGATATCGAGCGTTCCCACGTGACGCCGACCTATCGGATCTTCGATTCGATGGGGGGTGCCGCTCACCAGCACGCTCCATCCTGCGCTCATGGCGTCGTCGATGCGATCGACTTCGAAGCCAACCGTTTCGTTGGTCTCAACTCCAGAGGCCACTGATTCGTTGGTACGAAAGACGACGTCGCCGTCGTGGGTGGCGAAGTTCACCGGCAGGGCGACCGGGCCCCGGGCAGTCGAATAGACCACTCGTCCAACCCCGCCGGACAGCAAGCGCTCTTGGCACAGATCAGGGGAGAGGACTTCGAGCACGGGATGGACACCGGCACGGCCGGTGCCCGGGGATCGATCGAACTCACCGCCGGCGAGAGCGGCCGCGGTGGTGCCCAAGGCATCGGCAAGCCGAACGACCGCTCCGGCGGGCAACGAAACCGAGGGGCTCGTCTTGAGATTTTCGAGGTAGCCAGGATCCATGCCGGTGAGTTTGGCCAGGTCCTCGGTGGTCAGCCCGAGTTCCGATTGGCGATGGTCAACCCGGCGAGCGAAGTCACCGGTGGAGGGGGCAACCGGGCGCACTGTCATTTCTCAGATCCCGTCGTCTTCCCGATTTCAACATTCAGCCGGCCCTTGACGCGATTGGCGAGCGAGGGCAGAAGCGGTGTCGTCATGACGGTCGTGCACGGGGCGACGATGGCGAAGTTGACGGAAGTCCGAGACTGTTGCGCTCCGGCGCTGCATCTTTCATTCCAGTCGGAAGTTGATTGAACCGAGATCATGGACCGAGTCTGACGAGCGGCGGGGCCTCGGGACAGGGCCGAAAGTCCCAAGGCTGACTCCCGAACGGGAGCCGGGTCACTCCGGCAATGGAGATTGGCGCGAACGGCCATACGGAAAGCGATGACCAACCGGTGTGATCTGGGCCGATGCCGATGACGTTCGGCCCTAGCGGACGATGTAGCCAGAGCGCATGGTGGGTCCACGAAACCAACAGGAGGAATAATCATGCAACGTAAAGTCTTCGATTTCATAGCCAGCGCCGGTGGCGCCGTCATGGTGGTGGTTCTGGTCGTCGCGGGAGGTCTGTTGATGTGGGGCTACAGCTTCACCAACTCGAGCGTCCACAACCAGTTGGCCCAACAACAGATCACCTTCCCAAGTGCAGCGGCCTTTGCCCACGCCAAGGCGGGCACCGAGGTCACTCCGGGGATGAGGCCCTACCTCCTCAAGTACGCCGGCCAACCGTTGACAACCGGGGCTCAAGCTGAGGCGTACGCCGACCACTTCATTGCCGTGCACCTGAGTGAAATGCCACTCGGGGGTATTTACGCCAACGTCAGCACGGCTTCTCGGGCCAACCCCACCAACAAAGCACTCGCGGCTGAGGTTCAGACTTCATTCCAAGGGACGACGTTGCGCGGGTTGCTGCTTGAGGCATACGCGTTCTCAGAGTTTGGCTTGATCGCTCTGTGGGGAGCAATCGCCTCCTTCGCTCTGGCCGCGCTCATGGCGATCCTGGTCGGATTTGGGATCTGGCACGCACGCCGAACTCCGGAGGACACCGAGATCGTGGTGCACTCGGAACCCGAGCCCGAGGCCGAGCGCGAGCTGGTCACGGTCTAATCGAGCACCGCAACGACACATCAAAACAAACGACCCTGCCCGGTGCCGCCATCCGGTGGCCCGGGCAGGGTCGCGCCCAGTGGCTGCAAAACGGGGCCACGGTGCGTCCCACTCCGAGCGTCCAGAAAAGAAGGGGAGTTTCGCCTCTATCCGGGCCCTTGGCGCTGGTCCATGATGGATGGATGTCGATGTACGTCGAACTCCTCTCCGCCGCCCTCGCTCGCGACGATCGAGTGCAGATGAACGTCGAGGACGTGCACGCATCGGCGGTGACGTGCCGCTACCGGATGCACGCATCGAGAATGCGAGCGGATCGTTCAGCGGAACGGGAACTCGCCACAGAAGTTGACTATGACTGTTCGCTGATCAACCTGTGTAGAGCTCTGGGCATTCCGGCCGATTCGACTCGCTTCGCCCAGCCCGCTCCCGAGAGGGCGCGGCTTGAACAAGCACTCGACGAAGCGGGTGAAGATCTGACGAGCAGTGGCGGAAGCAGATCGGACCGGACGAGCTAGTACACATCCTCAGCGGCACCGGTGGGCTTCTCTGTGGGGTGAAGGGCTGAGTAGACAGCTGCTTCGGTGCGGCTGGCCATACCCAGCTTGGCCAGGAGGTTGCTGACATAGTTCTTGACCGTTTTCTCGGCCAGAAACATCTCTTCGCCAATTTGGCGGTTGGTGCGACCATCGGTGATGAGATCCAAGATCCGGCGTTCTTGGGATGAAAGCCCACGGAGCAAAGAGTCCTCTTCTGGAGCCTTTCTGATTCGCTCGACCACTCTTGCCACGGCGCGAGGATCCATGAGGGAGTTGCCGGCGGCAACCTTCTTGACGTCCTCGACGAGCTCGCCGGCTCGGATTCGTTTGAGAACGTAGCCCGACGCTCCGGCCATCACGCTGGCGTAGAGAGCTTCGTCGTCGGCGTAGCTGGTCAACATGAGGCAGGCCAGGTCGGGCCGAGCGGACAACAGGTCTCGGCAGACCTCGATGCCGCTGCCCTCCTCGAGTCGGACGTCCAAGATTGCGACATCAGGCTTGGCCAATGGAACTCGCGTCAGAGCCTCGGCCGCAGTTGATGCTTCGCCGACCACTTCGATGTCGTCGTCAATTTCGAGCAGCGATCGGACGCCCTGTCTGACCACCTCGTGATCGTCGAGGAGAAATACCCGAATGGTCACCAATCCATTGTGACAGCAAAAGACCATTTTCTGCCGCCGAGTCCTCTAGGGAGGACGCGCGCGCCACGGCGGAACGGCATCCGTCCTGGGTACGATTCTGCCGGTGCCGTACCGAAAGATAAATGACGCCGCCAAGCTTCAGCGATTAGTGGCGGCCATCCTTATGATTGAAGCCGATGTGGAGCTGCCAGAATTGTTGCGCCACCTGGTTGAGGAGGCCACCGAATTGGTCGCGGCCCGCTTCGGGGCCCTCGGGGTCCTGAACGAGGCCCGCACAGCCCTGGACCAGTTTGTGACGGTCGGACTGAGCGACGAGGAGGAACGGCTCATCGGGGCCCGGCCCACCGGGCGTGGCGTCCTTGGATTGCTCATCACCGATCCCGCGGCTCTGCGCCTCGATGATCTTCGCTCCCACCCCGACAGCTACGGGTATCCGGCTCATCATCCACCGATGGACTCGTTTCTCGGAGTTCCCGTAAGGGTCAGAGGAGAGGTCTATGGGAATCTCTACCTGACCGACAAACTGAACGCCGACACTTTCAGCGAAGAGGACGAGTTCATGGTGGGGGCACTGGCCTTGGCCGCTGGTGTGGCGATTGAGAACACCCGACTCAACGCAACGGTGAGCTTGCTGCGCATGTTGGAAGACCGGGACCGGATCGCGCGAGACCTCCACGACCAGGTCATCCAACGCATTTTCGCGGTCGGCATCTCGCTGCAAGGCGCCACCCGGATCGGAGGGCCCTCCGAGATCGTCGACCGTGTCAACCAGGCGGTCGACGATCTCGACTCCACCATGGACGACATCCGCACAGCCATCTTCGATCTCGAAGACGGGCTGGGGGATCGGGGACTACGCCGCAGCGTCCTCGACTTGGCCACCCAGATGACCCCACTATTCGGATTTCGCCCTCAGGTCAGCTTCCATGGGCCGGTCGAAGCTGGAGTCTCCCAGCGGATGGCTGACCATGCGCTGGCGGTCCTCCGCGAAGCACTCACCAATGTGAGCAAGCACGCGCACGCGACTCAAGTTCTTGTCGGTGTCACCCTTGGCGAGGAGTTGCGAATTGAAGTGACCGACAATGGGGTGGGTGCAGCGGTGCGGGAAGGTGGCGCCATTGGCGGGGGAAGGGGGCTGAGGAATCTGCGCAGCCGGGCCGAGAGGCTCGGTGGCAGCCTTGAGGTTACCGACTCCGGCGGGGCCGGGACGCATCTCGTCTGGCGCGTACCTTATTAATGGTGCGTACCTGGCTGATCACCAGTTCGAGATGGAGAGCGCCATGCGGGCCAAGTTGCCCGCCGCACCGTCATCGAATCGGCGCAAAGGCATGAGCCGCCGACCATGCATGGCCCTGATCGGGCGCCCCTCTTCTTGAGGACCAGCCGCGGACTGTTCCTTGAATGGGGCCCTTCGTCCCTATCGCAGGCCGCTCTTTCGGGCCACGATGGTGAATGAGGTGAATGAAGTGACACATCAGAACGACATGACCATCTGCAGCGCGAACCACATTTTCAGTTCAAGCCCAGCCCGATCGTGTGCAGTGCCCCCGAACTACCCAAGGGGATTCGACAATGACGTCGTGTGCTCGGGGAACATGACCATTCACATCCGACCCATCCGACCCGACGATGCCTCGCGTCTGGCGGCGTTCCACCGTTACTTGGCCCCTCGCTCGATCTATCTGAGGTTCTTCTCTTTCCATCCGTATCTCTCGGAACGCGAGCTAGAGAATTTCACCTGCGTCGATTATGAAGACCGATTTGCACTCGTGGCCGAACTCGATGGTCAGTTGCTCGCGGTGGGTCGGTACGATCGCACACCTGACACCACCGAGGCTGAGGTGGCTTTCGTAGTGGCTGACGATTTCCAGCATCATGGAATCGGCGGACTGTTGCTCGACGAACTGGCTCGGGCCGCCATGGAAAGGGGTATCACGACCTTTGTGGCCGACACCCTGCAAGAAAATCACACCATGCTCGATATCTTCTTCCATTCTGGGTTCCTGGTTTCGACGGGGTGTGAATATGGCATATTGACGCTTCGCTTCCCGATCGAACCGACCGAGGCGTATTGGGCGGCGGTTGAATGGCGGGAGAGACTGCGCCAGGAGCCGAAGGCAGTCTTTCGACCTGTGCGTAGCACGCAACGAGAACAATGCTGATCGTCGGCGGACCGACGGGAGCTTCCGAGCACGACGGAGGGCCGTTCCATCCTGAACAGCCAAGGCGTATCGATGCGGTCATGGCCGGCGTACGCGACTTGCTCCTTGGCGATGAGCTGATCACGGTCGAGGCGCCAGTGGCGAACCGGGAGGAGCTTGCCCGGGTGCACACGTCCAACTACCTCCGTGAGCTCGAGGACTTCTGCCAGAGGGGCGGCGGCAACCTAGACGCCGACACGTTCGCCAGTTCGGATTCGTGGAACGCCGCCCGTCGGGCGGCAGGGGCGGGACTGGCTACCATCGACGCCCTCCGCCAGCGCGACCACGGCGTAGGTTTCGTGGTGGCGCGTCCTCCGGGTCACCACGCCACTGCCGATCGGGCCATGGGTTTTTGCCTGCTCAACAACATTGCCGTGGCGGCGGCCTCCCTCACGGCTCATGGGGATCGGGTCCTGATCGTTGACTGGGATGTGCACCATGGGAATGGGACGCAATCGATCTTTTGGGACAATCCCAATGTGCTCTATGTCTCCACCCATCAATGGCCGCTCTACCCGGGAACGGGAAAGGCAGCTGAGGTCGGCGGTTCTGCGGCACGGGGCCTGACCGTGAACGTACCGGTGCCACCCGGCGCGACCGGGGACGTCATCCGGATGGCCTTGAATGAGGTGGGGCAGCCAGCCATTGAGCGATTCGCCCCGGACTGGGTGTTGATCTCCTGCGGCTTCGACGCTCATCGTGCGGACCCGCTGGGGGAACTTGCACTTTCGGATGGCGACTTCGCCTCGTTGGCCCACCTTGTGTCCGAGTACGCGCCGCGGCCCGGACGCGTCGTGTTGTTCCTCGAGGGTGGCTATGACCCGGCCGCCCTTCGGACTTCAGTCACCGCGACCTTGAGCGCACTTCTCGGGGGTTCCGACTCGTTCGAGAGGCCGACGAGTGATGGTCCAGGATGTGAAAACGTAAACGCCGCGCTGCGAGCTCGCGAGCGCGCCCTTGCGGCCGCGGCCGTGGACGATGCTGCGGTGAAGTTTCAATAAAAGGAAACGGCTGCCAGGGGACGGGCCGGTTCGACCTTGGATGCAGGGGGTCCGCGCATCACTCCTCAGGGTCCAGCACGTTGGAGCTGCCACCAGTGAGGTGAGACGACAGACCCACGCCATTTCACTGGGGCTGAACGGAGGGAGATCTCGGATCGGATCAGGTCGGGTGAGCCGATTCAGTCCATCGCTTGGTCATTTTGGCCGTTGCCTGAGCACCATTCGGCCGGTGCGGGCCGCCTCGACAGGCGCGCGTCCAGGCACGAGCCGTGCCTGGCGTCACCTCACCACCAGGACAAAGTCCAGATATATGTTATTTATTTCAGGAAAACGATGTACAGTGTTGCGCATGTTGACAAAAACATTTGGCAAACGCCACTCACTCAGGTTGGCTACGGCCGGCATCGTTGCACTCGCATTGGGCGGAGGTGTGACGTTGGTTCTGTCCGGGCCGGCGTCGGCGGCCAATGTGTCCGTCGGACAGTGCAACGGCATCAATGACACGCCGGGACTGACGACGACATGCGATGTCGTGATCATCAACAATGTGACCAACAACCCGGGGACAACAGGCTCGTCGGTCACGCTGAACGGCGGAATACCCACGACCTCAAGCGATCTTGTGACCTCTGTTCTGCAGTGCAACAACTCGGGCAACGGTGGCGGCGGGACACTGACGTGCAGCGTGTCAATCACCAACAACATTGCAGTCAATGGACCAGGTGCGCCATCGGCGGCCACGGTCAACGAGTGCGTCGGCTCGGGTGGTCCCCTCGATGGGTCCTCCGGTGCCCCCTTGGGGCCCCCATTGCCGGGAAACCCGGACCCCTGCACTCCCTACCCCGCGACCACCACTGGTGCCACGATCACCCAGTGCAATGGTTCGGCCGGTGGTGGCGGTCTGGTGGCCCCGTCGACCTGTGACGCCTCGGGGACGGTGAGCTCGTCGCTGCCCGTGACGGTCAATCAGTGCAACAACTCAGTCAACGGCGGCGGCAGCAAGATCAACTGCTCCACAACGATCACATCCAACGTTGTCGATACCACGCCGACGGGGGGTACGGGTGGCACCGGCGGTACGGGTGGTACGACTGGCGCCACAGGCGGCACGACGGGCGGCACTGGCGGTACGGCGGGCGGCACTACCCCCGCTGGCGGTACGGCGGCCGGCACTACCCCCGCTGGCGGTACGGGCGCCCACGGCAGCGGCGGGACGGCAGCGGGATCCACGTCCGGGTCCGTCATTCCTCTCGGCGCTCCCCACACCGGCTTCGGTGGTGCAGCCCATGCCCCCTTTGATGTCCTGATCGCTCTCGGCGCGCTGGCCCTGGCCGGTTCGGTTGCCGCGTTTGCCACCGCCATGCCTCGGCGTCGTCGCCTCGCCAGCCGGGAGGGAACCAGCGGGTCTTCATGACCCAGGATTTCCACGTTGGATCGAAGCGGTCGACGTCATGGGCGCTCGTGGCGAAGGTTCTGCTTATGACTTCCTTGCGGTCGATCACCTCGAGCCACCGGCGCGGCCTCCATTCCCGATCGGTCCCTCCGCAGCTCCCAGCGGCAGAGAGGCCTTCGGAATCGAAGTCATGGTCGTCAGTGGCGGCAGTTCTCCTGCTCATCGCCCTCCCGTCGATCACGGCACGCCTTCGCCGGGGGGGCAAGCAGGCCCCGCCGGCCCCGTCTCCGTCCCCGACGCCCAAGAGGTCGGCGGTGTCGAAGTCGTGGTTGTTCGTGGCGGCGTTTCTGCTGCTCGCAGGAGCCGCGGCAATCAGCGTCGGTGTGCGGGGCGGCGACCATGCGCTGCCGGCCCCGTCTCCGTCCCCGACGGCCAAGAGGTTTGCGGCGCCAGCCGACAAAACGCCACCGGCGGTGGCCACTCTTGCCACCGTGCGTTCCGTACCGACCAACTTGTCCATACCGGCGATCGGACTATCCGTCTCGCTGTCCACCCTCGGCACCAACGCCGATGGGACGGTGCAGGTGCCCACCAATGACCAGCAGCCGGGTTGGTTCCGACTGGGTCCCTCCCCCGGACAGGTGGGCTCGGCCGTCATCCTGGGCCACGTCGACAACTACACAGGCCCAGGGGTGTTCTTCCAGTTGCGGACGCTGGTCGCCGGTGATCAGGTGTTCGTGACCCTGAGCGATGGCGACACCGCCCAGTTTGCGGTCAGCTCGGTTGCCATGTACTCAAAGCAGCAGTTTCCCGACCAAAGCGTTTATGCGTCACACGGGTCGAGCGCGCTGCAACTTGTGACCTGTGGAGGAGTGTTCGACCACCAGACGGGCAGCTACCTCTCCAACATCGTGGTCTACTCGTCGCTGGTGGCGGTCACCCCGAGCGTGGCGTAGGAGCCGGTTCGGTCCGGGTCCATCCTGAAGCCAAGCACAGCTTCAGTCGTGGATATTGGCGGCCACCACTGTGGCCAGGGCGACGGGGCACTGCCACGTTCCCGCCGCGCCGTCCTGAAATCCCATGAAGTGCTCGACCAGGCACGACGCCACGGCGTCGATGGGAGTCCAGGCCGTCCCGGCCTCAGCCTGTGCGACCTCATTCATGAGACTTGGGATGGCGTCGTTCTCGGTTTCCGCGTTGGCCAGCTCGTGGGCGACCAGAGCGAGCGAGGGTGATCCGGAAAAAACGGTCTGCGCGGCCCCGGCCGCCCCGAAAGTGCAGCCGGTTCCGGCGCCGTTGCCGGGAATGACGCCACACTGCGTCGCCGTGTCCCCCAGCGTCCAGCTCCAGGTAGGACCCGGGTCCACCCCGGAGGCTTCTACCTCGGCAACCAGTGCGGCGATGGGCGCATTCGTCGGGACGGGCGCAGCAGGCGTGGATGCCGGCGCCGGCGCCGTTGGGGCAGTGGTTGTGGTGGTGGGCGCCGGGGCGGTCGTAATGGTCGAGGCGCTTGCCGGAGGGGTGAGGGCACTCGGGGCTCGCTCGGCCGGGCGGTTGTGCACCGGAGCGGCGGCGCCGGCCGGCGGCGTCGACGCCCGGGCGGCCTGTGTACCCCCAAGCAGGCCGAGCGGCCGTGCGGCGACGGCAGGGGCGGCGAGGAGGATCACCGCTACCAGGACGACGATGATCCAGCGCCGCCGGTGGGCGCGCCGTGCTGACGGGATCCGATCGAGCCCGCCGAGGAGGCGGCTCCTTCGGGACGCCGGGATTTCGTGCTGATTCGGGGCGAATTCTTCGATCCCCGTTTCAACCATGTGTTGAACTCTAGATCCTCAACACATGGTTGTCAACACATGGTTGAAGTATGGAGCGCCGGCGGCTAGCCTTGGCATATGGCAACTGATTTCGATCTGGTCGCCGACCGCTTGATCGAGTCCGGTCGCCAGGAAGCAGTCAGCGGCACATCCGGCGAGCCGGAAGCGTCGCTCGCCGCCCTTCGATTCGCCGATCACCTTCGACGGTCGGCCGAGCGTCTAGCCAAGGCTTCAGCGGAGAACGCCCGGCAATACGGCGCCAGTTGGCGAGCGATCGGGGAGGTCGTCGGTGGGATCACACCGCAGGGCGCCGAGCACCGGTTCAGTGCCGCGGCCAAGGAACGCCGGTCAAAGGCCTCGAAGGTTGTGTGGACAGGGAGAGAACGCAGAGCAACGTAGGCAGCAATTCCTCAGGTCGTTTTCGGTCCACCGATGGCCAATTGCGGCGCGCCGACGCGGACCCTTTGGCGGCGTCGCCGTCGTGAGCCCGCCCTTCCCCCGGGCCGATGTGGCTCCGAACTCCATGGTTCGGCTACAAAATCGCCCTTCGATTCCACTCTGATTCCACGAGTGGAGAAGCGGGCAGAGACCACCTAGCCGAGGATCTTGGCCTTTTGGGCGGCGAACTCTTCCTCGGTCAACGCGCCCTTCTCCTTCAGGTCGGCCAGTTTGGCCAATTGGTCCGCACTGCTGGTGCCGGCCGTTTCCTGCACGTAGGCGTTGAAGGCTTGCTGCTGGGCCTGGGCGGCTTGGGCGGCCCGCTCGTGCATCTTGCCGCCGCGGGCGATCAGGTAGATGAAGACACCCAGGAACGGGAAGATGATCAGGCCGATGACCCACAGCGCCTTGGCCAGTCCGCCCAGGTCGTGGCTGCGGAAGATGTCGAGGAAGACCACGAAGATCAGGTAGATCCAGATGAAGAACAGGAAGATCTCGAGCATCGTCCAGAAGATGTCGAGAATGGGATAGGTACTGGCCAGCATGGTGTGGGCCTCCTCGTGCCGTCGATGGCAATAGCCGTGATGGGACGCCGTGCACGCTACCTGGTCGCAACGGGCGGCCGGGGACTGGCGGCACCTACAGGCAGCCGTAGAAGGCCTCGATCAGCGCTTGATTGCGCGGGTTCTGCCAACGGGGGCCCATGGTGTTGATGGCGTAGCCGAAAGCCACCGAAGCCTGCGGGTCACAGAAGCCCAGCGAACCGCCGGCGCCGAAGTGGCCGAAACTGCCGGGATTGGGACCCAGCGTCCGCTCGGGTTGGGTGAGCTGAAATCCCAGGCCGAATCGGGACGGGCGGTGCAGGATCAGGTCGTTGCCGCACACTTCTTCGTCGACCGCCTCGGCCAGTGGGGCCGTTGCCACGATGTCAATGCCATCCAGGCGTCCGCCGGCGACCAGGGCCTGGTAGATCCGGGCCACGCCGCGCGCCGTCGCGTGGCCGTTGGTCGACGGCATCTCGGCGGACCGCCACTCCGCCGTGTTGATCACGCCCGACCCCGACAGCGTCGGCGGATTGAAGTAGGCGTGATGCTCCATCAACTGAGCTTCGGACATGTGCGCTTCGGACATCCCGTTGGCCGGTGCGGGGTCCGGCCGTTCGACCATCCCGAGGAAGTCGGCCACCCGGGCCAGCTCGGCCCGGGGCACCCCGATGAAGAAGTCCGCCCCGAGGGGGCCGGCGATCTCCCGCCGGACCATTGTCCCCAGCGAGCGGCCGCTCGTGCGACGCACCACCTCTCCGACCAGGAACCCGAAGGTGTTGACGTGGTACCCATGCGCCGCTCCCGGCTCCCACCACGGGGCCTGGGCGGCCAGCGCCGCGCACATGGCGTCCCAGTCGAAGACGGCCTCGTCGGGCAGCGGCTCCCGCACAGCGGGCAGACCGGCCTGATGGCTGAGCAGTTGCCGCACCGTGATCCGGGCCTTGTCTTGCGTTCCGAACTCGGGCCAGACCCGGGCCACCGGATCGTCAAAGGAGAGCGCGCCCTGCCCGACCAGGCGGGCCACACACAGGGCGGCCACCGCCTTCCCGACGGAGAAGACATTGACCAGGGTGCCCTGCTCCCATGGCCGGTGGCGGGCGCCGTCCCGCCAGCCACCCCACAGGTCCACCACGACCGAGCCGCCCACCGCGATGCACACCGAGGCCCCTACTTCGCCCCGGCTCGAGAAGTTCTCGCCGAAGGCGTCGCGGACCGCGGCAAACCCCGGACGAACGGCGCCGCCGAGCGGAACAGCCTGTTGGGGGGTCACGGCCTGACACTACGGGCGCTACCGGGTGGCGCCCCAGCTGATGCAGGGCATCTCAGTTCCCTTGGCGGTGGGAGGCTGGAAACATCAGCTGGGGCCGCTCGCTCCGGCAAATGGCGACCGGGGGGGGCCGATCGCTTACTGGGGCCTGTACCCATCCTGCGGCCGGGCTAAACATCGAGCTGGGAATCGATGATTCCGCAGGTCAGACGAGTGGTTCCACCTGATCGGCGGCGGACACCACGGCCAGGAGCTCACGGTCGCGCTCATAGGAGAGGAGCCGCCCGGCGGCCGGGAGGCTCAGCCAGCGGAGCTCATCGACCTCCTCATTGACCGAGAAGGTACCCCCCTCGGCGGCCATCACCCAGTAGGCCACCACCTTTGGGCGCCCCTTGCGATCGGTGTACTCGGTGTGCCCGATGAAGCGGAGGAGCCGGCAGGCCAAACCCGTCTCCTCCTGCACTTCGCGTTGCGCCGCTTCCTCGTACGTCTCGCCCTCTTCGAGCTTGCCCTTGGGAAAGGACCAATCCGACTGGGCCGGACGGTGCACCAGCGCAATCTGCAGGTCACCGCCGCTCCGCCGGACCAGCAGACCGCCAGCGGCCTGGACCACCTCAGGTGGCGTCGGGGGCTCAACCGTCACCGCCGTATGCCGTCCCACCCCACCCATCCTACCGCCGTACCGGGCGAAAATAGGGGCAATCAACGGACACCGGGAATCATTCGGGGACGGATCGTGCTCGCCCTGTAGCCTCACGCCATGGCTCGGGCAACAGGTGACGGAAGAGCGTCGGGGCACGAGATGATCGAAATCGAATGGCAGTTTGACGCGCTCGATCTGCGCCCGGTCGAACGCTGGTTGTCGACCCTTCCGATGCTCTCCCTGGCCGGAGAGGACCAGTCGACCATCACCGCCTTGGCCCGACCCCCACGGCGGATGATCGACTCCTACATCGACACCGACGATTGGCGCATGGCGCGCGCCGGCTTCGTGTTGCGCACGCGTCGACGCGGGCGTCACGACGAGATCACCCTCAAGGACACTCAGTCGGCGCAGGCGGGTGGCCTCCGCCAACGCCTCGAGATCACCGAGGAGCTGCCCGAGGACGGCGTGGTCGCGCTGGGCCGTGATGGTCCGGTCGGTCGGCGGATGCACGCCATCGCCGGCCGGCGCGCGGTGCGTCAGGTGCTCCAGGTCCGCACGCGGCGGCGGCCGTTCGTGCTGCGCGTGGGTGGTGTCGACGCGGCCGAGCTGGCCCTCGACGACACCATGATCGTGGTGGGCACCGGCCAGCGCCCCATGCAGCTGCGCCGGGTGGAGGTCGAGGTGCTCCCCGAGTGGCAGGACGCGCTCGAACCGATCGTGCGTCAGATGCAGGCGGCGTGCGGTCTGCAGCCGGCCACGCTGTCCAAATTCGAAGCGGGTCTGCTCGCTCTGGGGGCGGTCATCCCGGGCCCGCCCGATTTGGGCTCGACCGACGTGGGGCCGGACGTGACCCTGGGTGAGTTGGCCTATGCCGTGCTGCGGCGACAGCTGGCCGTCCTCCGGGCCAAGGAGCCCGGAACGCGGTTGGGCGAGGAGCCTGAGGAGCTGCACGACATGCGCGTCGCCACGAGGCGTCTCCGGGCCGCGCTCGATCTCTTCGTCGAGGTCCTGCCGGTGCGGGCCGGGGTCTTTCGGACCGAGCTCGGATGGATGGCGGCGGCTCTCGGCACCGTGCGCGATCTCGATGTCCAACTCGAAGCCCTTGACGGCATGTCCGAAACCGTGGCCGGGTGGGGGGACGTGTTCGGATCCGACGACCATGACCCGTTGCGCGACCTTTCCGCCCTGCTGTGGAACGCCCGTGACGCGGCCCGGGCCGACATGCTGGCCGCACTCGATTCGGTCCGCTGGGACCGACTCCTCAACGGCATGGCGACCATGGTGCAGCAGGGACCGTTGCGGCGGTCGGCGGCCGCCCGCCTCCCCGCCACCCTGGCCGTGCCCGATCTGGTGAACGCCCGGCATGCCGCCGTCATGAAGGCGGCGCGGCGGGCCAAGCGCACCGGCATCGCAGCGGACTTCCACCGGGTCCGAATCCGCTGCAAGCGCCTGCGTTACTCGCTCGAATTCACCGGCGAGCTCTACGGCGGGCGTACCAACCGCTACACCCGCCGCCTCACCGGGTTGCAGAATCAGCTCGGCCTGATGCAGGACGCCGAAGTGGCCGCGGCGCGACTGGCCGAACTGGCCCTGGGGGAGGCCCACCTCCCCGCCCCCACCGTCTTCGTGATGGGAAGCGTGGCCGAGCACCACCGCAGAGACCTGCGGCGGCTCCTCCGACGACTGCCGGACGATCTCTCCCGCGTCTCGTCGCGTGAATGGCAGGATCTGGCCTCGGCGATGGATCGGCGCCGCCATGAGGCGCTCGCCCTCCTGCCACCGATCCGACGGACGCTGCGCTCCGTCCCGGCGGTGCCGGTGCCCCTCCCGGTGCCGCTCCCACTTTCGGCGACCCCGGCGGTCTCACCCGACATCCACCCGGTCCCTCCTCCCCCGGTCATGCCGACCCGCCCCACCCCCAGCGCGGGCGGCGCCGAGAACCCGGCCTGATCAGGCCAGCGGAAACGGGCCCTCGCCCATGACCAGGTGGGGATGTTCGGTGAGGACGAAATGCAGGCTGTCCGTATCGAGGAAGGTCTCGATGTCCTGCCACATGACCGAGAAGTCGGGCTCGCCCATGTGGGCGCGGTATTCGTCCATGTTCTCGAACCACTGCACCGTGACACCATCGAAGCCGGGGTCGTCGTCCCCGCTGTAGTCACTCAGAGGGCGGGGGTGCTGCTCATAGCGAACCACGTGGCTGCCACTCTGGCTGGCCGCAATGAGCGGGCCGTGCACGGTCCGCCAGTGCTCGTGAAACTGCGCGGGCGTGAGGCCCTTCTTGCGGCGCAACAGACACGTCAGTCTGACCATGTGGCCTCCTCGGACCTTGGGGCGTCCCGGTCGCTGCGGTCGCAGCGAAAGCCCGGTGCCTTCCCGGCACAGTAGGCGTTCGCCGGAAGGGAGCAGGCCCGGGCGGACCGCCGGGCGACGAGCGTGTCAGGACGAGCGCGTCAGGGAGTCACGCAGGCCGACACGGCGACCGGGCCGATCGGAAGTCCGAGTCCGCCGCCGGCGGGGAGGGCCGGCGTGCTGACGCAGGTCGGTGCGGTACCGGATCCGCCGGATCCACCCGTTCCCGTGAGGCTCGACGTCAGGCTCGACGTCAGGTTGGTGACCGCTCCGGTGAGTGGCGTGGTCACCGCCGCCAACCCGGAGCTCGGCGCCGGGATGGAGCTGGCGATGCCGGTGACCGTCTGACCTAGGCCGGCCACCGCGCCGGAAAGCCCAAGTTGGCTCGCGATCTGGGTCACGGGCGCGGGTGCGGCCATGGGCAGCGGCACCGCGGGGATCGTTGGGCCGTCGATGACCGGCGATGGCAGCGGGGCGCCACCGCTGGACCCGCCGCCGACGGTGGTGACCGGCGCCGATGCCGCGCCGACCGGCGAGCCGTCGTTGCTGGTCGAGGGGGTCTCTGCGCCCGAACCGGCCGGGACCCCGGCCTGGAGCAATGTGCCGGCGCGGAACGGCGGGTTGGCGGGGCCGAGGGCGCTGCCCGGGGGGAGGCTCAGGTGCGACGTCGTCAGGGGATGGGCCGCGGCGGGTGACACGGCGACGTCGCTCCCCAAGCCGCCCAGGAAGGCACCGAGGGCGGCGAACGCGAGTCCGCCGGAGGCGATCACGGCGATGCTCCGCCGGCGGGGCGTGCCAAAGATGGCCCTGGCTGCGGCGTCCGCCCCGTGGCGGGGTATGTCGTTGACGGCGCCGGACAGGAACTCGGCGTGCACCGTTTCGTCGTACATCTCGTCGAAACTCATGGGTCCAACCCCTCCGTCCTCCTCGGGTCCCCCCCGCGCCCTGCCTCTTGAAAACGGGTGCCACCCGGAAGTCTTGCGTTCTCCCGACCCCGAGATTGAGAAAGTTCCGTCGCCAGGATCCGACTGTGGTCCGTCATGTGAACTGCCAGCTCCCGATGGTGACCTGTGTCCCGTGAACGGGGAGGGTGGCCGTCTCGGCGTACTCGCCCGGAGCAGCACCACCCGAGAGCGTCACCGTTGTCCGCAACACCACTTGGGTGGGGGTGCCTCCGGCGGAGTCAATTTCGACGTTGAGAGGCGAGTCGTGCCCGACCACGGCGGCTCCGGACAGTTGCGGCGGCATGGCGACGCCCGGCGCGATGGCGGACCACCACGCCTGCTCGTTCTGGGCTCCGGCGTGTAGGCCGCCGAAGTAGGCCTCGAGGGCCGCCGCCTCGAGGGCCAGCGGGCCCGGTGACTGCGCGAACCCGATGGAGGCGTTCACCAATTGCATGGTGCCCATCGGAGCTTCGTTCTGCTGGAGGGTCAGGCCCTGGGCCACCAGCGCCATCGGCGCCGGCACGGCGTAGTTCACCGAACTCGCCCCGGCGGTGAGGGCCCGTCCCGGGCGGAGACTGGTGCCCCTCGTGGCGGCCGAGACCTCGGTGGCCCGGACAAGGAGCCGCTGGGAGGTGAAGAAGAGCGCGTTGGGGGGAAAGCAGGTATCGAGGACCAGGCTCGGCCCGGTGGTGCCGGAGACGTCGGAACCGGCCGCCACCACCTGCTGTGCGCTGACGGAAAACTTCACGGTGTTGCAGGCCGTCTGATAGGTGATCACGTCACCGGGCTTCAGCTCGTTGAGGTGGACGAAGTAGCTGACATCGTGAGCCAAGAAGACGGAGGCGCCGGCGACGCCGGGCCAGACCGATTGCGGGTCGTGACCCACCGCGACGTTGAGCTCGCGATCATCGGTTCCCTCCTCGACCGGCGCAGTGAGGTGCAGCGCCGGAACGTCCAGGATCCCCGAGATCTGACCGGGTTGCTGGCCACTGACCAGGCAGGCCGCCCCGTGACGCTTGGCCGCGATCCGGTGCATGGCGGCATGCTCACTCTTGAGGAGGACCTGCGCCGCGTGGCGGGCGTGGGCCTGCCACGCCACGGCGTACGCGCCGATCCCGATGGCCGACCAGATCAGCACCACGCCCAGCGCGGTGATCGACCACTTTCTTAGCGGCGCCATGGGCCCGAACTCCCAGCCGGCCGCGCCTGCTCGGGACGGGATTCCGTCATCCCGCCCCGAGCGGCTTGCAGCTTCGGTTCCCGCTGCAACTTGTTTCCCCTATCCAGATCCTCCGAAGATCTCTTGGTGTTCCCTTTCTGGCGCGTCAGCCGACACGCTGGCTGTTGGAATGGTTCGTCTCAGGGAGACTGCCGCCGGGCCGGCCCCGAGACCGGAGGGGGAACGGAGGAGGTCCCGGAAGCCGGGCCCGGTGGCGGTCCACCTGTCGACCTCGTGGTCGGGTGGCGGGTGGTGGGAAAGAGCGTGCGGGCGGTCGAGGCGACACGGCGCCGTGCGACCAGGACCAGTCCGGCCAGCCCCATGCCGGCCAACAGGATGACGGGGAGCGGCCCGGCCCAGAACTCACCGGTGTGCACCGTGGTGACATTGGGCACCGGCGGGGCCGCCGCCTGCGTGACGGGCGCGGCGATCGTCGTGGCCGCGGGCGCGTCGTCCGCCGTGGTCGTTGAGCTGGCGAGGTCGAGATGGATGCCACCGCTGACGCCGGTCAGGAGGTTCAGCTCGACACTGCCGGCCTGGGCCGATCCGGAACCTTGCCCCGGGGTGGCCGAACCACCGCCGATCTGAATGGTCGACGCCAGAGGCGTGCCGGCGAGGATCGGCGTTTGCCCCGTGCCCTGCCCGATGCTGACGGGCACGCCGGCCACGGTCACGCTGACTGCGGCCGGGTCGTCGGACGCCGTGACGGCGCCCGTGGCGCGGTCAACCGCGGTGGTCGCCGAGTTGTGGCCCAGGGTGATGGTGGCCAGCGGCGATCCATCGAGGAGTCCGGGCAGGAGATCGATGGACGTCCCGGTCGTCGTGGTGCTCGCCGTCTCGATGGTGTCGCCCGACGAATTGTTCGACGTGTCGATGGTCGAGGTGGACGTCCCGAGCTTGACCGTGACGAGGTCGGCCACGCTCGAGCGGGAGATGTTCTCCAGATCCGCAATGAACGCACCGAGCGCCACCCCCGCCGGCGTCGGGAGGGCCGCGCCCGCGCTGGAGTTCACGGTGCTCAGCAACGTCTGCACCGGGCCGAGCAGGCTGGTCACGGTCGGGGTGGTGGTCGAGGAGATCGGTGTGGTGAGGGCGGAGAGGCCCGACCCGAAGGTGATCTGCGGGAGAGAGCCCGCGCCCGCAGCGGCGGGATTGCCACTCCGGTCTTGCGACGCTGTCGCCTGGCCGCAGGCCGACCCGACCGTGGCCACGACCACCGGGGCCGCGGGGAGGGGGCCGCACACCTGTGCCGGCGCATCGGTCCTGCCCGCCGTGTCCTCGGTGGCGGTGGCCGTCGAGTTTCCGAGCGGCGTCGTGGTGCCAGAACCCGTGGCAATGGGGGCCTTGCCACTGCCCGCTGCGGCCGACGAGGCTGCGCCGCTGATGGTGGGGGCGCCGGGGGCGTCGAGGGTCAGCACGGAACCGGTGGCCGACACGTTGTAGGTGCCGGGCGTCTCCACGGCTCCGGCGCTCGACGTGAAGGCGGCGATGGCAGAGGGGACGACAAGGGCGAGAGCGGCGACCGCGCTAAGCCGACTCCGACCCCTCATATGCGCTGCCCCTTCCCTCCCCGTCGCCTTCCGGGTACTCCTATCCAGATGTGAAACGGGCTGACACCGGGAACCTTGCGCCCCCAGCGGATATTTCGCTGGGCCTCACGGGCCCCCGGGGTGTGCACGGGT
>DASZJQ010000111.1:0-16989 GCA_035947875.1 Acidimicrobiales bacterium
GCGCCCGTCGGGCAGGCGACCGTGCTCGACCACGCCGGGCAGGAGACGGACCAGTGATCCGGGGTCGATGGCCTCCCCGAGCAGCTCAGGTCGGGTGCCCCCGCACAGGGCGGCCGCCGCCGGGGCGAAGAGGTCACGCCCGTCGAAGGTCCCGCGGTGATCGTCGGCCGGGCCCTGGCGAGCGAGCTCGAAGGCGCGGGCGATCGTCCCACCACCGACCAGCTCGGCCGCGGCGACCAGGATGCCGTTGTCCGGCCCGACAAAGAGGGTCGGTCCCCCTTCGACGGCCTCGCACTGCAGACACAGTCCCCGGCGGGACGAGCCGACGCCGGGATCGACCACGGCCAGGACGACACCTGAACCCAGATGCGGCGCGGCGCGGGCCAAGGTAAGGGCGCCGGCACGGACGTCGAAGGCGGGGATCCGGTGCGTCAGATCGATGACGGTCGCCCGGGGAGCCGACGCGGCCAACACGGCATGGACCACTCCGACGAACTCATCCCTCGTGCCGTAGTCGGAGAGAAAGAAAATTGGGCCCGCCAAGGCCGATGGCCGCGCGTCCTTCGGCGGCAATCCCGGTCCGTTCCCCTCGGCTCAGCCGGCCCGATTGAAGTGGTCGGCCACGAAGGTGTCGAGGTCCTCGGTCCGCACCCGGAACGAGCGGCCGATGCGGGCGGCCGGCAATTCACCCCCGTTGATGAGCCGATAGACGGTCATGGTCGAAACGCGCAATGAAGTGGCGACTTCGCTCACCGTCATGAAGCGGATCTGCTCGGTATTCAGGTCTTCAGTGGTCCTCACGGTGCCTCCCAAAAAGGATGGTAGGCCCATTCCGGCCCCAGGAAAAGTGGGACGAAGCCCCCTCCTGCTCCCTACCGCTGTAGCGAGCGGGACCGTTCCGTGGCGGCGGCGACGGCCTCCATGAACGCGGACCGCACCGCCCGTGACTCCAGGGAGCGAATTCCAGCCGCCGTCGTGCCTGCCGGCGAGGTCACCATGGCTCGGAGGACCTCTGGTTCCTCTCCCGACTCGGACAGCAGCCGGGCCGAACCGAGCATCGTTTCGACGACCAACTGTCGGCTGACCTCGCGGGAGAGCCCCATCTGGACCCCGGCCTCAATGAGGGATTCGGCCACCAGGAAGAAGTAGGCCGGACCCGAGCCCGAGAGACCGGTGACCGGATCCAAGAGACGCTCCGGCTGACGGATCACGGTGCCGACGGCCGACATCAGGTCTTCGGCCCAGGCCAGGTCGGCGGCGGTGGCGTGCGATCCCCCGGCGATGACGGTGACCCCGGCACCGACCAGGGCCGGCGTGTTCGGCATGGCTCGCACCACCGACGGCTCCCCGCCCAGGGCGGCCTCGAGCCGGAAGCAGGGAATGCCGGCGACGATGGACAGCACCCGGGTGACGCCGACGGCACCGAGCACCCGACACGCTCCCTCTGCCGCCTCGGGCTTGACGGCCAGCACCGCTCCCGTCATGCGATCGCCCGAACCGCTCAGCATCCCCTCCTCGGGCGCGTTGAAGACCCCGAGCTCCGGGTAGGCGTCGGCCAGCTCCGCCCGACGATCGGCGTTCGGCTCGATCACCGCGATCTCGTCGGCATCCGCCCACGCCGAGCGGAGCAATCCGCTCAGGAGCGCACCGCCCATCTTCCCGCCCCCGGAGATGATCAAGGTGATTGGCATGGCCATGACGATACAGAGCGCGGGCCGACGACTAGGACCGACGACTAGGACCGACGCGGTCGACGACGGTAGACCGACGCGTAACCCAACGTCATCGCGGTCGGGAAATGGTCGTCCACGTAGAGCACCGATGACCCGGCGATGCGGTCCAACTCATCGTCGTCGATCATCGCCGCTGGCACCTTGCCCACGAGATAGACGGCGTCTTCGGGACCGAGGCAGAACCACATGCCGTACAGGTTGGCGTTGCAGCGAAGCAGGTAGGTGAAGGTCTCCTCGACGTTCTCCTCGGGAGCCGGCATGAATTGCGCCTCATGGTGCAAGGTGCGCTGGCGCAGGGTGAGCCACACCGTGATGAAGTCCTTCTCCTCGCCGGCGAAACGGAGATACCACCGGTGCGACGCCGTGCGATCGGTGACACTCTGCTGCTCGCCCGCCACCAGCAGCCCGTCGGCGGCCAGTTCCCGTTCTAGCCAGGCATTGATGCAGCGGACGGCGGCGGCCATCTCCTCATCCTCGGGGAGGTCGACAACCGGCACGGTCCCCGTCGATCGATCAGCTGCACTCGACGAGTCGGCCCGAGCCCAGCTCGTCGTGCAGCTCCACCAGAGCACCGGCGGCGGCCCGCCAGGTATAGCGGCGGGCCCGCAGTACCGATGCGGTGGAGAGGCGCTCGGCCAACAATGACTCGTCGAAGATCCGTCGGACGGCGGCGGCGTAGCGCCGCGGCGTGGGGTCATCGACCAGGAAACCGGTGTGTCCCTGGTCGACCAGGGTCGTGAGCCCGCCGACCGCCGAGGCGACCACCGGGGTGCCGCAGGCGGCGGCCTCGAGGGCGACCAGACCGAACGACTCCGACCGACTGGGCACGATGCAGACGTCGGCGGCCCGATAGTAAGAGGACAAGAGCTCGTGCGGCTGTGGTGCCACGAAGTGCACGAGATCCCGCACGCCTCGGGCGTCGGCCAGATCGAGGAGGCCCTGGAGCGCCTTCTCCCCGTGGGGGCCGCTGGGACCGCCGACCACGACCAGCCGATAGGGCTCGCCGCCGCGAGTGCTCAGTTCAGCCAGCGTGTCGATGGCCAGGTCCGCACACTTGAGCGGTTGGATCCGGCCCACGAAGAGCAGGAGCCGCCCACTGAGGGGAAGACCCAGGGCTCGGCGGGCTTGCGGGCGGTGGCCAGGCCCGAAGAAGGCGTGGTCGACCCCGGGCGGGACGATGCGGATGCGGGCCGGATCGGCCCCGTACAGCGAGGCGATCTGCTCGGCCTCCACCGTGCATGACGCCAGCACGGCGTCGGAACAATCGATGATGGAGGCCTCGGCCTCGGCCCGGCGGTGCGGCATGTCGGCTTCGACCTCTTCGGGCATCGACTCGGCCTTGACCCGGTCCAGCGTGTGGAAGGTGCAGACGAGCGGAAGATTGAGCTCGTGCTTGATGACATGACCCGAAAGGCCCGACAGCCAATAGTTGGCGTGCACGGAACTGAAGGGCAGGGTCTCGTCGTCACCGGGCGAGGTCGAACCGGGCGAGGCCATGCGCTCCAGCACCCCCTGGGTGAAGGTATCGACGACCGCGGGCAGGTGCTCCTTGGGCAGGACGGTGAGCGGTCCCGCCCGGATGTGATGCACCCGCAGCCCGGGTTCCACGCCCACGGTGGCGGGGAGGTCGGGCGACCAGGCCCGGGTGAAGACGTCGCACGAAACCCCCGACCGGGCCAGGGCAGTGGTGAGCTCCCGGACGTAGACGTTCATGCCTCCGCCATCGCCGGTGCCCGGTTGGGCCAGGGGGGAGGTATGGAGTGAGAGAACCGCGAGCCGGCGCATGCCGGTGAGATCCTACCGGTGACGGGCCTTTTTCCTGCCCGGGGTTCGATTCTTCAGGCGGTGACGGCGTGCGGGGGCGGGTCCGAGGCGGGCGGAGGGGCCCCATTGGAGGCTTCAGGGGGCCCGACACCGTGCTCTTCCTCATACTCACGGCGGAACGAGAGATACATGAGGACCAGCGCCTGCTTCTGCTCCTCGTTGATCGACCCGTCGGCCAGGATCAACCGGGTGAGGTCCGGCGCCCCGTCCGGCGGCTCGAGGATGCCGGCCTGCACGTAGAGGGTCTCGGCCGAGTTCCGCAGGGCCTTGGCGATCTGTTGGAGGATCTCGGCCGAGGGTCGTCGCAGTCCGCGCTCGATCTGGCTCAGGTACGGATTGGAGATACCGGCCAACTCGGACAGCCGACGGAGCGAGAGGCGGGCCGTGCCCCGCTGTTCGCGGATGAAGGATCCGAGATCTCTCCAGCGATCTTTGGGGTCGGGAGGCACAGGTCGATCGTAGTGCCACGGCGCCGTATCGCCTGGTCTGCCCCTTACGGCGGGGTTGGATCACGCGGCATTCGGGTATCGTCCTGGTGCAACGACGACCTACCGAGGAGAAACCACCGACATGGCCGACTACACGCTGCCCGACCTGCCCTACGACTACAGCGCCCTGGAGCCACACGTCTCGGGCCAGATCATGGAACTGCACCACGACAAGCACCATGCCGCCTACGTCGCCGGGGCCAACACCACCCTCGAGAAGCTGGCCGGAGCCCGGGACAAGGACGACTTCGGCCCCATCGTCGGACTGGAAAAGACCCTGGCCTTCCACATCTCGGGCCATGTGCTGCATTCCATCTTCTGGAAGAACCTGAGCCCCGACGGCGGAGGCAAGCCCGACGGTGCCCTGGGCTCGGCCATCGACGAGCACTTCGGCTCATTCGACAAGTTCAAGGCTCACCTGACCCAGGCCACCAACACGATCCAGGGTTCGGGCTGGGGGGCGCTGGCCTACGAGCCGCTGGGCGGCCGGCTGATCGTCGAGCAGATTTATGACCACCAGGGCAACGTGGGCAACGGCTCGGTGCCCCTGCTGGTCTTCGACGCCTGGGAGCACGCCTTCTACCTCCAGTACAAGAACGTGAAGGCTGACTTCTTCAACGCCCTGTGGAACATCGTCAACTGGTCCGACGTGGCGGCCCGGTTCGGGTCCGTCAAGGGACTCGGTATCTGATCACATCGGCACGCCGGCCACTCTTCTCAAGAGTGGCGGAGGGTCCGCGTTGGTCAGGTGTTAACGCTGCTCACGCGGGGTCGCTGGGTTCGGGCTCGGAGGTCCGAGTGAGCGCCAGGTGCTGTTCGCACACCCTGCGGGTCGGGTCCGCAGCCAGGTCGGCGCCGAGAATGGGATCGTCACAGATCTCGCACGAGCCGTAACTGCCCTCGCTCAAGCGTTCGAGGGCGCGTTCGACGTCATCGAGCACCCGCTGGGACTGGGCCAGATCGTCCTCGTAGCGCTCTTCCACCACGGCAGGGTACCGCGGCGCCGCCAGGGTGCGTTCCCTATCCTTTGATGGTGACCGCGCTATCCCCCACCGCCCGGCTGGTCGGGGCCGGATTGGCCGTTCCGTGCCTGGACGGCACCGATCGTCCCTACCGTGACCTGGACTGCGCGGCCTCGACGCCGGCGCTGCAAGTGGTCGCGGACAGGGTGGCCGAGTTCCTGCCGTGGTACTCCAGCGTCCACCGGGGCGCCGGGTACAAATCCCGTCTCGCCACGGCAGGCTACGAAGCGGCCCGGGACAGCGCGCATGACTTCGCCGGCCGGTCGAGAGCGGGTGATGACGTCGTGGTCCTGGTCCGCAACACGACCGAGGCCATCAACCATCTGGCCTATCGACTGCAGCTCGGGCCCGACGACGTGGTGGCCACCACGGTGGTCGAGCACCACGCCAACCTGCTGCCCTGGGCCCGGGTGGCGCAACGGCGCTGGGTGGAGTGCGGCGAAGACGGGACGTTCAGCGTGGAGGACGTGACGGCCGTCCTCGACGCGGGTCGGCGCCCGGCCCTGCTCGCTCTGACGGGGGCCTCCAATGTGACCGGGTGGTCACCGCCGGTGGGCCAGATCTGTGCCGAGGCCCACGGACGCGGGATCCCGGTCCTGCTCGATGCGGCGCAGTTGGCCCCGCATCGGCCCCTGCCCCCCGAGCCGGACTTCATGGCCTTCAGCGGGCACAAGCTCTACGCCCCCTACGGCGCCGGCGCCCTCATCGGGCCCCGGAGCGTCTTCGCCACCGGCGACCCCTTCCTGGCCGGGGGCGGCGCGGTCGATCTGGTCGATCTGGACGAGGTCATCTGGACCGACCCGCCCGATCGGGAAGAGGCCGGATCCCCCAACGTGATCGGAGCGGTGGCCTTCGGCGCCGCCATGGACGAGCTGGCGCGACTTGGTTGGGATGCCGTCATGGAGCACGAGGCGGCGCTCTCGACCCGGCTCCATGAGGGCCTGCGCGCCATTGACGGCGTGCGGGTGCTGGGACCCGGACCGGGATCCGACACGTTGGCGCTGGCTGCCTTCACCATCGAGGGCATGCACCACGCGCTGGTGGCCGCCCGCCTCAGCGCGGAGTGGGGCATCGGGGTGCGCCACGGGTGCTTCTGTGCCCACCCCTACCTGCTTCGCCTGCTCGGCGTCGGCCCCGAGGGGGTGGCGGAGGCCCGGGCCGCCGTCCAGCGCGGTGACCGCCGGGGCATACCCGGCGCCGTGCGCGCCAGTTGCGGGCTGGGCACCTCGGGAGAGGACATCGACGTCCTCCTGGCCGCCGTGCACACCCTGGCCGAAGGCGCACCGGCTCCGGTGCCCTACGTCCAAGACGAGATCACGGGTGACTTCTGGCCCGAGGGTGAGGTCCTCGGGTGGGGACAGGCCGATCGCCCGAGCGGCGCCGCCTGTGCCCGGGGCTAAGGGGTCGGGCCGGGGCAACGGTTCTGGCCGGGGCTGATCGGGGTCACACGCTGTAGACGGCACGGGCGCGGAAGCGCAGGGGGCGTTCGGTGAGCTCTTCCTGGTAGTGGGCGGTCCAGCCGGCGATGCGGGCCAGGGTGAAGACGGTGCGCCCGGCGTCGCTGGGCATGCCGGTACCCCAACTGAGGGCGGCCAGGGCCAGATCGCTGTTGCACGGACCCACCTGGTTGGCGCCGGCCAGCTCCATGATCTGGCGCAGCAATTGCCGTCGCTCCTCGTTGAGGAGGGGTTCGACCAGAGGGAGCAGCGCGTCAAAGCGCGGGTCGCCTCCGGTGTACACCATGTGCCCGAACCCAGGGGGGTGGCGCTGAGAACGCAAGGCATCGTTGAGCGCGCGGGCGGCGCCGTCTCGCTCGGCCGCCACCAGCAGCTCATAGGCGTGCTGGCTGGCTCCGCCATGGAGTGGTCCGGCCATGGTGGCCAGACCGGCCAGCAACGCGTCGTAGATGTCGGCTCGAACAGATGCCGCCACCCGCACGGCCAGGGTCGAGGTGGCCAGCTCGTGGTCCGCCATGAGGATGAGGGCGGCGTTCATGGCGGTGGCCGACAAGGAGGACTCGCTGCCGACCAGACGACCGGCCAACCGGTCGGCGATCGGTCCGGTGCGACCGTCGCCTGCGGTGCCGTGTCCCACGGAGTCCACCAACGCGGCAATGATCCGGCGGGCCGATCGATGGATCGACTCGGGCCGGGCGTCGGCCCGCAGGGGATCGGCGGCGCCGCACATCACGAGCGTCCAGCGGAAGCGGTCGGGCGTCTCGATGAGGGGGCAGGCCCCGAGATCGGGTGCGGTCCAGTCGGCGGGTACCGCCGCGTTCGCGTCGGACTGCCACAGCAATTCTGCCACCTGCTCGAAGGACATCCGGCGGGCCAGCTCCACGGCCGGGCGGCCACGGTACGCCGGACCGTCCTCCCGGAGTTGGGTGACCCCCGTCGTGATGGTGGCCAACCGGGTCTCGACCTCGCGTCCACCTCGTCGTCGCTTGGCCAGCCGTTCGATGTCGGCCAGGTCGAACAGACGCCGCCGGCCGTTCGGCTCGGGGTGCGACTCCAGCAGGCCCCGGCTGACGTAGGCGTACAGCGTGGCCACCTTGACGCCGAGCCGCCGGGCCGCCTCCTCACTCTGCAGCATCCGGTCCACCCGAACACCATAGATTGACTTGATCAACATTTACAGACAGAGGCCAAGCGGGCATAGTGGACGCATGGAGACAGTCGTGCGAGACCTCATGACCACCCCCGCCGTCACGTGTACCAGCGCCGACACCCTGGCCGCGGCCGCCCGACTGATGCAGCGGGCGGACACCGGATCCGTCATCGTGACCGACTTGGGTAAGACGGTCGGGATACTGACCGAGCGTGACCTCCTCCGGGCCGCGGCCACGTCGGCCCGTCCCGATCAGGAGACCGTCAATCTCTGGATGACCCCGCACCCCGACGTCCTCGGCCCCGACGAGAAGGTGGACGCGGCGTGGGGCAGCCTGACCTCACACCACTACCGGCACCTGCCGGTGGTCGAGGACGGGCGACTGCTCGGTGTGGTCTCGTCGCGCGACCTGATGGGCGTGGCCCGTATTCGCCCGGCCACAGAGACGAGTGGTGACGTGCCGGCCGGGCTCGAAGGCGTCGTTGTGGCCGAGACCACCGTGGGTGATGTGCGCGGACTGGAAGGGTTCTTCCACTACCGGGAGTACTCCGCGGTTGACCTCGCTGAGCAACGTTCCCTCGAAGACGTCTGGTATCTGCTCTTCCGGGGTGAACTTCCCGACGCGACGGCCTCCGACGCCTTCGCCGCCGCGGTCAGGCCGCTCCGCACGCTGCCGCCCGGGCTGGCTACGTTGCTTCCGGCACTCTCGAGGCAGGGTGCGCCCCTCGACGTGCTTCGCACCGCGGTCTCCGTGCTCGGTGCCGAGTTGGGTTGGCGACCGACCCACGACATAGGCGCTGAGGATCTGTACGACCAGGCGCTCGGGCTGTGCGCCGTCGTCCCGACCATCTTGGCGGCGGCGTACCGGCTCCGGGAAGGCCACGAGCCTCTGGTCCCGCGGGACGATCTCGCTTTCGCCGCCAACTACCTCTACATGTTGACGGGCCATGTCCCGAGCGAGCAACACGCTCGCGCCGTCGAGCAGTACATGATCCTGACCATTGACCACGGCTTCAACGCCTCGACCTTCACCGCTCGGGTCATCACGTCGACCGGTGCCGACCTGGGGGCGGCCATCGTGGGGGCGATCGGTGCGCTGTCGGGCCCGCTCCACGGCGGTGCTCCGAGTCGGGCCCTCGACCTGCTCGACGCCATCGGCACGCCCGATCGCGCGGACGCGTACATCCGGCCATTGGTTGAGCGGGGCGATCGCATCATGGGGTTCGGCCATCGCGTCTACAAGACCGACGACCCCCGTTCGCTCCTGCTGCGTGGGGTCGCAGAGGGGCTCGGCGGCCCACTGGTCGACCTGGCCGTACAGGTGGAGCGCACGATTGTCGATGTGCTGGCCGAACTGAAGCCCGGACGCCACCTCTATGCCAACGTCGAGTTCTATGCGGGCGTGGTCATGCACCTATGCGGCATCCCCCGGCACATGTTCACCCCGACCTTTGCCGCCGGCCGCTCCATCGGCTGGAGCACCCATGTGATGGAACAGGCCTCCCACAACCGACTGATCCGTCCGGCCGCTCGTTACGTCGGTCCACCGCCGCCCCAGGAGGTCCCGGCCCGCTAACGAGTCGCGACAGCCGGCGACGGAAGTAAGGACCGGCCGGCGCGACTGCCACCAGGCAAACGATGTCGGTTGCGTGCTGCGTGCCTCCACTGCGTCACCGAGCGCGGCGGGATCGGCAAGCGGCGGAACGCGCACGAGCCGCCCGGCCCGTCGCCAGCCACCGCCGGGCAACGCCGGGCAGCGATCAGCGCCTGGGACGCGGCACGGTGGCCGCACTGCGGCTGAGCATGGACCTCGCCTCGGAGCCAAGCCTCCACCTCGAGGGTTTCGGTCTCATGCCATGCTCGTGAGTGACCACCGGACGAGGAGAGTGCATGAACGATTTTCAGATACAGAACCCGGTCAAGATTCACCATCACATCGGTCAAGCGATCAGTCTTCGCGGGCTGCGAGCAGAGGTCAAGAGGGCCGACGGGATCAATGCCAAGATTGCCGTGTTCCTCACCAACATCGTCGGATCGATGTGGTGTGCCTATGTGTTCGCGGCCATCGCCCTGATTGGGTTGCCGCCGGCGCTCAAGCCGGGCGGCGAGGGCATTATCGCCTGGATTGCCCAAACGTTCCTCCAGTTGGTCCTGCTCTCCGTCATCATGGTCGGACAGAACGTGCAGAGTGTGGCCAGTGACATCCGATCACAGCACACCTATGACGACACCGTGCAGATACTCGACCGCCTGGACATACACACCGCGGGTGGGCTGAAGGATCTGGCTGATCGAATCGACGGACTCGAAGCGAAGATCAGCGGTCGGTGATCCGTGCGGCCTCGGGACGGACCGATCGGCCTCTCCGCTCTCGTCAACCTCGCCTTGACGATCGGGAAGCGGGTACGCCGGTTCGGCCGTGCACCGGTGGTTCGGCCCCTGCACAGCCGTTCGTCCGATCATCGATCCGCTGCGAGGCGCCAGGCGTCGCGCTCGTGGTCCGCGCCAAGGCGGCACTCGTCACGGCATCCAGCGGCTCGGATCCGGAAGAGGAACGTCGCCATATCCGTGGCAGCGAGCTTCGGCGATCGCCAACTCGAAGAGGACGTAGCGATCCTCTGGTTGGTACGCGGCCGCGACACCGGCGACGGCGCGTAGTTCGGGATCGTCGATCACGGTGGCCTGGCCGCTGACGAAGAACTCGCCGCCGGTCCCATATGTGTCCGGCACGCCATTGTGGAGCGCGTACCAGCCTCGTTCTCGCAGGTCGCGGGCCTTGGGCGAGGTCGGTTCCATGAAGACGAAGAGGCGGCCGACGCCGATGATTGGCGCGACGGGGTGGACTCGGGGTGCGCCCACCCTCCGAAGGGTTGCCAAGTACGCCGGAGCGGCGGCCAGGCGTTCCGCTCCAAACACAGCCAGATCCCGAGCTTGGGCCTCGAAATCACCCCAATTCGACACACGCGTCATTGTGTCAGCTCGACGGTCCGACGCGCCCACGTCCGACGCAGGTGGCAGTCGCCATTCGCAGTTTCCGCCGCCAATGTCGGCGGTTTGATGTCTTCCGACCATCTACCCGCGCCGCAGGCATCACGTACCTTCGGTTTCCGGCCGTGCTGGGGCTCCCTTTTCGCTGCCACGCCCGGGTTCGGCGGACTGGGTCATGGGCAACAACTGCTGCCCCCACCACAGGCCTACGGCCGGGACATCAGCTGCATCTGATTACGGACTTTTCTGCGGACGCTCATGAGATAGAACAAGCCGAGAAAGAGCCCGAGACCCAACACGAAGGTGGCAACGAGCAGCACGATGACCCAAGCGGTCTTGTTGGTTCCAGCTCCGTAGAAAGCGGCGGCTGGTCGACTCACGGCGTCGATGATCGCCCACAGGGGTATGGCCATGCCCACAATTACGACGATCAACAGGTCGGGCCCAAACACCTCCGCCAGCATCATCGGTACCCGCTTTCAAGACTCCTTCAGAATGGTAGACCTTCGGACGCTGGTGCGCTTGCCTCGACTCGGGACGAATCCAGGCTGAGGTAGGCAGGCGGCGCTCATCCCGTTCACGCAATCGCTCGTTGCTGCCTTACGAGGTTCCCGTTCGCCGGTCTCAATGAACGTCGATGATCAGGACGGTGACGTTGTCTTCTGCGTCGCACTCCACGGCACTCGTGACCAGTTGGTCGGCGGACTTCTGGGGCTCGGCGTCCGATGCCAACACGATGTTGAGCTGATCGGGGGACAGAGCATTGAAAAGACCGTCCGTGCAGAGCAACAGTCGGTCGCCGGGTTCGCAGGTCACTCCGGCGTAGTCGATGTCGACCTCTGGCGCCACGCCGATCGCTCGCGTGAGGACGTGCCGGTAGGGGTGGGTATGGGCGTCCTCTTCGCTGAGCTCGCCACCGCGGATCAAATCTGCGATGACGGTGTGGTCATGCGTGAGCTGTTCGAGTCGCCCGGCCCGGAAGCGGTACAGGCGTGAGTCGCCCACGTGGAGAACGACCGCTGCTCCGTCGGAAGTCAACGCCAGGGCCGCCAGGGTGGTGCCCATGGTTGCGTCCTGCCCATTCGCCTGCTGCCATACCGCCCGATTGGCTTCTCGGCCGGCGGTGAGCAGCCCCGAAATGCTTCGGTCTGCGGCAAAGGCTGCATCAAAGGTGTCGAGGGCGAGTCGGCTGGCGACGTCGCCACGTTGGAGACCGCCCAGTCCGTCCGCCACTGCCAAGAGATCATCGCTGACCAGCACGGCGTCCTGGTTGGTGTCGCGCCCACCAATATGGGTGGCCGTTCCAGTGACATATGCGTGCGACACTTCGGCTCCTTTCATCGAGGCTTCTGGCTGGGCGGGAGGAGGTGCGTGAGCCAGCGCCAGGGCTGCTCGAGCCTGGGCCAGCGCTTGTCGGCGGGCCGTCGACTCACTCACGATCGCTCGGTCCCAGCAATCAAGCTGGACTGCGTCGGGATTGGCGAAGAACATGGCGATCTGATCGACCGCTATCCCGGCCCGGCGCAGGAGGGCGATGATCCGGGCCCGGTGCAGCTGGCCGGTCGAGTAGTAGCGATAGCCCGACGAGCCGTCGACGGCTGCGGGCACCAACAGGCCGGCCGCGGCGTACGAGCGAAGCATTTTGGCCGAAAGGCCGCACCGATCGGAAAAGTCGCCGATGCTCAGCAGTTCATCCACCTCTAGAGCATGAACCCTTCCCGTAGGGCAGAGTCAACTGGCTCGAACACCAGACCCGGTGGCGATCCCATGCACAGCCCGCAGAGACCACCCTGCGGTACCGGGCAGAATCGCCGGCGAGGCAACAAGGCCCGTGTCCGAACGCACCGATTCGCCGCGGACTCGGAGGCCTCGTTGGACTTCTCATCCTCTCACCGTCGGGTGTGACCAGAGGGCACACGTTGCCGGTCGCGGCACGAGAGGTGGCCCATCTCGTCGGTAGGCTCATCACGTGCGCCCATTTCGTTTTGGGTTTCAAGCGAGCGAACTCCACTTCGACGAGATCCGCTCTCATGCCAGAGCTATCGAAGATCTCGGATTCGATGTCATGCACACGTGGGATCACGTCGACAACGGTCCCGCTCCGCTCGCGCCACTGGTGGCGATCGCCCAAGCAACGACACGGCTTCGAGTCTGCCCGTTGGTGCTGAACAACGACTTTCACCATCCCGTCCATCTGGCGCGGGAGCTCGCAACTATCGATCACCTGAGCGGAGGTCGCCTCGAGATTGGCATCGGGGCGGGCCACTCCTTCAACGAGTATCAAGCCGTCGGAGTCCCCTTTGACGCTCCGGCCATCCGAAAGGCTCGCATGGGGGAGGCCGTCGAAATATTGCGCAGTCTTCTCGACGGCGAGGAAGTCGTCTTCCGTGGCGAGTACTACCGCATCGACGGCCTGAAGACGATGAAGTCTCGCCAAACCCATGTACCGCTCCTCGTGGGAGTCAACGGCAGACGAGCCCTTTCTCACGCAGCGCGCCACGCCGACATCATCGGGTTGACGATGCTCGGCCGAACCCTTGGCGATGACAACCGCCATGAAGTGAAGTGGCAAGAGCAACGCCTCGACGACACGGTTGCCTATCTACGGCAGGAGGCCGGATCGGGTTGGGCTCGACTGGAGCTCAATGTGCTGGTTCAGGCCGTAGTCGTAACCAACCATCGACGTCGGGCCGCTGAGGAGATCGCGGCACGCATCCCCGGCCTGAGGGTTGATGATGCCCTGGTGACACCTTTTTTGGCTCTCGGAACGTGCGCCGAGATCGCCGAACATCTCATTGCTTGCCGGGAGCGCTGGGGGGTGTCCTACTTCAGCGTCCGCGACTACGTCGCCTTCGGTCCTGTCATCGAGCGTTTGAGGTAGTCCAAATGCGTCGACCGGTGGACGTTCGTCGGGCCCCAGCTCAGCGGACAGGGGCTGACGGTGACCGCTCTTCGGGAGCGGGCTGGCACGGCATCCCGAGACGTTTGGGATGCCGGGACGTCCCACCTCCAACGGGGACGGCGTAGGGACGGAGGGTGCCTACTCTCCTGGCGGGGATCCACTCTGTCCGTCGTGGGGCTCGGACGCACCTCAGGGTCACTTCGGGGGGTCGGGGTGGATCCCCGCCAACTGTCAGCGGCGGTCGCTGATGGCCATGTCTTCGATCTAGCTCGGCGTCGATCAGCGCGGCAGCCTCGGCAATGTGGCCCCGGTGAACTCGGCCAAGAGGGTCGGTGCTGGCGTGGTGGGATGCATCGAGCACGAGGGAATACGAAAACTCACGAAAACTCAATCTGGCGCAGTACCTCGGCGATGGCGGTCTGCACCTTCGGCCGCGGCGGTAGTTGACGGCGTTTCGAGCTAAATCATCTCTCTGGACGTAACCGTGGCCCAAACGGTATCGGCTCCGCACGGGCGCCCGTGTGCTCCCTGCCTCAACCCCCGTGACCACTTGCGGAGGAATGTGGCAACTTTTTTCTAGTGCGGATCTAGTGGTTTCCGCGTAAACATTTCAGTGTGCTGTCGGCTACGGACGAAGACGTGGGTCGAGCCATCGTTGCCACGGTTGCGTGGGGTACCGCCCGCGAAACCCTTGGTCGCGCGGATGAGTTCGCCGAGATGCACCCCTCAGATCTCTCCGTCGCGCGAGCGGAAGCAGCACGGGCAGAAGTAGCCAGAACACGTGACGTCTTCAATGAAGCTCTGGCGGCGATCGGCATAGGCCCCTTTCTCGCCGACGAGGAGCGGGTGACGGATTTCCTGCCTTGACACGGGGGTCAGCCGAGCCTGAGGCAGACGCCGATCAAGCAGCGACATCAAGGCGAAGTCGCTCAAGCTCCGCAACGTCGCGCCACTACGCAGCAACTTGATGCCCCGGGGATACTGAACATTCCACGACCCTCGTTGGAATCTTGCATGCCCATTCCACTTCAGGGGGCCGGGCAACCCGGAAGGTCCCGTTTACGGTGGACTCTGCGACAACGGACAGTCGGCACAACGCGACGGGCTAGCTAAAAGGCAACCAAGTTGCGACGGGTGCGCCCCGGCCCTGCACCCCGGATCCGTCATGATGCCCCGCGTCACGATCTGCGGGTGTCGTCACTCTGAGCGGGGCAACTGCACCCGTGGGTCGTGACCCATCGGAAACGGAGTGGCGGCTTCGGGAGCGCGTGGCCCTCTCGTTCCGCGTCCGGTCGGGACCCAAGCGCAACCGAGGTGCAACGTCGGTGCCCCGAGGCTGCACCTTGGCGCGGCCATGCTGTCGCCTGGCGGACGACCCCGCGTGTGGCCGCTCTCGGCGGGACGGTCACACCCGGGGTTCGTATTCAATCTCAAGAGACGGGACCCAACGTGACGGCACCGGACAGGCACGATCCTTCGACCCTCCGGCGGATGCGGAGCACATTGTCGGGTCGTTCGCGCTCCGAGCGCGGCGCCGCCATGATCGAATATGCCCTCTTGGTGGGGCTCATCGCCGTGGTGGCCGTGGTCGGGGTCGCCTTCTTGGGCACCTCGGTGAGCAACCTGTTCAGCCACGCCAACAGCTGCCTGAGCACCACCGGCGACACCAGCACCCAGAGCGGGACCAGCCAGCTCAGCATCGCCAACTCGCAGATGAGCAGCCAACTGGGCAGTGGGAACCAGCTGAGCACCGGTCAGCGGATCAACTCGGGCTCCACCCCACCGGACGCGTCAGCCTGCGCGGCCACGGCGAACAACGGGAACCAGAACCTGCAGCAGAACCAGCAGCAGGTTCTCCAGCTGTTGCACTAGGTGCCATGTACTTGTCGCCTACTTGTCGCCGCAGTCGACCTCGTCCTTCAGTGACACACGCGACGACCGAACCGTGGTGGATCGACCTCGCGACTCGTTAGCCCTCGTCGTCGTCAGATGAGGTGCCCTTGACCGAGATGGGCTGACTTCCGCCAGTCCCAAAGTTCGGGTCTGGGCTCAAGACGTTGAATCCACACTCGCCGAAGGCCCGGCCGTCCACAACGTTCGGGGATGCCCCCGAGTCGCCGAACTGAACGGCTGGACTGTTGCCGAAGCAGGCGATGTCGTCACCGACCGTATTCTGAAGTACCTCACCGGCGTCGGGATCCGCCATGGTGTTGTTGAAGTCGATGATGCTTCCTCGGACGGTGTCCCGCAGGCTGCCGAGCCAGCAGGTCTGCAGCCCGATAATCCCGAGGTTACCGCCGACCGTGATGTCTTCGTAGTCGCTGTAGGCGGGAGATGGGGGTTGGACGGACGCAAATGCGCTGCCGGCGGGCGGGATGCAGGTGACGCCGCCGCCGCCGCCGCCCTCAAACACATCGCCGCCGACCGTCGTGGAGTGCATCACGACACCAAGGGGCTGAAACGAACGAACGCTTCCGAAAATGCGGTTCTGCCCCGTGAGTGTGCCGGTCGTCTGGTTGGGATCGTCCTGACAGACATAGTGGTTCGGTTCGCAGCCGATCAGTGCACTGGCACCTTGCAGGACCGTGACGTCGCCCGCGACGGTCAAACTCGAGGCACCTGAACCAGCGTCATTGAGGGCGAATGCCGCATCCAGTGTCGAGCCGGGGGAGACGGTGAGACTGCCGAATACCAAGGCAGGACCACCATTGACGGCACACACTCCGTTAACGACGACGTTCGAGTGGTACGTCCCGGCGAGCACCCCCGGCGACGCGAATGTTCCGGTACACGTCGCGGTGTGATCAGCGTGGCCTTCCCCCATATGGTCGTGACCCATTCTCGGCTCAGCACCAGCGGACGCACTCATGACCAAGGCCATTCCCGCGATCATCGCCATTGTGACACCAGTCGTGAGAATCTTCGAGAACCTCATCGGCAAAGCCCCCCTCGTTCGACGTGAGTTGATTCGTCAACTTTTGTCCCGGAATTATCTCTCGTCAAGCGCGAATTCTTGGGGCCGTCGGCCGCGGCCGTCGGTCCTTGCTTGGCGTCGCCGCGTCTGGTGGCTCGCGTTCACACGATGGTCACCAACTTCATCCGCGCACATCGTCCCGAAATTGGCGGCACTTATTTTCTAGTCCGGAAATTTGATTCTGGTTGTGGTTGCTCCGCCCCAGCCCTGCACTTTTGACCCATCACGTTTGCAGCCGATCACGATCCTCGCTGTGGGCGTTCTGAACGGGAAACAAGGTGAGTCGTGTCGCCGATGAACGCTGGAGAAACGGCATGGGAGGGCTTCGACCCTCGTTCGGTCGGGCCACCGAGCTAAAGATGTTCTCAACGTAACGGTGCTCTGAAAGCGGCCGTGATTAATTGGGTCGGTCGACCCGCCCCGGTTCCGGGGGGGAGCCCACGGACCCAAA
>DASZJQ010000112.1:0-8880 GCA_035947875.1 Acidimicrobiales bacterium
CGCATCGTGGTCCGCCTCGAGCACTTCGAGCGAAGCCGACAGCGTCGTCAAAGGAGAGCGCAACTCGTGACTGACGTCGGAGTTGAAGCGGGCCTCTCGCTCGATGCGCACCTGGAGCTCATCGACCATGGCGTTGAACGAGGTGGTCAGCCCCACCAGGTCGGAATCGGCCGGGTCGGATTTGAGCCGCGTGTCGAGTTGGCCGCCGGCGATGGCCACGGCCGCCCGGGAGACACCGCCCAGCGGACGGAGCGAACGATCACTGGCGAATCGGCCCAGCGCGGCCCCGAGCAACGTCGTGACGATGCCGGCCGCGATGAGGGCGAGCCCGAGGACGCGCAGCGTGTGGTCGAGGTCCGAGAGGGAGAAGACCTCGAAGTAGGCGGCATGGACCGAGGGGATGGGCACGCCCACCGCGATCTGAGGCAGGCTCTGCGCCCCTTCCCGGTAGGTCTGGGTGGCCGCCGACCCCCCGAGGACCGCGTTCCGCAGCCCGACGGGGATGGACGATGCGCTCAGCGAGAGGGACGAGGAATACGGCTTTCCGTTGTAGATGAGGGCCGAATGGGAGTTCGAGCCGGCATCGAGCGAGGCGAGAAGGTTGGACGGATTGGCGGATTGCTTGTTGACCGTCGACAGGGTGCTCCGGAGCAACGTGGCGTTGGCAAAGGCCTGATGCTGCGCCGCCGACACGCGCTCGGCCACGAGGAAATGGCGGGTCGTGAAGTAGGACAGGCCACCCATGCTGAAGGACAGCGCCAACGCGCCCAGCACGAAGATCGAGGTGATGCGGGCGCCGATGCCCAGACGCCGCCAGAACGGCGGACGACCGGCCGTCGGGACGGCCGTCGGCTCGGCCACCGCCACCTCAGGGCACCAGCTTGTAGCCCATGCCCCTCACCGTGAGTATGTGCCGCGGCAAGGTCGGGTCAGGCTCGACTTTGGTCCGCAGGCGTCGGATGTGCACGTCCACCAGGCGACCGTCGCCGAAGTAGTCGTAGCCCCACACCCGGTCCAACAGCTGCTCACGGCTCAGTACCTTGTTCGGACTGGCGGCCAGCTCGCAGAGCAGCCGGAACTCGGTCCTGGTGCAGTGCACCTCCTCGCCGTCGAGGTGGCGCAGGACGCCCTGTTCGGGCAGCAGCTGCAGCGTGCCGAAGGTGAGCGCACCCGGGTCGTCCTCCTCGGGTGGCCGCGCTCGTCGCAACAGGGCGCGGATGCGGGCGGCCAACTCCTTGGCCACGAAGGGCTTGGTCACGTAGTCGTCGGCCCCCGCCTCGAGCCCGGCCACCACATCATGGGTGTCGGCCCGCGCCGTCACGATGATGATGGGCACGGCGCTCTGACGGCGCAGGGCGCGACAGCATTCGAAGCCGTCCATACCGGGCAGCATGAGGTCGATGAGCGCCACGTCGGTCGGTGCATCGGCAAAGAGGTCGAGCGCCTCCTCCCCGCTGGCCGCATCGTTGACGTCGTAGCCCTCACCCTCGAGGGCCAGCCGCATCGACGACCGAATCCGTTCGTCGTCCTCGACGACCAGAATGCGCCCGCTCATTCAGCCCCGGCTCAACTGATCCAGATTTGAGTCGGCCAGATCTGGCCGCCGATCATGCCGAAAGCCGGGGCTCCCGACGGCGTCTTTGGGTTGTTCCAGTTCTGCACCGATGGCGTGCTGATGACGGCCCAGACGGCTCGATCCGTCCACAGGTAGGGGAGGTCGACGCCCAGGCGTTGGTTGACCGTCTTGTAGGCCTGCTCCCGCACCGAGGGCTCGATGCTGCTCCGGCCCTGCTGCAAGGCGGCCTCGATCTGGGGGTCGCTGTTCTTGGCCATGTTGATGGACAAGCCCGTCGCCATGGCCGTGGTCGTGCTCCAGAAGATGTAGTTCAGGTCCGGATCGACGGCGCCGAACTGGCGCCACGTGTTGGCCTGGAACTTGCCCACCAGGGCGTTGTTGATGAGCTCGTTCTGCTCGGAGACCGTGGGGCTGACCTTGAGGCCGACTGCTTGCCAGGCCTGCTGGATGTAGGCCTGAGCCCGCTGGGCGGCGGGCGAGTTGGTGGTGGCGAGCGTGGTCGTGACGGCGGATGCCCCCCCGCTCGACTTGACCTGGGCCACCAGCCTCTTGGCCTCGGTCGGGTTGTAGGCGGGGAAGGCCGTCTTCGAGTAGTAGGGCGAATTGGTTGGGAAGAGCCCGTTGCTCACCGGCAGCACACCTTCATCAATTACCTGAGCGTACTGGGGGCGGTTGATCGCCATGGCGGCCGCCCGACGCAGGTTGGCACTGTTCCACGGAGGAGAACCGGTGTTGAGCAGCAGGCAGTTCATGTCGGGCTCGCCGGCCAGGTTCGTCTGGTCGTCGGTGTAGGCGTACTTCGAGTTCCCCCTGAACTCGGTGATGAGCTGGGGGGTGTCGGTGATGATCATGTCGACCGTGCCCGACTTGAGCGCCTCGGCCCGGGCCTGCTCGTCGGGAATGGGCTTGAACGTGATCTGGGACAGGTAGGGCAGGCCCGGTCGCCAGTAGTGCGGGTTGGCTGTGGCCGTGAAGTGGCTGTTGGGGACCCACTCCTTGAAGACGAAGGGCCCGGTACCGACCGGGTTGGTGGTCCCGTTCGGATTGGAGAGCATGGACGGCGCCGCCACGTAGGCGATCTGGCCGCCGATGCCGCCGGCCAGCCAGAACGGGAAGGGGGCCCAGGGCGATTTGAGGGCCATGGTCACCGTCAGTGGGCCGGTCTGGCTGAAGCTCTGGAGAACCGGGCTGAGGACGATCCCGGTCAGCGCCGATTTCAACTGGGCGTTGAAGTTGGTCAGCAGTGCCGCCCCATCGCACGGCGTGCCGTCGTGGAAGACCAGGTTCGGACGCAACGTGACCGCCCACGACGTGTAGTCCGAGTTGGGGACAACGGACTCGGCCAGATAGGGCGCCCAGCCCCCTTTTGCGGTGATGATGGTCAGTGGGTCGAAGACGGTGCGGGCGTACATGACGCCGACCTCGTCATAGCGCGCCTGGGTGGGGTCGAACCCCGACTCCTCGGCGTCGACCCCGAAGACGAGCGAGCCACCCTTCTTCGGGGGCGCGGTCGAGATCCCGTTCCGTCCGGGGCCATTGGTGGTCGCACCGGCGATGCCCCCCAGATCCAGCCCGAAGGCGTTCACGGCGGCGAATCCAGCTGCGGCCGCCGCACCTCCGGCCAGAAGTGTGCGTCGATCAAACGTCGCTCCCATGAGTCTCCCTTCCTCACCGACAGCCAACGGGGCCCCCCCGGTGGTTCGTTGGGGGACGTTAGTGCCCCGAGCGGCGAGTATGCGGCCGGTACGCTGGAATCGTGGCGCCCGGATGGGATCTTCCCGGCTTCGACGACTGGCTGAGTGGTCGCAGCGAGGCGACCCGCCGCGCCTACGGCAGCGACCTGCGGGCCTTCGTCGAATGGATGGGCCGCAGCGGGGTCACCGAACCGTCGGGCGTGGACCGCCTGCACCTGCGCCGTTACCTGGCCTCGTTGGGCACGCGACGCCTGGCCAGGGCCACCGTGGCCCGCAAGGCGGCGGCGCTGCGGTGTTACTTCGCCTGGTCGCTCCGGCAGGGCCGCATCAGCGTTGACCCGGCCCGCAGCCTGCGGGCCCCCTCGGGCGGTGGCCGCCTGCCCCGCGTCCTCTCGGGCGGGGAGATCGGCTCCCTGCTGGACTTCCCCGTGGCCTCGGCGGTCGACCAGCGCGACCTGGCCGTGCTCGAGCTGCTCTACGCGGCCGGGCTCCGGGTCTCCGAGCTCTGCGGGCTGGATCGCCGCGGGGTCGATCTGCCCGGTCGCACCGTGACCGTGCTGGGCAAGGGGGGCAAGGAACGCCAGGTGCCCATCCACGGCGCGTGCGCCGAGCTGCTGGGGGCGTGGCTGGACCAGGGCCGAAACCGCATGGCGACGCCCGAGTCCCCGCCCGAAGCCGTCTTCGTGAACCGCCGGGGCGGACGCCTGGGCCCCCGCGACGTGCGTCGCCTGCTCGATGCCCGGTCGGCCTCACCCACCCACCCCCACGCCCTGCGCCACACGTACGCCACCCACCTGCTCAACGGCGGGGCCGATCTCCGGGTCGTCCAAGAGCTGCTCGGACACGCCAGCCTGGGCACCACGCAGATCTACACGCACGTGAGCAAGGAGCGCCTGCGCTCGGTCTACGAAGGGACCCACCCGAGGGCCTGAGGCCGGAGAGGGACAGGCGATCGGCTAGGGTGGCTAGGCCCATCAAAAGGTGGGCGGCAGCACCGACCAACACGCACCCGGGCGCAATCCACGGTCGCCTCTCAGCTGAGGGGCGCGGCGCCCGGGGGGAGCAACCGACTGGAGGAACATTTATGGCCGTCGTTTCCATGCGACAGCTGCTGGAGGCCGGAGTCCACTTCGGCCACCAGACACGCCGGTGGAACCCGAAGATGAAGCGCTTCATTCTGGGCGAGCGCAACGGGATCTACCTGATCGACCTGCGCAAGACCCTGATCGGGGTCGAGTCCTCGTATTCCTACGTACGCGACCTGGTCGCCGGTGGCGGGACCATCCTCTTCGTCGGGACCAAGAAGCAGACCCAGGGCCCGGTGGCCGAGTACGCCGAGGCCTGCGGCATGCCCTTCGTCAACCAGCGCTGGCTGGGCGGCATGCTGACCAACTTCGCCACCGTGTCGGGCCGGGTCAAGCGCATGCAGGAACTGCGGACCATGCAGGCGGCCGGCGACTTCGAGGGCATGCCCAAGCGCGAGGCGCTGTCGCACACCCGGGAGCTGGAGAAGCTGAGCCGCAACCTGAGTGGTATCGCCAATCTGGAGAAGCTGCCCAACGCCGTCTTCGTCATCGACACCAAGAAGGAGCACATCGCGGTGACCGAGGCCCGCAAGCTGGGCCTGCCCGTGGTCGCCGTCGTCGACACCAACTGCGACCCCGACGTCATCGACTTCGTCATCCCGGGCAACGACGACGCCATCCGCTCGGGCTCGCTCATGTGCCGGGTCATCGCCGACGCCGTCGTCGAGGGCCGCTTCATCGCCGAGCACCGGCGCAAGACGGCGCCACCGCCCGCCGAGGAGGCCCCTTCGGGCCCCTCGCCCCGGGCCCGGCGTGTGCCCGCCCCGCCCCCGCCCTCGGTGGCCCAGGCGCCGGCCGACGCGGCTCGCGCCGACGCGGCTCCGGCCGCGGAGGCACCGGGTGACGCAGCGCCGGCCTCTGCCGAGGCCGCACCCGAGGCTCCGGCCCCCGAACCCACCGAGGACACCCCATTGGCGGAAGTGGCGACCGCGACGGCGAAGGCCTGACGGTGCCCGACTTCACCGCCAAAGATGTCCAGGCCCTGCGCCAGTCCACCGGCGCCGGCATGTTGGACGCCAAGAAGGCCCTCGAGGCCACCGGGGGCGACATGGACGAGGCCGCCCAGTACCTCCGCGTCAACGGCTTGGCCGGCGCGGCCAAGCGGGCGGACCGTGAAGCGTCACAGGGCGCGGTGGCCGTCGTGCGCAACGGTGATGCCGCCGCCGTCGTCGAGCTGCGGTGCGAGACCGACTTCGTGGCCAAGGCCGACGAGTTCGTGGCCCTGGCCGACGAGCTGGCTGCCCTCGTGGCCGCCAAGGGCGAGGATGCGGCCAGTGAGCTCAACGACGAGGTCGATCGCTTGCGCACCACGCTGAAGGAGAACATCTCGGTCGGTCGCGTGCGCCGGCTGGTGGCCGGGAGCGGACAGGTGGTCGACACCTATCTGCACCAGCAGGACGGCCGGGGTGTCAATGCGGTGGCCGTCGTGCTCGAAGGGGGCGACGACGAGTTGGCCCACAACATCGCCGTGCACATCGCCTTCACCAAGCCGACCTATCTCAGTCGCGACGAGGTGCCCGAGGCCGATGTGTCCGCCGAACGGGCCACCGTGGCCGAGATCAGCCGCAACGAGGGCAAGCCCGAGGCGGCGCTGGACAAGATCGTGGACGGTCGGATGAACGGCTGGTTCAAGGAGCGGGTCCTGTTGGACCAGTCCTACGTGAGGGACGAGAAACAGTCGATCGCCGGCATGCTCGGTTCGGCTCGGATCGTGGCCTTCGCGCAGGTCTTCATCGGCTCCTGAGCATCGAGCCGGAGGTGGGAGCGCCGAGGCGGATCGTCCTCAAGATGTCGGGCGAAGCGCTGGCTTCGGCCGCCTCGGACGAGACCATCGACGCGGCCACGGTGGAGCGCATGGCGGGGGAGATGGCCAAGGCCATGGAGGCCGGCAACCTCGAGTTGGCCGTGGTGGTCGGGGGCGGCAACATCTGGCGGGGCACGACGGGGGAGAGCGGCGGGATGGACCGCGCCACCTCGGACACGATGGGCATGTTGGGCACCGTGATCAACGCGCTGGCGCTCCAGGACGCCCTGGAACAGCAGGGCCAGCCCACCCGCGTCCTCAGCGCGCTGTCCATGGCCGAGGTGGCCGAGCCCTACATCCGCCGGCGGGCCATCCGGCACCTCGAAAAGGGTCGGATCGTGATCTTCGCCGCCGGCATGGGCAACCCGTTCTTCACCACCGACACGCCGGCCGCCCTGCGGGCGGCCGAAATCGGGGCGGAGCTGCTGTGCAAGGGCACCCATTCCGGCGTCGACGGCGTCTACTCGGCCGACCCGAAGCTCGACCCCACCGCCACCCGCTACGACGAGATCTCCTTCATGGAGGTCATCCAACGGGATCTGCGGGTCATGGATCTGACCGCCATCACCTTCTGCAAGGACAATGGGCTTCCCATCAGGGTTTTTAACCTGATGGTGCCGGGAAACATCCCTCGTGCGCTCAGAGGCGAGCATATCGGTACGCTGGTTCGCTAGTGACTTGTCCCACGGCACTCCCGGCCCGTTCACATGGGCAATTCTGATGGACGACGATCTGGTCGGCCTGGTGGTGGACGAGACCCGGGAGAAAATGGCCAAGGCCATCGAGCACGTGCGGTCCGAGATGGGCAACGTCCGGACCGGGCGAGCCTCCTCGGCGCTGCTCGAGCCTCTGGTGGTGGACTACTACGGCACGCCCACCCCGCTGCGCCAGCTGGCCGGGTTCAGCGTGCCCGATGCCATGCTGCTGGTCATCACGCCCTACGACAAGGGCTCACTGGCCGACATCGAGCGGGCCATCAAGGGGTCGGACCTGGGGATCAACCCGACCAATGACGGCAACGTGATCCGTCTGGCCTTTCCGTCCCTGACCGAGGAGCGGCGCAAGGAGTTGGTCAAGGTCGTCCGTCACAAGGCCGAAGAGGGCAAGGTGGCCGTGCGCAACCTGCGTCGGGACGGCCGCAAGGAGCTCGAGGCGCTGCAGAAGGATGGTTCGCTCTCCACGGACGAACTGGAGCGGGTCGAAAAGGACGTGGAGAAGATGACGCACGAGCAGGTGGGCACGATCGACCGACTGCTGTCCCAAAAAGAGCAAGAACTCCTGCAGGTGTGAGGACCGAGAACCCATGACCGACGACAGCGACGTAGAGGGCCCACCCGCCTCGGAAGACTCCGGCGGCATCGACGAGGATCCACCGATCTACCGTTCGGGCCGGGTCCGCATCATCGGTGCCGAGCCGGCGGGCGACGCCGTGCCCGAAGCGGGGGACACCGCCGCCGACGACCCGTTCGACATGCCGCACTGGAACGACGCCCCCACCGGCCAGGTCCCGGCCGTGCTCGATCGCGGCACGGGGGATGACCCCGTGGTGGCGGCGCCGAGTTGGCGCGAAGAGGACACCGACTGGGCGGCGGACGAAGAGATGTTCGAGCCCTCGATGCTCTCCGACGACGCCCCGGCGGTGGGCTCGATGGTCAACGACAACAACGAGCAGTTCGACGTGGAGCGCCAACCCTGGCACTTCGCCGAAGCCGAGTTGCCCGGTGATGAGGACACCCTGGTGATCTCGTCGCCGTTGGCCGACTTCGAGCCCACGTACGCGCCGGAGGACGAAGAGGTGCGCCTCTCACCCCCGAGCCACCTGGCCGACTTCGACCCGCTCCCCGACGAGGGCGGGCGCGGTGTGGCGCCGGTCCCGGTCTCCCCCGAAGCGAGCACCGTCGCCGCGTCACGCCTCAGGCCACCCGAACCGCCCGTGGCCCAACCGCGGGCGCCACGGTCAACCCGACGCAAGTCCGACAACGGCAGCCGCAGGGCCGACAACGGCAACGGCAACGGATCCGGCGGCGGCCTCGGCGGTGGATCCGGCAGCGGTGCCACTGGGCGCGACATGCGCCTGGCCGTGGGGTCCGGCGTGGCGCTCGGCGTCATCGCCCTCGTCTGTTTCTCCCAGGGGAACCTTCCCGCCCTGGCCATCGTGCTGGTGCTCGTGCTGCTGGCGGCGGCCGAGGCGTTCGCCGCCTTCCGCCGGGCCCAGTACCACCCGGCCACCCTGCTCGGATTGGTGGCGACGGTCTCACTCATGGTGGAGACCTACAACAAGGGCGTGGCGGCCCTTCCGCTCATTTTGGTCATGCTGGTGGCGGCCACCTTCATCTGGTACCTGGCCAACGTCGAGCCCGGGGCCGATCCGGTGGCGGGCGTGACCTCGACCGTCTTCGTCTTCGTGTGGGTGGGCGCCCTGGGGTCGTTCGCCGCGCTCCTCGTCAGCCCGAGCCTGTTCCCGAATCGCCACGGCATTGCCTTCCTGCTGGCTGCCGTCGTGGTCACCGTGGCCTGCGACGTGGGGTCGCTGCTGGTGGGTTCGACCTGGGGCCGTCACCCCATGGCCCCGTTGGTCAGCCCGAACAAGACCTGGGAAGGGTTCATCGGGGGCGCCCTGGCGGCCATCGTCGTGGCCGTGGTGGTGGTCCACTTCATCCATCCGTGGACGATCGGCAAGGCACTGGTACTCGGGGTCGTGGTGGCGGTGGTGGCACCGCT